>CBDUAY010000175.1:0-4733 GCA_965365245.1 uncultured Flavobacteriaceae bacterium | reverse complement strand
GACGATGCCGATGATGTTCTTCAGAACACCTTCATCAAGGTCTTCAGAAACATAGGTAAATTCAGAGCTGACAGCGCGCTCTATACCTGGATGTTCCGAATTGCGACCAATGAGTCATTGAGTTTTCTCAAATCAGCTGCGAAAAAAACGAACATGAGCCTTGAGCTTGTCCAACAGGAACGCATCCGCAATCTGAAGAGTGATCCCTATTTTGATGGGGATGAATTGGAGTTGAGTTTACAAGAGGCCATAGTCACTTTGCCCGAGAGACAGCAGATGGTATTTCGAATGAAATATTTTCAGGACATGAAATACGAAGAAATGTCGGAGCTTCTCGGAACCTCTGTGGGTTCCCTGAAAGCCTCTTATCATCATGCCAGAAAGAAAATTGAAGAGCGAATATTGAAAAATGCCGAAGGATGAAAGAAATGGATGAAAATAGAAAAGGGTTCAAAGTTCCTGAGGATTATTTTGAGTCTTTGGACCTCAGATTGACAAACCGATTGAAAGGGAATTCAAAAAAAGGGTTTAGAGTTCCTGAGGGATATTTTGAAGATTTCGAAGTGAAACTTCCTTCAGATTTTGGACAAAAGGCAGAACCCGAACGCAAACGGGTATTCAATCTCAACAAGCCTGACCTCAAAAAATTGATGTGGATGACCGCCGCTGCCTCAATCCTGCTGTTTTTTGGAGTGAAATACAACAGCCCAAATGAATCATCCCTTGAGTGGCAAGATCTGGAACAGGCAGAAATAAGCTCCTGGATCGAATCTGACATGGCCGAATTTAATGCATACGATATTGCGGAAGCTTATCCGGATGTTGAACTGAATGCACCGACTATCAGCAATGAAGAGTTGAATGCGTATTTAAACGAAATAGAGCTTGATCAAATCCTTTATGAAAATTGACATTATGAAAAGAATTTTAATATTTGGACTCGTTTTATGTCTCAGCATGGCGGCGTGGTCCCAAGGCAGAGGTCAACACGAGAGAGTGAAAGCCTTCAAAACGGGCTATCTGACCCAGGAACTGGACCTGAGTCCTTCCGAGGCTGAAAAATTTTGGCCTATTTACAATGAATACGAAAAAAAGATATTTGAGCTCCGAATTGAGAAGCGCAAAGCTGAGCGGGATAAAATGGCTTCCATGGGCGGACCGGAGGCACTTTCAGATAAAGAAGCGTCAGAGTTCCTAGAAAGCCTCTTCGAGAATGAATCCGAAGTGCTCAAGACCAAAAAAGCCTTATACCGGGCACTTGAAAAGGTCCTGTCCCCTAAAAAACTTCTCGTACTCTACAAAGCTGAAGCAGATTTCAACAGACGGTTGCTCTCTGAATTCAAGCGAAGAGGAGGGCCAAATCGTCAGGGTAACTGACCTGGCTGACTATTTGCCGGCAAAATTGAGAACGTCTTCCTTCGAAATCGATTCCCCTCCAAGGATGAGCAAACGCTCAACTACATTTCTCAGTTCTCGAATGTTTCCGGTCCAATCGTACTTCTGCAACTGGGTCAGGGCTTCTTTCGAGAATTTCTTGGTGCTGGACCCCTGGCTTTCTGCTATCAGGTTGCAGAAATGGGAAACCAGCTCAGGAATGTCTTCTTTCCTCTCATCAAGAGACGGGACGTGAATGAGAATAACAGCAAGCCTGTGATAGAGGTCTTCCCTGAATTTCCCCTTTTCAATTTCTTTTTTCAGGTCTTTGTTCGTAGCTGCGACAACCCGTACGTCCACTTTGATGTCCTTGTCGCTGCCCACCCGGTTGATCTTGTTCTCCTGCAGGGCGCGAAGCACCTTGGCCTGGGCCGAAAGGCTCATGTCGCCAACTTCATCGAGAAAAATGGTCCCTCCGTTGGCTGCTTCGAACTTTCCCGCTCTGTCCTTGCTTGCACCCGTAAAAGAGCCTTTCATGTGACCGAACAGCTCACTCTCTATAAGCTCAGAGGGGATCGCCGCGCAATTCACTTCCACCATGGGTTTGTTGGATCTCTCGCTCTTCTGGTGAATCCAATGGGCAACTAGCTCCTTTCCGGTTCCGTTGTCTCCTGTGATCAGCACTCGGGCTTCGGTTGGAGCGACTTTGTCAATGATTTCTTTGATCTTTAAAATTGCCTCTCCCTGGCCAATCATCTCGTAATTCTTGTCGACCTTCTTTTTCAGTCTCTTGTTCTCAACAATCAAACTCTTCTTGTCAAGCGCGTTCCGAATGGCATTGAGAAGCCTGTTGAGGTCCGGGGGCTTTGAAATGTAATCATAGGCTCCCAGGCGCATGGTCTCAACAGCTGTTTCGAGTTCTCCGTGCCCGGAAATCATGATAAAGGGAGTCTCAGGTTTCGTCTCCTGAACCTTTTGAAGCACCTCTACCCCATCCATCTTGGGCATCTTGATGTCGCACAATACGAGATCGTATTCTGCTTTTTGAATCATCTCGAAGCCCTCCGCGCCATCTTTGGCCTCGTCGACAATCATTGTGCCGTCCTCATTCAGGATAATCTTCGACAATACCCTTCGGATAGCATCCTCGTCTTCTATAATCAGTATTCTTGGCATGATATTTTTTTTCAGATCAGTATCGGATCCATTTCATCAATTCCTTGTAATTGGTCTTTTTCCCGTACATCAGTATTCCCACCCTGTAGATTTTCGCCGCAATCCAGACGACAAGAAAAAAAGTCAGAAGCAGCAGGAAAAGTGAAATCATAATCTGGTACCAGGGCACACCAAACGGGATGCGCATCAGCATGACGATCGGTGAGGTAAAAGGAATCATCGAGAAAACCGTCGCGACAGTGCCGTGAGGATCATTGATTACCGTTGCGAAACCAATGTAAACCCCAAGCATTAACGGAAGTAGAACCGGAAGCATGAACTGTTGCGTATCCGTTTCATTGTCTACCGCTGCTCCGATGGCGGCATACAGGGAACTGTAGAGCAAGTATCCCAGCAAGAAGTAAAGAATGAAATACACGAACAT
Organism: uncultured Flavobacteriaceae bacterium; assembly: GCA_965365245.1. Lineage (GTDB taxonomy): Bacteria > Bacteroidota > Bacteroidia > Flavobacteriales > Flavobacteriaceae > Lutimonas. The sequence continues at coordinate 1,759 of CBDUAY010000175.1, read as the reverse complement.
GCTCAGAAGAGGAAGGTTCAGAAGCTCTGTGAACAAAGTCTGTTTCTCATCCTGTGAAATCGCCTCCATCTGGGCGTCCATTTGTTGAACGGCCATATTGGGATTCGCATTGGATGCCTCGCTTAGATCAACCCCAAAGAAATACGAGCTTCCTACAAAGATCAGGGCGATCAAAAGGCCCCAGATCAAAAACTGGGTCAATCCGGCTGCAGCTGTTCCAAAGATCTTACCCAACATGAGTTGAAAAGGCTTGACCGAGGAAATGATCACCTCGATAATGCGGCTTGTCTTTTCTTCGATCACGCTCCGCATGACCATGGCGCCGTAAATCAGGATAAACATCATGATCAGATACCCCGATCCCATTCCGATCGCAATTCGAATGCCGTTGATCAGCTTCGACGACTTGATCCCTATGAAATTGGATAGCTTAATGTCAAGCTTCACCCTCGAAGCGTCGAGCTTGTCCAGGTCAATGCCCGACTGCATCATCTTCTCACTTTCGAGCTTGGTGCGCAAAATATTCTCCACTTCACCCACGGTGATCATGCTTGGAGATTCCTCTGAAAAAAATTGAATACCCTCTGCAATGACATCTATGGAATCACCTTGAGGTATGAAAAGAAGGCCTTCGTGAGATGATTCCTGGACGATGATTTTCGCTTTGTCAAAGCCAATCTCCGTCATGTTTTCAAAATCAATCGTTTTGCTGTCAAAGTCATCAGGAGAAAACAGCCCGGAAGCATCGACATAGGCTACCGAGGTATTTTTCTCAATGCTGCTCTTGGTCAAAAAAGCAACCAGGGCGATCATTCCCACCATGAGCACGGGGCTGAGAAAGGTCATTATAATAAAGGTGCGATTTCTCACCTTCGACAGAAATTCCCGTTCTATGATCAAAAGAAGTTTTTTCATAATGCGTTTGGCTGCGGAATCTTGGAGTTACTGTTTACCGCTTGAATGAAAATGTCATTTGCACTGGGAATCAGCTCCATATAGTGATTTATAGCGGCTTTGTTATTCAGATAGCGAATCAGGTCGGTGGAAGTCTCCCCGTTTGCCAGTTTGATATTCAATTTCAGGTCATCTTCAAGGGATTTGAAATCAGCTTCATTCACCTCGAACCGCTCTTTCAAATCACTCATCAGGCTCTCTTTATGATCGGTGACAAGCCCAACTTCAAAAGTGTTCGTCTTGAACTGCTTCTTGATATCCAGAAGCCGGCCATCCAAAACCTTGTTCGACTCGTGTATCAGGGCAATGTATTCACACAGCTCTTCGACAGACTCCATGCGGTGAGTCGAGAAGATGATTGAAGAGCCTTCTTTTTTCAGATTGAGAATCTCATCTTTTATAAGGTTCGCGTTGATCGGATCAAAACCGCTGAACGGCTCATCGAAGATCAACAGCTTTGGCTCATGCAGCACGGTAATTATGAATTGAACTTTCTGGGCCATGCCCTTGGATAGCTCTTCCACCTTTTTATTCCACCAGGGCCCGATGTCGAACTTCTCGAACCACTCTTTGAGTTTTGTTCTGGCATCGTTCTTCGACATCCCTTTGAGCTGGGCCAGATACAAAGCCTGCTCCCCTACCTTCATCCTTTTGTAAAGTCCTCTTTCCTCCGGCAGGTATCCAATTTGGTGGACATCCTCAGGGAGGAGCTTTCTGCCGTCGAAAAGCACCTCTCCTTCATCCGGCATCGTGATCTGATTGATAATGCGGATAAAGGTGGTCTTTCCGGCTCCATTGGGCCCTA
>CBDUAY010000174.1:0-4743 GCA_965365245.1 uncultured Flavobacteriaceae bacterium | reverse complement strand
CTTGCTGTATTTGTGAAATACGAGTTTTGGCCGAATCTATTGAGAGAGATGAAGACCCAAGGCGTCCCTACCTATCTGATATCAGGGATTTTCAGGGAAGACCAGATTTTCTTCAAACCCTATGGTGGCTGGATGAGAAAACTACTGCATGGTTTTTCTCATTTTTTCGTTCAGAACATGCAGTCTCTGTCGCTCCTTGAATCAATAGGAATTCGACAAGCAACTCTGAGCGGTGATACTCGCTTTGACAGGGTCTATTCGCTACTTGAACAGGACAACGATCTAACATTTCTGGAAGATTTGACAGCGGGCAGCACGACCGTCGTAGCTGGAAGCACCTGGCCCAAAGACGAGGAACTGTTAACCAGCTTTATCAATGAGTGTAAATTCGATGAGGTGGTGTTTATCATTGCGCCTCATCAAATGGACCCCGAGAGATTCGGCAAGCTCAAAAAAAGCATCAATAGAAAGAGCATGCTCTATTCAGAAGGTGTTCCCAACAAAGACGTCAAAGTATTCATAATAGACACGATCGGGCTTTTGACAAAGATCTACAGCTATGCTGACGTCTCCTATGTTGGCGGTGGTTTTGATCGCGAAGGGGTTCACAATGTTTTGGAACCTGCCGTCTTCGGGGCTCCTGTTCTCATAGGTCCGGTATATGACAAATACCAGGAAGCAGTAGATCTCGTGGAGAGCAAAGGATGCCTCGTGGCTGAGGATGCAGGCTCCTTTGAAAGTAAACTTTCGATTCTTCTCTCAGACCGGCAATTCAGGGAGAAGACAGGCGACATCTGTCGCAGATTCATCTCTGAGAACACAGGAGCCACACAAATCATCGTAGACTATCTCGATCAAAGAATATGATATATTTCATACCTTGTGACCGCAAAACAAAAGATCCATGATCAAAGAAAAACTTGAAGAATATTACAACGTGGTTTTCGAACAGGAGCTCCTGGACGAAATAGCCGAGGTAGGCACATACAGATTCGTGAAAGAGAATGAGCTCCTGCTTGACATCGGGGATCAGTTTCACCAGATTCCACTGATGCTGACCGGGGCCATAAAAATCAGCCGTGAAACTAAAGCCGGGGAGGAAATTGTTCTCTACTTCCTCGAAAGAGGAGATACCTGCACCATTACCTTCGGAAGTGGATTGCAAAGCAGCAAAAGCAAGGTTCGTGGGGTCGCAGAAAAAGATTCAGAAATCATTTTCATTCCAGTGGAGAAGCTTGAGGAATGGATGGTAAAATACCCGTCTTGGAGGAGTTTTGTAATTGACAGCTACAACATTCGTCTCAACGAAATGCTGGAGGCAATCGACACCCTGGCTTTCATGAAGATGGATCAGAGGTTGTTCAAGTATTTGACCGACAAGGTGCAGATCATGAGGAGTACCACCCTCAATACAACGCACCAGGAAATTGCCGTTGACCTCAATACATCGAGAGTCGTGATATCGAGGCTGCTGAAACAATTGGAAAACGAAGGGAAGATAAAACTCTACCGAAATAAAATCGAAGTGGTCGATTTCTAAGCTGTAACATTTGTTACACTTGGATCATGTAAATCGACTACTTTTACCAGACACCTGATTCTATGTTAGACTTTATTTTACAGCCATGGGCTTGGTATGTAGCAGGACCGATTATCGCGCTCTGCATGTTCCTCATGTTCTTTTTTGGCAAAAAATTCGGTGTCTCCTCAAATCTTGAAACAGTTTGTTCAATAGGGGGAGCCGGAAAGTTCGTTGACTTTTTCAAATTTGACTGGAGAAAAAACATCTGGAACCTGACCTTCGTGGTTGGACTCATTCTCGGTGGATTCATCTCTGAACAATGGCTGACGCCGGATCAAACGGTCGCCATCAATCCCAAGACCGTGAGCGACCTCGCTGAAATCGGAATTGCGGATGCGGGCTCTACCTATCTGCCGGATGAGATCTTCTCTGTAGAAGCGCTATTGACGCCAAAGGGGTTTATTATTCTCCTGGTTGCAGGGCTCCTTGTTGGATTTGGATCGCGCTATGCGGGTGGGTGCACCTCAGGACACGGAATCGTGGGGCTCAGCAGCCTTTCGATGGAGTCATTTATCGCTGTAGCCGGTTTTTTCATCGGAGGACTGGTCATGACCTGGTTTATTTTGCCGCTATTGTTTTAATGTTGATTTGAAATGAAATACATCAAATTCTTATTGGTCGGTGTCCTGTTCGGCATAACGCTAAGCAAAGCTGAAGTCATCTCGTGGTTCAGAATCTATGAGATGTTCAAGCTCCAATCCTTTCACATGTTTGGGGTGATTGGCTCTGCAGTGGCGATTGGTATCGTCGTCATCTATTTTTTCAAGAATGAAACCCTAAAGACCATAAAAGGAGATCCCGTTTATTTAGAGCCGAAGAAAAAAGGAATTCCCCGAAACCTGATTGGTGGAATCATCTTTGGTTTGGGCTGGGCCCTTGGAGGTGCCTGCCCGGGCCCCATGTACATTTTGCTTGGCAAAGGCGTTGTTGCAATTCTCGTGGTTCTCTTCGGAGCGCACCTGGGAGCCTTTCTATATCACGCTTTAAAACACAAACTTCCTCACTGATTGGCATCCTTTTTGTATTTTTACGCTTCGCTTAGGGCAAACTCATGAACACACTCGTAGATCCATTTGGCAGGCAGATAAGCTACCTGAGGCTTGCGGTTACCGACAGGTGCAACCTGCGGTGCCAGTATTGCATGCCAGAAAAAGGGATTGACATTGTTCCTCGCCAGGAACTTCTGACCTTTAAAGAGATGTACAGGATTACCCGGGTACTTAGTGAGCTGGGTGTCGATAAAATTCGTCTTACGGGAGGTGAGCCCTTTGTAAGAAAAGATTTTATTAGTCTGGTAAAATCTCTGTCTCACAATGACCGGCTGGACCAGATAAACATTACCACAAATGGGGCACTGGTCAAAGATCACATTTCTACCCTTGAAAAATTGAAGGTCAAGTCCATCAATTTGAGCATTGACAGTTTACAGCCTAAGAAGTTTCTTAGGATTACCCGAAGGGATCAATTCGCAAGGGTTTGGGAGGCCTACCTGGAACTGCTCAAAAGCAGCTTGCAGCTCAAACTGAACGTTGTGGTTCAATCCGGTTTCAACACGGATGAAATCGTTGACTTCATCAAATTGACAGAAAAGGAAGACATTGCTGTAAGATTCATCGAAGAAATGCCTTTCAACGGCAAGGGCCAGAGACAAGTAAAGGAAAACTGGGACTTCAATAGAATCCTTGATCATATTGCCGAGACTTTTGATTCCTTCGAGTCGGTGGCTTCGGGTAAGTCTTCTACCTCGAGAAACTACCGGGTTGACGGGTACAAAGGAACTTTTGGAATCATACCGGCCTTCACCCGAACCATCTGCAACGACTGCAATCGGATCCGAATAACGGCGACCGGCTTATTTAAGAATTGTCTTTTTGATGATGGCGTTTTCGATTTGAAACCCATATTGCGTTCAGGTGCCAGTGATGATGAGCTCAAACAGATCTTTATCGAAACGATCAGCAAGAAGCCCAGAAACGGTTTTGAAGCTGAGGCCAACCGAACAGTTGGAGGTGTTTCTGAGAGCATGTCGACCATTGGTGGTTAAAAACCTTTTGACAAAAAACATTTACAGTCTTGAAAAAAACTCAACTGATCAAAGTAGAAGATGCCCTTGAAATCATTCTGGATTCCACTGAAGATTTTGGGGTGGAATCCGTCGCTTTGGAGGAATCTCTTGGTCGTGTTTTGAAAGAACCTATTCGCGCGGATCGCGACCTGCCTCCTTTCAATCGCGTCAGCATGGACGGTATCGCCATACGTTACGAGGCCTTTGATGCAGGAAGACGTAAGTTCAGGATTGAGGGAATTCAGGCTGCAGGAAGCCCGCAACTCGAACTGAGCTCCCCGGATGCCTGTCTCGAAGTAATGACAGGAGGGGTCTTGCCGGTCAATGCCGACGTCGTTGTGCCTTATGAAATGATTTCCATTGAAAATGAGTTTGCCACTGTGAATGTCGAGACTGTCATTTCTATGCAAAATGTGCATTTGAAAGGCCTTGATCGGAAGAAAAATGAGCTTCTGGTTGAAGAGAATCGGCTGATAAGTCCGGCAGAAATCGGAGTGTTGGCGACTGTAGGGGTCCCTGAGGTCCGGGTCGCTAAGCTTCCAAGAACTGCTATTGTTTCCACAGGTGATGAACTGGTTGACGTGGATCAGACCCCGCTTCCGCACCAGATTCGAACGAGCAACGTTCACTCTCTGACAGCGTTGATCGAACCTCTCGGGATTCATCCGGACCTCTTTCATCTCACAGATGATCCGGTTCAATTGAAGGAAAAAATCAGCGAGCTATTGTCGAACTATGATGTTTTGATGTTCAGCGGTGCTGTCAGCAAAGGGAAATTTGACTATTTGCCTCAAATCCTTGACGAACTTGGGGTGAAGAAACTTTTCCACAGGGTTCGGCAACGTCCGGGCAAACCCTTCTGGTTTGGCAAAAGAGGAGGTGTGACCGTTTTTGCGTATCCGGGCAACCCGGTTTCTACCTGTGTGAGCTGCACCTACTATTTCATTCCCTGGCTGAGAAAAAGCCTTGGTCTCCCGGAGGCACCCGAAAGCTATGCCGTACTTGACAGCGATTTTGATTTCAAGCCAGTGCTGACCTACTTTCTTCAGGTGAAGCTCGTCAACAGAAAGGGCACGGTTTATGCAATTCCCGAAGC
>CBDUAY010000173.1:0-4797 GCA_965365245.1 uncultured Flavobacteriaceae bacterium | reverse complement strand
TATTGGCGTCAACCAGGATATCGCGCTGTTTTCTTTGTTGTATGTAAAATGAAGTCTGATTAAAACTGTTCTTGTCGGGTTCAAAAAAAGACTCAAGATCATCCCGTGAATTCAAAAACAAAGGGGATTCAAGTCTTTGAGCTTCCAGCCCTGTTGAAGAGCAAGATGCTTTGATTCGCTTCTCCAGCCAATTGTCCGAAGGATCGATGAATCTGATCCTTTCAAAGCCTTTGCTGGCCAATTCCGCTATCAACAGTCGTACGTCACACCGTTCTTCAGTTGCCTCAACATAAGTTACTTTCTGCCCATGCAGCTTCAAGTGGCGCTCGTATTTCTTCATACTGGCTCGATGAAAGGCAATCTTTTGCTTATGGAACCGGTACTGTTTGAAGAAAAGAAATTCCTCGACCAGGTACAATGATCCTTCCAGCTCAAGCATCGGGGATGACTTGAACAATTGGTGCGGAAAGATGAGATTCGCGGTTTTCATTGTTTGTTTCTTCGACAGCGCTCACTGCAGTATTTGACCTCGTCCCAGTTCTTCTCCCATTTTTTTCTCCAGGAAAAGGGTCTGCCACAAACCGGGCAAATCTTCTCAGGTAGATGGCTCTTTTTCTTCATGTCAGCTATTTGGGCAGGCCAAGCTCCCTCTTGCACTTCTTCCAAAAACTGAAAAAGGAAGGGTAATAACCCTTTACGTCAAACATCCAGTCCCGGGGCTCTTCAATGCCCCGGTAATGACTATTCAAGGGATGCTCCTTAAAAAAGATTTCACCAGGAGTATAATCGTGAACCAATTCCTCGAATTCCCCAACAAAAACCTGAATGCCTTCAATGTTTTCTGATAGGCCCAACATAAAGTCGACAGACTTCTGTGAAATTGGATAGGCCTTAAACACGGAAGGTTCCAACAGGAGAATGCGGTTGGCGGTTATTTCCTTTTTCCATTCCGGATCCAGGTTGTAAAAGTTGTATAGAAGCGTTGGTTGCTCTGAATCAATCTTGATCTCCGTCTTTACAGGCATAGGAGTTGCCAGATCAGGCAATGCGGTTTCGGCCAGGACTTCGGGGGTTTCCATGTGAGCCAACTTTTCGTAGGAAACATCCAAAAATGTGCCTTTCTGTTCGGAGAAGAAATAACGATTGATATTCTCCTGGTTCGCATAATACTTCTTGTGACTGTTCGAACCGGCCACCCATTGCCAACTCAGGGCATTGCTGGCCCAGTCAGCGTCGAGCAAATGGTAGTACATCCATTGTGCGGGAACCTTCCAATGGCTCTGAGCGAGGTTGCAGGCCACCGAAGCCAGGTACATGCGCATGTGATTGTGGACATATCCCGTGTCGTAAAAATCCAGGATTGCTTTGTCGAGGGCCACAATACCCGTTTTGGCTTCTAAAAAGACTTTAGGAATACCGTGATTTGAAACCGGCGCCTGTTCGTGTTTGAGATCCGAGTTGATCTCATCTTTCCTGGCGATCCAGATTTGCTGCCAGTAGTCTCTCCAAGCGAGTTCCTGGATGAATTTCTCAATCTGCCTGGGTTCATATCCCCGATCCAGAACCTCCCCCAACACATACTTTGTTGAGATTACCCCTCGTGAAATGTAAGGGGAAAGTCGGGTAACCGAACCGTTGACGTAGTTGCGGGTCTTGCCATACCTGACCGGGTCAATCCGGCGAGCCCGCTGAAGGACTTCCGGCATTGAAGTCGGAAAAAGTTCGATTTCATTTTCAAAAAGGGCAGTCATTGACGTTTGCTGATTTTGTTTCCGGATATCGCTCTTTGCCGGGAGCATTTGAATCTCACCATTTGAGATGATCGCTTCTTCAAATGCTTTTTACTGACTCCACTGTTGACTCGTTCGCGCCAGAGGCGAAAGCTTGAACCTTTAAGCTCAGATCGCATGAGTTCAATCACCTTTTGTTCCGACAGTCCGAATTGATATTCAATAGCTTCAAACGGAGTGCGGTCCTCCCAGGCCATTTCAATGATTCTGTCAAGGTCTCTGAGTGTCAAATCCTGTAAAGTCATGAACTACCGTGATCATCAATTGATTTTAAATCATTTTTTCGAGCTGCTTCATAACTTCTTCCGCTTCATAGATCTTGTCATCACTGAGCTTGCGATTAGAAGTAGACAAACTATGCGCTTCTTTCATGAGCTTCTCATACTGCTCTTGAAGTTTCTCTTTTTCGGATTTCTTTTTAAATAGGCCAAACATGTTTGCTGGGTTTTAATCGGAAGTCAAAGATTCTATCTCTTTTATCCTGTTACAGGCAAAGATACAAATTGTTTAACTATTTTTAGATATAGTTAAACATTATTATTTATGTAAACCGAAGCGAGAAAGGTTAACGCGAATAACCGGCGGACCAAGCGTGAATCCAAAAACTTGACGAATCAAAATCAATTGATAATCGTTCCTTCTGCATCCAAAAGGATCTTTTTTCTCTTTTGCTCGTCGGAAATCTGGATGGTGTAAAGGATTCTCTTTTTTCTGTCCTTCACATAGTATACGTAGTAGTTCGTTCCTATGACACGCCATCCCGAATAGTTCTTCATTCCCGACAATATGATCTCTCTCGGTAAGGCGATATTGCGAAACCTTTCTATCGTTTCGACCAACTCACCTGTCCAGTCGTACGAGGCTTCGATCAGGCCCTTCTGCGTGCGAAAGAGGACAAGGAAAAGAGCGTCCCGCCCATCGAACAGATCAGACTGAGCGACATCGTATTCAACAGCCATGATCTGGTATTCCCTCACAGCCTCCGGCACAAGAGGCGACTGAACTTCTCTCAAATAGGGATCAGATTTCTTCTCCCTATCGGTAACAACGCTCTTTCCCGCGATATTCGGGTCTGAATCATGCAACTGTGCCTGAGTCAGGTGCGAATATCCCAGAAAAGTCAAGATAACGATCAAATACTTCATTGTTCAAACACTTCGCTTTCAGGCCCGTGTGGCCGTCAATCAAAGATACGAAATGTTCATTCAGCAATATTCGAACTTGAACGACACTAGTTTCGCCGCATGATTAGTTCGAGTATTCCTAAATCGAAGTCTCCATCTCCATCCAGATCGAGTTCGGTTTGACCGCGAAGGGTAAGGATATCATTGATAAGTGAAATGAAGAAAGAGTCGTCTTCATCCTCGCCATCAAATCTGACAGCCAGAAAGTCTCCATCGAATCCGAGTTTTCCCGTATAGACTTCATCCGGTTCTCCGGGTCTCTTAATCATGAAAGTGAATCGGCCATTCGATTGAATCGAAAGGGTAATCGAACCTGGCTCTTCATAAAGATCGATGAACTCTGGTCCTGAAAAGGTTGCAGATGTCGCCATCCAAAATCCCTGAATGTCCGAAATCGAAAGAGTGTTGCCCGAACTTGAAAAATCGTCGTCATCATCGCCGTTACATCCCGTCAGGAGGACCAGAGAAAGAGAAATCAGTGGTATCCATAGGAGGTTCCGTAGAACATATATCCAGCTCCATCTTGAAGAGAGCTGTCTTCTGCTTAAACTATATATTGATTGATTGCGCATGTTATTGAATTTTAAAATTTTACGAAAAGAAGTTCGCCTTTAAAATCCAAACCTGCAATGATGACTGTCAATCCCTGGCTTGATCTAAGTCAATAAAAAAGACCTCCCCGAATCAGGGAGGTCCTCAACAAATCAAATCTAAAAGATGGACTCCGAAATGGAGAAAACCCCTCAGGAATCATTCTTATTACAGAATAGTTCCCTCTGCATCCATTGAAATCTTTTTTCTTTTCTTTCCGTTGGTGATTTGAACTGTGTAAATTTTCCTTGCATCTCTTCCTTGCACATAGGAAACATTGTAGTTAGTTCTGATTACTTGCCAACCTTCACGGTCTTTGAGAGCTTTTCTCAATACATTGTTAGGCAAGTCAACATTTCTAAACTTTTCTTCTGAGGTAAGTACTTCACCTTTCCAGTCGTAGGTTGTCCTGATTGTCCCTTTATCGGTTTTGAAAACCATTTGGAAAGGTTCTGATCTGCCGTCAAAAATATGAGATTGCGTCACGTCATACAGTGAAGCCATAACCTGGTACTTACGAATCGCAGTTGGAGTATTCGGGCTTTGAACTTCATCCAGGTATTCGATATTTTCATCAAGATCTGAATTTTCGTATGCATCTTCTTCTGAGTACAAATCTGAAGCTTCATTCATAGGAACCCTATTCAGGATTTCTAATGCCGTGTTAGCTTCGAATTCGTTTACAGACGCATAAGCGGCATCAACTTGAAATGAATTTTGAGCTTGTGTCATTCCGAAAGAAACGACGAGTGCTAGACTTAATATTAAATGTTTCATGGTATACAGTATATTTAGATTGTTAAGTTTAAATTTTTACAATACAAAGATACAATATGTTCATGTTTTGATATCTATATGTTAGACATAAATAAATTTTATATCTTAAAATCTTCTTAAATCATCAAAAAGAGTGTATAAATCTTCTGATGATGAACGACCCTGATGCTCAGTGATTAGTAAACGAATAAATCTTCTAAATGCCTTTAAAATAAGAATTAAACCTGTCGAAATCTGACCAAATTTTAACACCGTTTTAAGAGAGTTTAACGCTATTTTGATATTTGTTCATGTTTAAAAACCCCTTTTTTGGACAATAAAATCAAAATTCAGCTGTTTTTTTAAGTGCGTAAAGAGAATTTCCTGCCGAAATTGAGGAATTGGGATTAACGAGTGGGGCTTTTGACGGGATTAACTGCGTTGATCGTTTAGGAGGGATTACCTGCGGTGATCCC
>CBDUAY010000172.1:0-4797 GCA_965365245.1 uncultured Flavobacteriaceae bacterium | reverse complement strand
TTCTAAAGGATCCATTTCACAGTTTCTGGAAAAGTATTTTCTCCACTTCAACGCTGCCACAGTTGTGGACGCCGCGCGGGAATATGAAAACAAACTGGCCGATGGAGGAAAGATGCTCGTATCATTGGCCGGGGCGATGAGCACCGCTGAATTGGGAAAGATTTTTGCCGAAATCATTCGAAAAGAAAAAGTTGACATCATCTCATGCACCGGCGCAAACCTGGAAGAGGATATCATGAACCTCGTCGCCCACAGCCATTACAAACGCATTCCCAATTACAGGGATCTGACTCCCCAGGAAGAATGGAGCCTGTTGGAAAAAGGGTTGAACCGGGTAACCGACACCTGCATCCCCGAGGAGGAGGCTTTCAGAAGATTGCAAAAGCATATTTTCAAGATTTGGAAAGAGGCAGACGACAATGGGGACCGACTGTTTCCTCATGAGTTCATGTACCGACTTTTGCTTTCGGGGGTTCTTGAGCAATACTACGAGATCGACCTGAAGGACTCCTGGATGTATGCTGCCGCAGAAGCCAATTTGCCCATGGTAGTTCCCGGATGGGAAGACAGCACAATGGGCAACATCTTTGCCAGCTATGTCATGAAAGGAGAGCTCAGCGCCAGCACCATGAAGTCGGGCATCGAGTACATGACTTTCCTCGCGGACTGGTATACCGAAAACTCCTCAAACGGAATCGGATTCTTTCAAATCGGCGGGGGCATTGCCGGGGATTTCCCGATTTGCGTTGTACCCATGCTGTATCAAGACATGGAACGGACCGACACTCCCTTCTGGAACTATTTTTGTCAAATCAGCGATTCTACGACCAGTTATGGATCTTATTCAGGGGCAGTGCCAAATGAAAAGATCACTTGGGGAAAACTTGATATTGACACCCCGAAGTTCATCATTGAGAGTGACGCCACGATTGTTGCTCCATTGATATTCGCCTATCTTTTAAACATGTGATTATGAAATCCGATCAAAGGCCTCCAGTTAAGCGCGTTATAGTTGACTTCAGCAAACTGAATGATGAAATTCTTGAGCTTCTGGTGTCAAAATACCCATACGGCTATAGCAGCAGCGACATTATCCGGTTCAAGAACGCAGCAGGAGAATGGGTTGACTGCGCCGAAGTGCGAACCGACGATACGATATATCTAGTCAAAGTGAGCAAGCGTCTTGAAAATGCCATGAGTGACTATGAAGATGACGATTCTGAACATGAAGATGACTTCGATAAAGATGATTTTGACGACGCTGAAGATGAGGACGAGGATGAGGACCCCGACTACTATTAATGGTTGATTATCCACCTAACCTTGACTGCTAAAATAGTCAATCGCATCACGGATCGACTGGTCGGTTGAACTGTAGTCCAGGCCGAGCTCTTCACGCGACTTGAGGTTGGAATAGTAGTTGTTCACGCAAAGTATTCGCGTATTGGTGGTAGAAAGACTCGAACGGATTCCCAAGGAACGCAGTAGATCCCCGAAATGGCCCAGGAGCATGAGCGCGGATTTAGGTATCCCCACCAGCCTGGCGTTCTGATCGGCAACAACGTTTAATTTTTTATAAAACTCCCGGTAGCTCAGGTTTTCATTGGCCAGCAAATATCGCTCACCGTCCCTGCCCCTGTCCAGGGCTCTGAGGATTCCCGCAGACACATCCTTCACATGCACGAAATTCTTCCCCCCGGGCGGGTAAAAAACGAATTTCTTTTTCCAGCCCAAAAGAATGATCTTCCCGGAACTCGGCTTCGTGTCATAAGGCCCAAGCATGAATGTCGGATTCACAACTATTGTTTCCATGCCTGCTGCATTGCCTAAAACATAGTTTTCTGCCTCTATCTTGCTCCTTGCGTAAAACGAGTCAGAGAATGGAAACCTTACCTCTTTGCCTTCATGGCCAGGGTCCTCCAGGGAACCAAAACCCATGGTATTAGCCGTGCTGACAAAAACGAATTTTTTGACTGCGCTTTCAGCAGCCGTATCGAAGAGGTACTGGGTGGCCTCGCAATTAACCTTAAGATAATCGGAATAGTCGGTAAGATTCTGCCGGGTCTCTGCAGCGACATGCACTACAGCCTCAGCGGTGTCCAACCAGCGGGTCAGGTCATCTTCGAAGCTGCCTTCGATCAATTCCAGGTTCGGATGGGAAACGCCTTTATATCTCTTTCTGCTTCTGACCAGGCCTAAGACCCTGTACCCACTCTCAAGGAGATCAAGTGCCAGGTTCGTCCCCAGTAAGCCGCTGATCCCGGTCACGAAAACTGTTTTCATCCGGCAATTTCCTTTCTCACGGCTTCAGTCAGCAGCGGAAGCTTGATCCAAACAGGAACGTTATTCATGATGAGCCAGCTCCAGAAATTGACACGGATCACTCGTTTTCTTTTAAATACGTTTGCAACGCAATACCTTGCGACCTCATCGGGTTGAAGGGTGATCATTCGCGCGACCAATCCGTGTTTGTTCAGACGTGAGCTACCTTCTTCATTGGTGGCCATTGGCCCCGGATTCACCACACTCACGCTCACATTGGTATCTTTGAGCTCCTGGTTGAGCCCCAGTGAAAAAGAATAGATAAAGGCTTTGGAAGCCGGGTAGACCGTCTTGTAGCCTATGGGCGAGCCCGCAGCGATACTCGAGACGTTCAGCATGAATGCTTTGGGTTGTCTTAATAAATTCGGCAAAATCTTGTGTGCCATTACCGAAACCACCCAAACGTTTAGCTTGATGATGCTGTCGATATCCTGGGTCTGGGCCTCGTCAAACTTCATCGTGCCTCCAATTCCGGCATTGTTGATCAACAAGAAAACTTCAAACCGATCATTGATGTGATCAGCGAACGCATCGAGCTCCTCTGGCATTGTCATGTCCAGCTCAAAATAATGGGAATCAACGCCATATTGGTCTTTGATCTCCTGACTTACGGCCGATAAATTCTCACCGGGCAAACTCACAAGCAACGTATTGATGTTTTTGCTGGCCAACTCCATGGCAAAAGATTTGCCCAGACCCTGGCTGGCTCCGGTGATCAGTGCATATTGATCATTTCGTATTGTATTCACTCTATATCGCGGTCTCGATTTTAGTTTCTCAAGATAGCTATTTAGATCAACTATCATTCCGAAATGGCTAAAACAATTAAGATTAGGGCATTTCTTGAAACTGAATAAAAATATGCGTATTTTTATAGGACAGAAAACATGCTCTTCAACTGACCTCAAGCCGGTAACTTAAAACAATGAGATCATGAATGCTTCATATAGACTCGAACGAGCCATAACCAGGTTGTATACTGCATTTCACTCCGGATCCCTTGATCCCGAGAATTGCCATCATTGCGCCGTTGGAAATATTTGTGACAATCTGGATACCTGGAAGCACCTTACCGACAAACACGGTTCCACTCAATTGAGTTACCTGGGAAGATTGAATGAAGTTGCCGGAAGAAGGATCAACGGCTACAGCCCCTCTGAACTCCTGACCATTGAAACAGTATTCCTGCAAGGCTGCGGATACAGCCTTCCTTTCCGCAGAAGCGAGAAGAAGGTGAACCCCAAAGACAAGGAAGCACAATACCGGGGTCTCTGCGCTGTCGTGGAATATTTGTGTGACCTCGACGGAGTGGATAATGTCATGGACATCTCAAAATTGTTTGAGTACGAAAACGACAAACCCCTCTACGAACTTCAGCTCGGTTGATTTTCTTCTCGCGTTTACTAGGACTTTTGCCCTGACACCTTAGCACCCAATAATTGATTCTGCTCCTCGAGCAGTTGGGTCATCTTGGTCATTAGCTCGATGTTTTTTGGAGTTTCCACAGTTTGGTCCTTTGTATCCTCTGCCTTCCTGATCACTTTATTCATAAACTTGACGACGATAAAAATGGTGAAGCCGATTACTAAAAAGTCTACAAAAGCTTCGATCAAGGCTCCATATCCTATGGCGATCTCTTCCTGAACAATCGCTCCCTGGGCATCTAAAACCGAATCTTTAAGCACAATTTTTCGATCCTCAAGATTCATGTTTCCAGAAAGGAGTGACAAAGGCGGCATCATGACCTGTTTGACCAATACGTTGATCACTTTGTTGAAGGAGGCTCCCAGTATGATACCAATGGCCATGTCCAGCATGTTGCCTTTGACTGCAAAATTTTTAAACTCTCGGTATAATTTCATGGTTCTTATGTTTGAAGCGCAAAGATATTTGATTTGGTTCTTTCAGAAAATTCTTAAATTAAACCTTTTTGGAAGACTTCATTCATGAAAAACCCAATGCCTGCATACGAACTTCAACAAGTCTATCAGAAGGCCATCCGTTATGCCGGGGAAAGACACACGGATCAAAAGATGCCAGCTTCGAAGGCCAGTTACCTCGTCCATCTTTCAAATGTGGCCATGGAAATTATCCTGGCCGCAAACCGTTCGACGGGTTTCGACCTTGAATTTGCGGTACAGGTGGCACTTTTGCACGATGTTATAGAAGACACAAAGACTTCCTTTGAAGAAGTGGCGGAGAGCTTTTCTCTTGAAGTTGCCGAAGCGGTACTCGCCCTGAGCAAAAATGAAGATTTGCCTGCGGATGATCAAATCCCTGACAGCCTTAGGAGAATCAAGACGCTGAGGAAGGAAGTATGGGCCGTCAAGTTGGCCGATCGCATCTCTAACATGCAGGAACCACCAGGCACCTGGACCCTTGAGAAAAAGAAACACTACCTAGAAGTCGCAAAGCTAATCAGGAATGAGCTCAGAGGGGGCAATGCTTATTTGGAATCAAGGCTTGAAGAGAAAA
>CBDUAY010000171.1:0-4855 GCA_965365245.1 uncultured Flavobacteriaceae bacterium | reverse complement strand
TTCTGCCTGAATTTCTTTTTCAGGTCATTCTGCACGTCATTGTTTTTCTTTTTTACTCCTTTGACCGCAATGCGCCTCATTTCGAATCCTACAAACTGGTTTTCTTTCTAAATTACTCTGTTGCCGTATTTATAATCAACTACGCGCTGCTGCCTCAATTTCTCTACAAGAAAAAATACACCCTGTTCGTGGGGCTTCTGATTCTCGTAGTGATAGTGACCATCCTGATTGAGGAGTACGTTTTGGAGAAAATCTACTTCCCTGATACCCGCGGTCAGTCTTTCCAGGGTTTTTTCTATGTTCTCCTTGATATAATGCCGGTCATCGCAATCCTGTCAGGTTACAAATTCGCCTGGGATCTCATCCGAAAGCAACAAGAAGTTGAAGAGCTTAGGGCTTCGGTGGAAAAGAGCGAACTTAACTTTCTCAAATCCCAGATCAACCCCCACTTCCTGTTCAACAACCTGAACAACCTGTACGCCTATGCACTTGAAAAATCAGCCAAGACTCCACTGATCATTCTAGAGTTGTCCTCAGTTTTGCGCTACATGCTATATGACTGCCGGGAGGAGTACGTTTCACTTGACACGGAACTGCAACAATTGCAGAATTTCGTCAAGCTCAACGAGCTCCAGATCGAGCAGCGGGGCAAGGTTACCTTCATACCACCTGAGCGATCGGCGAAAGGCTACAAGATCGCGCCTCTGATCCTGATGAATTTTGTCGAGAATGCCTTCAAGCACAGCATCGGAAGCCAGGTGGACAACATCGTCATTCGGATCAAATTGGAAATCCAGGATAACGATCTTCTCGTATTTGAGTGCGAAAACACCTATCATTCGAATTCGAATAACAGGAACTTGTCTGAAGGCATCGGACTCAACAACGTAAGGAAACGTCTCGAGCTCATCTATCCCAACTCGCATATCCTCAAAATAAATGAGAAAGACGGTTGGTTTAATGTTTTCCTTTCGCTAAACTTGAAATGAAATTGGATTGACCCATGACTACCCGAACCTGCATAATCGTCGAAGACCAGCCACCTGCCCAGCGCATCCTGAAAACTTTTATTGAAGACATCAAAAGTCTCGAATTGGTGGGAACTTTTGGGGAACCAACGGCCGTCCTGGACTTTTTGAAATCCAACCAGGTGGATTTGATGTTTCTCGATATTCACCTGCCAAAAATATCGGGTATTGACCTTCTTAAAATTATACCCAACAGCCCGCATGTAATTTTAACCACGGCCTTCCCGGACTACGCCCTGGAAAGCTATGAGCTCAACGTTGTCGATTATCTGCTGAAGCCTTTTTCCTTTCAACGCTTTGTTCAGGCCGTAGCCAAGGTCCCATTTGCAAATAACACGCCGGGACAGGCTGCCGAAGGAGAGCCTTCAGAGGGACTCAAGAACGAGGTGTTCATCAAAACTGGCTATGACTATACCAAAATCGTCATATCAGAAATAGAGTACATAAAATCAGATGCAGACTACACTGAAATCGTGACGGGGGGCAAGAAAAGAATATCTTCGGAACCCCTCAGACACTGGGAGGAGCTCCTGGATCAAAACAGCTTCATTCGAATCCACAAGTCTTATATTGTAAACACCTCGAAAATTCTCAAAGTGTCAGGAAACCGCGTTTACCTTGAAAACGGTGAGATTCTCCCCATCGGCAGAGCTTACAAGGATAATTTCTCCAGCCGATTTCTCAAATAAAATTGTCCTGAAGTATTTTCTGCATCGCCGGCTCATGTTCACGGGCCAGCTGCGCAAAATGAAATAGGCTGCGCGCCCGATCCAGGTTCTGATCGGCATAGGAGACCTGATAATAAACATTTCCCAATAGGAAATCGCTATAGGCTCTCAAGCCATGGAGGAAAGGCATATAGACAGGACCAAGCGAAAGGGAACCTATCTCTTCATCGGTAAATACAGATCGGTTTAGCGCCATTCCCCTGACAAAAGCCGTGAACATTTCCATGGAAAAATCAATTTTACTCAAATCCGTTTCCTCTTCGGGTGCCGGGTTGGCCACGGTTCGGATTGCGTCGCCGAAGTCGTAAAGCAAAAATCCCGGCATCAACGTGTCGAGATCGATCAGGCAGAGTGCCTTCTTTTCTTTTGAAAAGAGAATATTGTTCAGCTTGGTATCATTGTGGCAAACACGGACAGGTAGATTCATGGTCCGAATATTGGCCAAATCCTGAGCAATGCTGTCGACCATTTTTTGAAGGTCAATCGTCCTGTCCAAATCTTTGACATTTGCCTGCTTCAGGGCCTCATGATATTGATCCATGCGAAACTCGAGGTTGTGGAATCTGTCTAATGTAGTTTTCAGCTTCACGGGGCTCAGGGTTTTAAGCTGCCGGTGAAACAAGCCCAGAATCCGTCCGGCCTCATAAGCGACCACCACGTCAGAAGTATTGTGAAAAGATGTGCTGCCGGGCAGGTAAGACATCAGGCGCCAGAGCTCGTTGCTTCTGGATCGAAAAAACAGCTCACCTTCGGTTGTTCGGTGATATTCAACTTGCACGTATTCCGGAGAGGATAGACAAGGAAGAGTCAGTTCCAGGTTGTGGAACAGGCCTTGGCTGTTCGGGAACACGTATTCATTGATTCTCTGCAAAACATACTTTCTCTGCTTCCCGAAGCTGACGAAAAAAGTTGTGTTTATCAAACCCTGCTCTGCGCGTTCAAAATGACTCCCTTGTCCAGGAATGTCAAACTTACCCAGAATGTCTCTTAACTCCTCCATAAGGGTGTCGGATAATCCTTGAGCCTGGTTCGCTCCGCCAGGTGGTCCATTGCTCTTTGTTTGTCATTGGCATAGGTTACGCCAAACCAACCTGTACCCGCTCCTGTGAGCTTAACACGGGCTTGCCCGTGTTCAATCCAATGCTGCACTTGCTTGGGAATGTAGATTTCATCTTCACTCCCAATATTCGGCGAATTCACAAACTCCAAAAGGTCTTTCTCGAGCAGGGAAAAAACCTTTGGTCCGAAAACCCATAGATTCATGGAGGTGACCTCCTCACCGGTGAAAACGCGGGATGTTTCCCGATCGATGATATTTTCTTCTTCTCTCAGAATTTCCCTCACCTCCACTATATTTTTCAAAAACGAGTCTTCTGCAAGGCAGATCGCTCTGGTCACCGAACCTTCGGAGCTCAATGTTTCGGATAGTTTATAGGGAATCGAAGCAAACTGAAACGGGTCTTTATTTGAATCGATAAACTGCGAGGCGAGGCGCATTGATTCTCTTCCGTAGTAATCGTCTGCATTTGCCACGACAAAACCGTTGTCAATAAAATTTCTCGCCACCCATACGGCATGAGCCGTGCCCCATGGTTTGTGGCGACTGCTTCTGACCTGCGTGCCTTTTGGCAAATCGGAGAGCTCCTGGGGAATAACGTCCAGCCTCACATCCTTGGGGAGTCTTGCATTCAAGTATTCTCTGAGGGTCTCAACATGTTCCTTTTTGGTCACGATGACAACATGTTCAAACCCGTTGCTTATCGCATCAAAAAGGGTGTACTCAAAGAGGAATTCCCTGTTCGGACCCATTTCGTCGAACTGCTTCAAGGTTCCGTATCGGCTGCCATTACCGGCTGCCATGATCAGAATCGACTTCATAGAAAATAATTTAAAGGATTTCATAAAAGTACCGGTATTAATCGAATTTTGAAACGATCATCGCACCTTTTGATGCATAAATTTCAACTATATTTATCCGCAAATGAAAAAGATCCATTCCTTAAAAGCTCTGCTGATTGCGATGATGCTCTGTTCTCCGTTTGGGGCTGTCGGACAGCTCGATACGGAAATGGATTCCAACGGGTACTTTGTGAAAATGAACAATACGCTGAATCTTCGTCTTGACCTCGACAACGACGTGAGATCCTTCGAGTTCAACACGACGAACGACACATATTCTATCCTTCCGAATACGAATGGTCGAATCGCAATTGCCTACAATTACAGGTTTCTGACTTTCAAAGTAGGTTTTTCGCCGAAGTTTCTCGCCTCTGGGGACTCAAACGAAAAAGGTAAGACATCGGTTTTCAGACTTACCCTTGATATGTTCATCAAAGATTTCTATCAAACGTTCGAATATGATCAGACCAAAGGATACTACATTGATGGAACTGATGGCAGCATTCCCGGCTTGGATCCGGGGGAGGGTGAATTCGTTCTTTTACCTGATATGCGAACCTTTTCCATTACTGGAATCACGAGGTACCGGTTTAACGAGAACTATTCGTTTAAGGCCCTGGTGAATCAAACCGAGATTCAAACTAAAAGTGCCGGTAGTTTCGTGCCTGAGCTGCGATATGGATTTTGGCAGATCAAACAACCCAGCGGAATCGAGGATATTGAAAGTTTTTACGTACTGGCAAACGGAGGTTACCACTATACTTTTGTCATCAACAATCAATGGTATTCGAACCTGGGGCTTTCAACCGGTTTGGGAATAGAATTCAATAAAATTGATACTAGGATCGGAGAATTCGAATCAACAGCAAGGACGACCTCCGCAATATTTGACGTAAATACGCAGATCGGTCTTGGATATAATTCAAGAAGAATCTATGCCGGAACCGCCCTTGTGGGCAGTGCCATTTCCCGAAACGAAAAGTCTGCTGTTAAGTTCGACAACGTCAGGGGCTATTTCAAAATATTCATAGGCTATCGATTCGACCCTCCTCGCGCCTTGATCAAAGCCATGGACTGGGTAGAGTCCAAGAATCCTTTTGGCAAAAAGTAGTTAGAGGTCCTTGTCAGGTTTAATGCGCCTGGCATCTTTTAAGGCCTTGAAGAGTATCCATTCTATCTGCCCGTTCACGGAACGGTATT
>CBDUAY010000170.1:0-4888 GCA_965365245.1 uncultured Flavobacteriaceae bacterium | reverse complement strand
ATGAAAATCAAGCCCAAGGTTGTTCACCACTTTGGCGTAAACATTGCCCAGCGCACTTCCCATGACAAGGGTAGGAATGAAAATCCCCCCGACTCCACCGGCCGAGAATGTGATGGTCATGGCCACGGCTTTGAAAATAGTTATTCCGATAAGCAGCAGAATGACAATCCAGATATTCTCAATCGCATCCTTTACAAAGGGTATCTTTCCAATGGCTTTTTCATGATTGGCGTGAAGCAGATTGTTGATCAAATCGAAACCTTCCCCGTAGAGTGGCGGGATAAAGAAGAGCAGCAGTCCGATGGCAAGACCGCCAAAGATCAAACGTTTGATCTCATTGCCCATCCGATCGAAGTATCCCGTGATCCAGAAGTACATTTTCGAAAAATAAACCGATGCAATAGCTGATCCAATTCCCAATAATATGTAGAAACCTATGTCATTAATGTGAAATTTGTCTACCAGCTCAAATCGGAACAGGATCTCCTCACCCAGAAAAAGGTAGGAGGTTATTACGGCAGAAACCGAGGCCAGCAACAGGGGGATCAAAGACACAAAGGCGAGGTCAAGGCTGAAAATCTCAAGAGCGAAAACAATTGCTGCAATGGGGGCTTTGAACATAGAAGCCATTGCTCCGGCAGTCGCACATCCGATTAAAAGGGTTCGATTCTTGGCGTTGGTATGGAAAAACTGGGCAATATTTGAGGCTATGGCAGCACCTGTGCTCACTGCCGGCCCCTGCAACCCTACCGATCCTCCAAAACCTACCGTTATAGGCGCTGTGATCAGTGATGCGTACATTTTGTAACGCTCAATCAGGCCCTTGCGCTTTGAAAGGGCAAAAAGCGTCGAGGGAATCGCATGGCTGATCTTCTTCTTCAACAGGTATTTCTGAATTATATAGACAATGACCAGGCCAATAATGGGAAATACGAAATAGAAAGTCCGGTGATACTCCCTTAAAAAATCGACCTTAAGCGCCGACTGGATGAAATGCGTGAGGTTCTTGATCGCAACAGTTCCCAAACCTGAGAGAAAGCCGACAAGGATGCTCAGCAGATAGATGAACTGCTGGTTGCTGAGGTGTTTATACCTCCACTTGAAGAACTTTTTCCTCAATTTTTTAATCTTGGGCATGCAATATGAATTCGCATTTTCCCTGACCCATGCATTGGATCAAGAACGTTAAAATTAAGAATAAAAATCAAAGGGGAAAAGGCCTCCCTGACAAGCAAAAAACTTCTGGATTATTCGCCTTTGACCACCTTCAAATTGAGTTCTTCCAACTGTGCCTCGTCTATTGGGGAAGGTGCGTCAATCATGACATCCCGCCCTGCATTGTTCTTAGGGAACGCGATGAAATCCCGAATTGTTTCCTGCCCACCCAGGATGGCGACCAGTCGATCCAGTCCGAAAGCGATCCCACCATGTGGTGGTGCTCCGTACTCAAAGGCGCTCATAAGAAATCCAAACTGCGCGAGTGCTTCTTCCTTCGAGAATCCAAGTAAATCGAACATACGGGACTGCATCTCGCGATCGTGGATTCGAATTGATCCCCCACCGATCTCATTGCCGTTCAACACCATGTCATAGGCATTGGCCCGGACTTTTCCGGGGTCAGTACCCAGCAAAGCTACGTCCTCCGGTTTAGGTGAGGTGAAAGGATGGTGCATAGCGTGATACCTTTCAGTTTCTTCATCCCATTCAAGAAGCGGAAAATCCAAAATCCAGAGTGGTGCGAATACATTGGGGTCTCTCAATCCCAGAGTTTCTGCCAGGTGCATCCTCAGGTCGCTCAACTGACCTCTCGTTTTATTCTCTTCACCGGCCATCACGAGCATAAGATCCCCGGGCTCAGCTTCAAGACGATTCGCCCACGACATCAGATCCTCCTGAGAGAAGAACTTGTCAACGGAAGATTTCATAGATCCATCCTCAGCGTATTTGGCCCAGATGAGTCCATTTGCTCCAATCTGAGGTTTCTTCACAAAATCGATGAGCGCGTCGAGTTGCTTTCGCGAATAACCCGCACAACCCGGAACAGCAATTCCAACCACCAGCTCCTGGGAGTCGAAAACTCCAAAGCCTTTATTCTGCGCGAGGTCATTGAGCTCACCGAATTTCATTCCGAATCGGATGTCCGGCTTGTCATTTCCATAGGTGCGCATGGCTTCTTCATAGGTCATCCTTGGAAACTGCTCGACCTCAACACCTTTGATTTGAAGGAGTAGATGTCTAACCAGGCCCTCAAATGTATTCAAGATGTCTTCCTGCTCCACGAAGGCCATTTCACAATCTATCTGTGTGAATTCAGGTTGGCGGTCAGCCCTGAGATCCTCATCCCTGAAACATTTGACAATCTGGAAATATTTGTCCAATCCTCCTACCATGAGCAATTGCTTGAACGTTTGGGGAGATTGAGGGAGGGCGTAGAACTGACCCTCATTCATTCGTGACGGCACTACAAAGTCCCTTGCTCCTTCGGGAGTCGATTTTATCAAATAGGGTGTTTCAACGTCAACAAATCCCTGACCGGATAGATAGTTTCTCACCTCCATCGTCACTTTCGAACGGAAGATCAAATTCTCACGAACAGGAGCTCTTCGAATGTCGAGGTACCTGAACTTCATTCTGAGCTCGTCGCCACCATCCGTCTGGTTCTCGATGGTAAAAGGTGGGGTTTTGGCTTTATTCAATACATTGAGCTCCGACACGAGAATTTCAATATCTCCTGTTGGCATGTTGGGGTTCTTGGCTTCCCGCTCAATGACTTCCCCTTTTATCTGGATCACATCTTCCCTTCCCAGGTTTCTCGCCAGTTCGACCATGTCAGCATCCGAACGCTCACTGTCAACGATCAATTGGGTAAGTCCATATCGGTCCCTGAGGTCGATCCAAACCATAAACCCCTTGTCTCTTATCTTCTGCACCCATCCCGACAGGGTAACCGATTCCCCTGCGTTGGTCAATCTCAACTCTCCGTTGCTGTGGCTTCTATACATGATGTATCTCTTGATTTTGGAGCTGCAAATTTAGTGAAATACTAAAAAGCGGCGTTCATTTTACCTCAAATTTTAGCCCGAATTAACTATACGTTTAAATGAGAAATTCGAGTGCTGCCTCCGTTAATCTTTTATATTTGTAGAATTGTGTTGCCAGATCTCGAAAAACATGGTGACTGCAGTCGATATGAAGGATTCTGATTCAATCTCTAAAGACACCCGGCTTTACCTGGTTCCCACCCCCATAGGCAATCTTGAAGACATGACGCTTCGTGCCATTCGGGTATTGAAGGAAGTGGATCTCATTCTTGCTGAGGATACTCGGACCTCCGGGCGCTTGTTGAATCATTTTGAGATCGAGACTCCTATGCAGTCATATCATATGCACAATGAGCACAAAAGGGTTGATTCGATTATAACTCGACTCAAAACCGGGGATCGCATCGCATTGATTTCTGATGCGGGAACCCCTGGAATTTCCGACCCCGGGTTTCTATTGGCCAGGGCCTGCATCGAACAGGATATCGAACTTGAGTGTTTGCCAGGTCCGACCGCTTTCGTTCCCGCGCTGGTAAATAGTGGATTTCCTTGTGACCGATTCGTTTTTGAAGGGTTTCTTCCGGTTAAAAAGGGCAGACAGACCCGGCTTGAGCTCCTCGCGAAAGAAACGAGAACCCTGGTGCTCTATGAATCTCCCCACAAATTGGTCAAAACTTTGACCCAGGTGGGTCAGGTATTCGGAGAGGACAGGATGATCTCCGTATCCCGAGAACTGACAAAACTCTATGAAGAAACTCTGAGAGGAACCGTGAAAGAGATAAGGGAACACTTCGAGGTTCATCCCCCAAAGGGTGAGATCGTAATTGTGATCAAAGGGTATTCGAATAAAAAAACATAAACCCCTAAACAACATTTCTTTAAAAAATCATTTGCCGAGTTAAGAATGGAACTAATCCTCAGGACATATGATCTGTCACTCAAAGACACTTTCACTATTTCCAGGCAATCTTTTGACGTAAAAAGAACGTTGATTGTGGAATTGAAAGATGGAGAGCTATCGGGATATGGAGAAGCTTCAGAGAATCCGTATTACCACAAAACGATAGAAAACATGGTTCAGGATCTTCTGAATTGCAAGAGCATTATTGAATCAAGCCCTGACCTGACTCCGGAACAGTTTTGGACACGGATGCACTCGGTGCTCCCGGATAATATGTTTGCTTTATGTGCCCTTGATATTGCCTATCACGATTTGTATTCCCGAAAAAGAGGAAAGAAGCTCTACGAGTTATGGGGGCTCGATATTCGCTACAATATCAAGTCAAACTTTACACTGGGCATTGACCCGATCGACAAGATGATTTCCAAAATGAAGGAAACGCCCTGGCCCATCTACAAGATAAAACTGGGGACCGAGCACGACCTGGAGATCATTCGTGCCCTCCGAAGAGAAACAGAATCGGTTTTTCGCATCGACGCCAATTGCGCCTGGGATTTTGAAACTACTATGAAAAATGCTCAAGCAATGAAAAGTCTCGGAGTAGAGTTCCTGGAACAACCATTGCCTCCTGAAGATACTGAGGGTCAAAAAGCTTTGTTCGAACAGTGTCCACTTCCCGTAATTGCCGATGAGAGCTGCCAGGAAGAACAGGATATTGAGAAATGCCATGGCAATTTCCACGGTGTCAACATCAAGCTCGTCAAATGCGGCGGACTTACTCCGGCCAGACGCATGCTTGCCAGGGCAGAATCCCTGGGCATGAAAAAAATGGTTGGCTGCATGACCGAATCCTCGGTCGGAATCTCTGCCATAGCACATCTTCTCCCTGAGCTCGACTATGTCGACATGGATGGCGCCACCCTGCTTAAGCAGGATATTGCCTCGG
>CBDUAY010000169.1:0-4894 GCA_965365245.1 uncultured Flavobacteriaceae bacterium | reverse complement strand
TTCCTTACGGAAACGGATTTGTATCAGGTGGTTTGGGTGACGAGTTGCACGGAACGCATGTTGCCGGGATCAGCCTTGCCAAAAGAGACAACGGCAAGGGAATGAATGGAGTCACAAACAACGTCAAGCTTTTGTCGGTACGTGCGGTTCCGGATGGAGACGAGTATGACAAAGATGTGGCCCTGGCCATCAGATATGCTGTAGACAACGGTGCCAAGGTCATCAACATGAGCTTTGGAAAGAGCTATTCCCCGAACGCGGAATGGGTCTATGACGCCATAAAATATGCAGCGAGCAAGGACGTTTTATTGGTTCATGCCGCAGGCAACGATCACAAGGACATTGACAAGAGCGACAATTTTCCTACGGATGCACCTGACAAGGTCAAGGAGATTGCTGACAACGTGATCACCATTGGGGCCATGACGCGCAACTACAATGAAGATCTCATTGCTTCCTTCTCAAACTATGGGAAGCTCAACGTGGACCTGTTTGCTCCCGGGTTGGAAATCTATTCGACAATCCCGAGCAATGAGTACAAGATACTCCAGGGAACCTCGATGGCTTCACCCGCGGTCGCCGGGGTAGCCGCAATGGTTCGCTCCTATTATCCGGAACTTTCAGCCAGCCAGGTAAAGCACATTTTGATGAACTCAGGAATCAAGGTTGACAAGCAAGTCAAGCTTCCGGGCAGCGAAGACAAAATGGTTCCATTCAGCGATCTTTCTGTTTCAGGAAGAGTTCTGAATGCCTACAATGCTCTTAAAATGGCTGACGCCATGGTCAACGGAAAATAGTTGAGGCAGATATTGTCCACAAGGATTTTTACGAAAAAACAAAACATTGATGAGGAAAACATTTTTATTGCTTTTCTTACTGGTCGTTGCCGTCAAGGTAGTTGCCCAGTCAGAGAGAAGATGGCAACAACATGTCGACTACACCATGGAGATCGACATGAACGTGGAGAACTTTCAATTTGACGGTAAACAGACCCTCATCTATACGAACAATTCGCCCGACGAGCTCAATGAGGTTTTCTATCACCTTCAGTACAACGCCTTTCAGCCGGGAAGCGAAATGGACCTTCGGCTTCAGAATGTGCCCGATCCGCACCCAAGAATGTCGGATAATGTAGGCACACGTGAAGAACCCAAATTCGAGAGCCGCATAGCAAAGCTCAGCCCGGATGAGATCGGCTTTCAAAAGGTGATCGAGCTGCACCAGGACGGAAAGCCTGTAGCTTATGAGATTTTCGGTTCAGTGATGAAAGTAAAACTCAACACACCGATTCAACCGAAAGCATCAACCACCTTCTTTATGAAGTTC
Organism: uncultured Flavobacteriaceae bacterium; assembly: GCA_965365245.1. GTDB lineage: Bacteria > Bacteroidota > Bacteroidia > Flavobacteriales > Flavobacteriaceae > Lutimonas. The sequence goes on along the minus strand of CBDUAY010000169.1, from coordinate 3,568 downwards.
AAGGGGCAGGTTCCTGTACATATTCGAAGGGCAGGTCGTAACAATGCCGAAGGAGTGGCGTTGTCCATGGCCCAGTGGTATCCCAAGCTCGCCGAATACGACGAAGAGGGATGGCACGCCAATGCCTATTTGTCAAGGGAGTTTTACGGCGTTTGGGGTGACTTTGACGTCACGATCCACATTGACCGCGATTATACAATCGGTGGTACGGGTTATCTCCAAAATCCGCAAGAGGTGGGCCACGGTTACGAAGACCCCAACAAACCCTTGAAACTGCCCAAAGGCAAGAAGCTCACCTGGCATTTCAAAGCGCCAAATGTCCACGACTTTTCCTGGGCAGCTGACCCGGAATACGTGCACGATCAGGTGGAAGGAGAAAACGGGGTAGAGCTCCATTTCTTTTATAAAAAAGATCCCAAGTACAAGGAAAACTGGAAGAACCTGCAGCCGAAGACCCAGGAGATCCTGGCTTACTTCAATGAAAACATCGGTCCGTATCCCTACAAACAATACTCAGTCATTCAGGCTGGAGACGGTGGCATGGAATACGCCATGTGCACCTTTATTACGGGTGACCGGAGCTTTGGCAGCCTCGTGGGCGTAACCGCTCATGAATTCGCGCACAGCTGGTTCCAATTCATACTGGCGACCAATGAGACCAAGCACGCTTGGATGGACGAGGGCTTTACCTCCTACATTTCTGATCATTGCGAGAATGTGATCTTCGACCAGAAGAAAGCAGTAGCCAACGACGGTGCTTACAGCCGCTATATTCAATTGGCGAATTCAAACCTGCAGGAACCCCTGGGCACCTTTTCAGATCGATATGAGTCCAATACGGTTTACGGAATTTCGGCCTATAACAAGGGAAGCGTCTTTTTGTCTCAGCTCGGATACATCATCGGAAAGGAGAATCTCGACAAGACGATTCGAACTTATTATGACGAATTCAAATTCACGCATCCGACACCGAATGACTTCAAGCGCGTCGCTGAAAAAATTTCGGGGATTCAGCTTGAATGGTACTTGAACTACTGGACCCAAACCACCAAAACAATAGACTACGGAGTAGAAGCCATCGATGGAACCCTCGTGACGCTAAAAAGAGAAGGGACCCTGCCTATGCCCATCGATATCCGGGTTAACTATGCGGATGGAAGCACAGAGGATTTCTACATCCCGCTTCGTATGATGTATGGCAGCAAACCTACTGAAGCAACAACTGTGGATAGCTGGTCGTGGGTTGCCCCGACCTACGAGTTGAAGACGAGCAAAGTAGTGGAAAGCGTCGAGATCGATCCTTCGAATCTCATGGCGGATGTCGACAAGAGCAACAATGCCATGTCCAAACAGAAGAGCTGAAAACAGTAAGGAAATGCTGAAAAAGAAGCTAAATGATAAAGCCCGATCTTACGATCGGGCTTTTTTTATTCCTCTAAAATTGCAAGCAGCTTTTCTACTTCAATTTCTTTTTAACCTCTACTTCCTGGAAGGCTTCGATCACGTCTTCGACCATGATGTCATTGTAGTTCTTGATCTGCATACCGCAGTCATAGCCCTTGCTGACCTCTTTCACGTCGTCCTTGAATCGTTTCAGGGAAGTGAGCTCTCCTGTGAAGATGACCACGTTGTCACGGATCAATCTAATTTTAGAGCTTCTGAAGATTTTTCCGTCTGTGACCATACATCCTGCCACGGTTCCAACTTTTGAAATCTTGTAGGTCTCACGAATCTCCGCTGTACCCGTGATTTCTTCCACGATGTCAGGAGAGAGCATGCCCTCCATGGCGTCTTTCACGTCGTCAATGACCTTGTAGATGATCGAGTACGTGCGTATGTCGATCTCCTCTTTCTCAGCCACTGAACGGGCACTTGCCGAGGGTCGTACGTTGAACCCAATGATAATCGCTTCAGATGCTGATGCGAGCAACACGTCAGATTCAGTGATGGCACCCACACCTTTGTGTATGATGTTGACTTGAATTTCCTCTGTTGACAATTTCTGCAAAGAATCCGTAAGGGCTTCAACCGAACCATCCACATCCCCTTTCAGGATAATGTTCAGCTCCTTGAAACCTCCAAGTGCAATTCGCCTTCCGATCTCGTCAAGCGTAATGTGTCTCTGGGTTCTAACAGATTGCTCCCTGCTCAATTGAGAGCGCTTCGTTGCAATTTGCTTGGCCTCCCTTTCATCCTCGTACACCTTGAACTTGTCCCCCGCCTGTGGCGCACCGTCAAGCCCAAGAATGGATACAGGTTGAGAGGGTCCTGCCTCTTCAACATTGTTGCCGCGCTCGTCCTGCAAGGCTTTGACCTTACCTGAATTCTGACCTGCAAGGATGTAGTCTCCCACGCGAAGTGTTCCCGCGTCAACAAGCACTGTGGCCACATATCCCTTTCCTTTGTCGAGATAGGCTTCCACCACTGATCCGCTTGCCGCTTTATCCGGATTGGCCTTGAGTTCGAGCAATTCTGCTTCGAGCAATATTTTCTCCAACAGTTCCTTGATTCCTGTTCCTTTTAGGGCAGAAACGTCGTGCGACTGGATTTTTCCTCCCCAGTCTTCGACGAGCAGGTCCATATTGGCCAACTCTTCTTTGACCTTGTCCGGATTCGCATCCGGCTTGTCTATCTTGTTGATCGCAAATACGATGGGAACACCGGCCGCCTGTGCATGACTGATGGCCTCCTTTGTTTGAGGCATGATCGAGTCATCCGCCGAAATAACAATCACGGCAATGTCTGTGACTTGCGTACCACGTGCACGCATCGCCGTAAAGGCCTCGTGACCCGGAGTATCCAGGAAAGTGATCTTCTGACCGTCTTCCAGTTCCACAGCGTAGGCCCCAATGTGCTGGGTGATTCCTCCGGATTCACCGGCGATCACATTGGCACTTCGTATGTAGTCGAGCAAAGAAGTCTTACCGTGGTCGACGTGACCCATGACGGTCACAATCGGAGCCCTCGGTTTCAAATCCTCGGGAGCGTCCACCTCTTCTTCTACAGACTCTTCAACTTCGGCATCGACGAATTCGACGTTGTATCCGAATTCCTCGGCTACGATAGTCAGAGTTTCAGCATCGAGACGCTGGTTCATCGATATCATCATTCCCAATGACATACATGCCGAGATCACTTCAGTCACTGAAACATCCATCATCGTGGCCACTTCATTCGCAGTAACGAATTCTGTCACCTTGATAACCTTGCTTTCTGCTTCTTGTTGCTCCAGATCCTTCTCAAGCTGCTGCCTGTGCAGGTCTCTTTTCTCTCGTCTGTATTTTGCGCCTTTTCCTTTTTTGGTCTTTCCCTGTAATTTCTCCAGGGTTTCTCTTACCTGCTTTTGCACTTCTTCAGCAGAAGGCTCTTCTTTGACAACAGGTCTTCTCTTTCCTTTTCCTTTTGCTCCTCCGCGGGCACCTCCGTCGGCTCCAAAGCCAGGACGAGATACGTGGATTCGCTTTCTTTTCTTGCGTGTTTTTCCTTCGCCGGCATCTTCTTTTTTGTCGGCTGCTTTTTTCTTGGGTCTTTCGAACTTGGACAGATCAATGGTTTCTCCCGTCTTCTT
>CBDUAY010000168.1:0-5041 GCA_965365245.1 uncultured Flavobacteriaceae bacterium | reverse complement strand
TCATCCTGCCTGGCGATCTTTTGCATTGTGATTTTGGCATCACCTATCTGGGTTTGAATACCGATTGTCAACAACATGCCTACGTGCCAAAGGCCGGAGAAACTTCGGTGCCTGACTTTCTTCAGGAAGCTTTTTCCAAAGGGAATAGAGTCCAGGACATTTTTACCGGGAATTTCAAGGAAGGTGCGACAGGGAATGAAATTCTTTTGGCGTCTCTTAAAACAGGTCGTTCGGAAGGACTCAAACCTTCCATATACACGCATCCTCTGGGAACCTATGGTCACAGTGCTGGAACAACCCTCGGTATGTGGGACTCCCAGGGTGGAGTGCCCTATACAGGAGACTATCCCTTGCACCTGAACACCGCTTACGCCATTGAATTGAATACAACCGTGAGTCTATCGCAGTGGAACAAGGACATTCGCATCATGCTGGAAGAAGCAGGTTTTTTTGGCTCTTCAGGATTCCGATATGTCAACGGCCGCCAGCAAAAGATCAAATTGGTAAAATGATTCTTTTAGGCAAGCCTTGCTTCCAGGGAACTATCACATTTTCGATTCGATCATCGCTATGGCTCTGGCTTCGCGCTGAACAGTCTCTTCGTAAATTCTTTTGGCTTGTGCCAGAAGATCCTCGGCAACAGTGCGGTCCTTAAGGTCTTTTGCATTGATTCGCACATTGAAATAGGCACCCAACACGGCAGTTCTCGCACAAAGGATTCCGACCCCGGCATCTGACAGGGAAGTCTGTAAACCTTTTTCTAACATGGCTTCCATAACCTCCATGGATTCCAGGGCCGTTTCCATGACTTGCAATGGGATTTCCGTTGCGTAACGGGTAGCGTCTTCAATCGCCTGCTTTCTTATCAAAATTTCCTTATCGGATCCCTTAGGCATTCGGAATGCTTCGATGATCTTGTTGAAGGCCCTTGTGTCTTCGTCTACAAGAAAAAGCAAGCGTTCCTTGTACTTCTGTCCCTTCTGCGCCCAACTTGAGAATTCTTCCCACCGGCCGTCCCATCCGGGTTTATGAGCCGATATATTGGCTACCATTGTGCCAAGAGCAACGCCTAGAGCCCCAACATAAGCTGATATGGAACCACCTCCGGGAGCTACGGACTCGCTTGCCGTTTCTTCGGCGAGGTCTCTTGCCGTCAGATCGACCAGTTTTTCAGGCTGACCTTTGTCCAACAAATACTCTATGATTTTATGATCAGGGTCGAAGGGCTTTAAATCGTCGAGTCCAAGTGATTTGACTGCTATTTTAATTTTTTCCCTTTCTGAGATGCCTAAGGAGCGGTTCTGTTTGCGCAAGAAGTAATCTGCAGCATCTGTCATTGCTTTCAAGGGAATCAAACCAACAAGTTCTGATCCCGTGACCCGCAAGCCTCTTTCTTCAGCAGATTTGCAGGTCTCGTCAAATGCCTCGTGCATACTGGTGATGCTGATGTTGGTGAGATTATATGAAATCTGGGCAATGCCGTATTCTTCTATGTACCACCCGATTCCCTTCACGGCTTTCAGTTTGCCCGGAATGCGAACTGGTTCTCCGTTTTCGTCCAGGACTTTCTTTCCTGTGATAGGGTTTCCTTCCCGTTTGATTCTTCCAGCTTCGCGGATGTCAAAGGCGATTGCATTGGCCCTTCTCGTGGAAGTGGTATTCAGATTCACATTGTAAGCAATTAAGAAATCCCGGGCTGAAATAGCGATAGCTCCGGTTTTACGAACTGAATCGTTGAATTCCGCCGGACCAAAATCCGGGCGCCATTCCGGATCAGAGAGTTTCTTCGCAAGTCCTTCATACTCTCCCGACCGGCAGCTGGCCAGGTTTTTTCTTTTTTCCTCACGAGCAGCTGCTTCATAGAAATAACCTGGTATGCCTAATTCTTTACCAACACGTTCGCCAAGCTTTCTGGCATAAGTTGCTGTTTCCTCCAGGGAGATACCAGAAATTGGGACCAGCGGACATACATCAGTGGCTCCAAATCGCGGATGCTCTCCACTGTGGAGACTCATGTCTATCAATTCAGAGGCTTTACTGATCAGTTTATAAGCCGCCTCGATGACCTGCTCAGGTTGCCCGACAAAGGTTATCACCGTTCTGTTTGTCGCCTTACCCGGATCTACGTCCAACAGTTTCACACCTTCTATCGTTTCCACAACAGAGGCGATGCTCTGGATTTTTTCTATGTCACGCCCTTCGCTTATATTGGGAACGCATTCAATGAGTTTCTTCATCGGTCTAAATATTTGCTGCTCAAAGTTAGCAAATGCCTGACACTATGCTACCAACTAGATGTTGAAATTCAGCCCAAAAGTAAAGTTTCGACCCGGATTGGGAATTCCTTCCGATTTGAGTCTCGACAGGTGCGAGATATAGGTCTCGTCAAGTGCGTTGTTAAGGCTCATTCTCAAACCGAGAGACCATTTCTCAAAAGAGAGGGTTCCACCAAGGCCAACATTCAGAAGATTGTATCCCGGCGTTTCGGTCTCAAAGTCGCTCACGCGATTCTGATCAAAGAAGGAATCCAAGGTGACCGAGAGATAGAGCTCATTGAAACGCTGCCAACCCTTGAACTCCCCACGCAGAGTGTTAGACCATTTGTTTGCGGGAATCAAAGGAAGATACCCTCCTTCATCCAATTCACCGATCACCATTTCAAAATCGGATTCAAGGTGCAGCCAGTCAAGTGGGTGTGGATGAAAATGAACGCCAAATTCACTTCCGTATAAACGGGCATCGTTCTGCACATATTCATAAACGGGTGCTTCATCCATTTCCTCACCTGTCGGGTTCAAATAGATGTAGTTGTTCAGTATGTTATAAAACCCATTGACATAGACCTCGATGTGCCGGTTTCCATATTCCAGGGAGATATCGGTCTGGAAATTTTGCTCACTGTCCAGATCCGGATTTCCAATCTCGAACCGATTGGTTCCATGATGAACCCCATAAGAGGCCAGCTCAGCCAGGTTTGGAGCCCTGAAGCCACTCGCAAAATTGATTCGGGTTGATACTTTTTGGAACAGCATCGTCTTGTAGCCCAATGAAAAGGTCATATTGGAAAAGCTCCTGTCAATGGCCTCCACGATTTCTTCCTCTTCTTCTTCATGGTCGAGGTCCATTTCATCTTCGTGTTCGTGATCCTCATGGTGCTCTATTTCGTAGGCTTCTGTATCAATTGACCTGTGATCAAACCTCAAGCCACCCTGAAGGGTGTTATTCTCGTTTATCTCAAACGAGGAATTGACCAATAAGCCAACATCATTTGTAATGGCGTCAGGAATCAAAATCTCTTCTCCGAAGTTCGCATTCGATTGCCACATGCCCTGAATACCAGCGATGGTTTCAAATCGCTCAGAGGAAGGCAAGTGATACTTGACGTCATAGGTAAATGTTTTCAGGTCCATGAAGAGCGCAGCTTCTGAAGGGTCATGACCTTCTTCATGTCCATGTCCTTCTTCATCACTGTGATCATCTTCATCATGGCCTTCATCATGGTCTGCATCATGGTCTTCATCATGGTCTTCATCGTGATCGTCATGCCCATGCCCATGCTCGTCCTCATACTCTTTACGGATGTTGTTGACGTAGCCCAAGTTAACTTCAAACTTCGAGCGATTGAGAAAGAAGTGATTGTGCAGGCTCAAAATATGCGTCGTCAGGTCCTGATAAGGGAGAAGAAGGTTTTTTGAAGTGGATTGCTCCCCAATCTCCTCGGGAATCCCGATGTCACTTTTATTGTAATTGTACCTGAGCTCTGTGACGAAATTATCCAGGTTCAATCCTAAACCTGCTTTGAAATCAACTTCCCTATAGCGTGTATTGGTCACACGGTCACCATCGGGAATCTGGTAGTCCGAGTGGGTATTGTACCCACCCCTTAGGAGAAGCTTAAACTGGTCATTTGAGGTTTTGACTCCCGCAGTGGTATTGCTGCCCATGGTATTTGAAAAGAAAGTCTGACCGGCACTTACCTCGGTTTCATTCTGAAAGGCGAATTTTTCAGGATTTATGTAAAGAACGCCTCCCAGGGCATCCGAGCCGTATAGGAGTGACGCAGGTCCCTTGATGACCTCGACGCTCTCTATGCCTGAATCATTGAGCCCGAGACCGTGCTCCTGACCGTATTGTTGATTTTCCAGTCGAACGCCTTGCGTGTATACAAGTACCCTGTTCCCGGATAGACCTCTAATGACTGGTTTGCCAATTCCATTGCCCGTCGAAACCTCCGATACCCCGGGAATCCTTGTCAGACCTTGGACGAGGGTAGGGGCACCTTGCTTTTGCAGTGAAGTAATCGTGCGAGACTCAATCTTCATCACATTTTCGCTTTGCAGCTTGTTAAATGGCGCCGAAACAATTACTTCGTCCATATGAAAAACGGAGGGCTCCATTGACACATCAATTTCGATGTCATCTGTCAAAACAGTTATGGGAGTGTTATAAGTGCGGTATCCGATAAAGCTAAAATTTAGCTTATGCACACCTTTGGGAATATTCTTTAGCGAATAGGTTCCATCGAGGTCAGTAGCGGTACCTATATGCAGTTCTTCAATGTAAACCTCGACTCCTGGCAAAGGTTCTTGATTTTCGTCGATTACTGTTCCTTGTGCCGAAAACTGGCCAAACGACACAATTGGCAAGCCTATTAAAAATAGGGTGATATATATGTATTTCATGGAAAAGTTAGATTAATGTGAATAAAGATTCAAATAGAATTTACACATTAATCATTGGTGGGCCGCGAAGAGAAAGATTAGCTATTAAATTGCTCGATTTTGGACATGTGTTACCCCAATTTGTGATGGGGTCAACTACTGAAGTCAACTTTTCAACAGTGGAATCTTGTTCTGCAACACCTCCAGGATTGAAGTAATGCAGGTGATCGCAATCGACATCCTGGCCATGAAAATGACTTTCATTCTCAGCCATGCAGACCACCTGGTCGTGCTCATGCAGTGCGTGAGTGAGTCCGACTACCATCGGCAGCACCAGACTGAAGGCCAAAATCAGGCTCGAAATCTGTTTGCGCAATTTT
>CBDUAY010000167.1:0-5208 GCA_965365245.1 uncultured Flavobacteriaceae bacterium | reverse complement strand
GTAACACCCAGCCCTACCGCGATCATGAATGTCATGGACGACAGGTTCAGGGCAATCTGGTTGGCGGCCTGATCAATGGTTCCTATGGTCCCGGCAAGCCATATCGCGGCGGTGAACACCCCGACCTCAAAAAGCATCTGCATGGCCGTTGGAAAACCGAGATTGATGATTTTCGTGAAGATCTCCTTTCTGATTTCATCGAGTCGCAACCAGTTGAAGAATGGCCGGAAACGCGGTTTGGAATACAAAATCCAGAGGATAAAAAAGAGCATGACAAAACGAGAGATCAGCGTGCCATAGGCCGCACCTACCAGCTCCAGTCTCGGAAAGATCCAAAATCCATAGATCAACATGAAATTCAGAGTCACATTGACAATATTTGCCAGGACGTTGGCATGCATGCCGTAATTGGTCTTCGACATCCCATCTGTAAATTGCTTGATGGCCTGAAAGACCATCAACGGAATCATGGAAAGTGCGACAATATTCAAATAAGGAAGCGCCAGTTCAACCACTTCTTCAGGCTGGTCCATATGGCGCATTAAGGGTGCGGCAACCATGAGCATGACAAACATGCTGATCCCCAATATTGAACAGAGGATCAAGCCGTGTTGGAAAAGCCTTCTCCCCTTGTCATCGTCCCTCTCACCGTCTGCCTCAGCGATCAAGGGTGTGATTGCCATGGAAAAACCGATACCCAAGGAGAATGCGATGAACACAAAGCTGTTCCCCAATGACACCGCGGCAAGGGGCGCGGCGCCAAGACGGCCGACCATGATATTATCCGCAAGGCCAACGAGCACGTGTCCCAAATGTCCAATCATCACGGGCACGGCCAGCTTGAAATTGTAATTGAATTCAGTCGTGTATTGCTTGAGGTTCAATGTAGTTTGATTTCATCCGATGCTAGACAAAAGTAAGTTTTTCTTAAGGAGAATATCTTTCAGACCCCGATATTTTGGAAAAAAATAGCCGGGGCTAACTGGTCTTTCTTATTATATTTGCATCAGTCGCTGAGACTTGACGGCGACGCAATAAAATCTCATTAAACTATAAACAAAAACAACCCCCATGGAAGTAAATTTTAGCGATCTTTCAACACAGATCACAGATTTAGTCTACACCTATGCCCCCAAGTTGTTGGGCGCCATTGTCGTTTACATTCTCGGAAACATGATCATCAAGTGGATGGTCAAAAAATTCGAAACGGTCATGAGCAAAAGAGAGACCGATGACTCCTTGAAGCCTTTTTTGAAAAGCCTTTTTGGCGCGCTGCTTAAAACCTTGTTGATCGTTAGCGTGCTGGGCATGCTGGGCGTCGAAATGACTTCCTTTATAGCGATTCTCGGTGCCGCTGGCTTGGCCGTTGGTATGGCACTTTCAGGCACTCTCCAGAATTTTGCAGGAGGTGTCGTCATTCTCATATTCAAGCCCTACCGCGTGGACGACTTCATCGAAGCCCAGGGCTACACGGGTGTTGTGAAAGAAATTCAGATTTTCACAACCATTCTTCTCACCACCGATAACAAAACGGTTTTTATTCCGAACGGCCCGTTGGCCACTGGCTCATTGATCAACTACTCGGCACAACCTATACGCCGGGTGGATCTCAGTTACGGAATTGCCTATGGCGATTCTGTTCAGAAGGCCCGAGAGATCATCATGGAAGTGATTGCCTCGGATAAAAGAATTCTGAAGGACCCCGAATCTTTCATTGGTCTGGGTGAGTTGGCTGACAGCTCAGTAAACCTGACCACACGCGTCTGGGTCAAAACAGAAGATTACTGGAACGTTTTCTTTAGCATGAACGAAAGCGTTTATGAGGCTCTTAGCAAGGGTGGAATCAACATTCCGTTCCCGCAGCTGGACGTGCACATGCAGAAATAATATTGGCTTTATAGCTTTTCCTGACGGACAAAGTCTCAATCTCAAGACTCCGTCATTTTTTTTAAGACCTCATCTGCGATGGCCAGACAGGCCGTCGCAGCCGGTGAGGGCGCATTGACCACATGTGTTACTCCATTGTTGTTGACGATTACGAAATCATCAACCATTTGCCCCTTGAGACCTACAGCCTGGGCCCGAACGCCTGAACGGGTCGGGTAGATCTCATCCCGGGTTAGGCTGGGAATCATGTTCCTGGCCTCTTTCAGAAAGAGCTTGCTCGAAAATGCCCTTCGATACTCTTCCAGTCCTTTTTTCCAGTTTTTGTAGAACAAGCGCCAGGTTCCTCCATAGGCCAATGCCTCCAGGCTGTCTTTCATGCTGAAGCTCGTTCTTGCATAGCCTTCGCGCTTAAAAGTGAAAACGGCATTGGGACCGCATTCGACATGCCCGCCTATCATCGGGGTGAAATGTATGCCCAGGAAGGGATATCGCGGATCAGGCACCGGGTAGATGAGATGCTTGACTTTGCTTCTAGCCGACTCGGTGAGTTCGTAATAGTCACCTCGAAAACCGACGATCTGCATATCGAGCTCCAGGCCATCCATTTTAGCTATGCGATCGGATTGAAGCCCCCCGCAGACGATGATTTGAGTTCCTTTCACGACTCTTTTTGAGGTATGAATTTCAACCTTTCCACCATCCCGATCCATACCTATAACATGCTCTCCTAAAAGCAGTGAATTTTCGGGGTTTGCCTCAAGCATGAGACCTGCCAATTTTCGGGTAACCGCCGGGTAGTCAATGATTCCTGCCCCCGGGACCCAAATGGCCCGAAGGCCTTTCGCATAGGGTTCGTACTCGGGAATCTCCTTTTCTGAGAGGTACCTGATGCCAGGTGTTCCGTTCTGCAAGCCACGCTCGTAAATGGCCTGCAACAATTCCAGCTCCTCCTTTTTGGTCGCCAGGATCAACTTTCCACAGATCTCGTGTTGGATCTTGTGCTCGATGGCAAATTCCACGAGTTGCCGCCGACCTTCAAGACAATTCAATGCTTTCAGCGAGCCGGGTTTATAATAGATGCCTGAATGGATGACGCCAGAGTTCCTCCCCGTTTGGTGCGATGCAAGCTCTGGTTCCTTTTCGATCAGCGCGATAGAAGCCTTAGGGTATTTGCAGCTCAATTTGTAGGCAGTGGCAGCACCCACTATCCCACCGCCGATCACGATAAAATCATAAAGGGGTTGATTCGCCATATCTATTTCACGTACTTGGTTTTCTTCATCATGCTCAAAATGATAAAACTGATCACGAAGAACAGGCAAAGCAACAAAATCGAGAGCCGCATGGAGTCAGTGATGGCTATGGCCAGGCCAAAGATGAATGTTCCCCAGACGATGGCGATCTTTTCCGTCACGTCGAAAAAGCTGAAATACGTTGTAGGATCGAGGGTGTTTTCGGGCAGGAGTTTCGAATAGGTCGATCGCGACAGAGTTTGAATCGCACCAAGCACCAAGCCGATGAAACCGCTGATGACGTAGAACTTGAGCTGAACGTTCGGATCATCCTTATCTAGATAATAGGCACTTAGGCTGGCCGCCGTCCAAATCAAAATCGTGATCTTCAAAGCGCTGATGTTGCCAATCTTTTTGGACAGCCTTGAAAACAAATAGGCGCCCAAAACACCGACCAGCTGGATGACGATGATGGTCAAAATCAGGCTGCTGGTGGACAATCCGATCTCGGTTTTCCCGTAGATGGTTGCCAGCAAAATAATCGACTGGACGCCAACGCTGTAAAGAAAGAAGGAAGTGAGAAAATTGAGCATCACCGGGCGATCCTTGAGTTCATTGACTACCTTTTTGAGTTCCTGGTAGCCTTTGAAAATATAGTCCTTGTCTGGCTTTCGGTTGTGCAGGTTGTATGGCAGGCGCCTGAAAGTCAACTGGGCAAACCCCATCCACCAGATGCCAACCGTCAAAAAGGAGATCCTCGGTGCCAGACTTGGGTCAGTAATTCCATACCACTCGGGCTTCATCACCATGCTGAGATTGAAGATCAATAAAATGACCGAGCCGATGTATCCGTAGATGAATCCCAATGCGCTTGCCTCATCCTGCTGATCACCGTAGGCTACCTCCGGCAAATAGGCATTGTAAAAGACAAGACTCCCCCAAAATCCAATACTGGCGAGTACTGAAAACAGGATGCCGACCCAGAGCGTGTCCACCCCTTTGAAGAAGAACAGGCTCATCACAGAGAGCGAGCCGAAATAACAGAAGAACTTCATGTAGGTCTTCTTGTTTCCCACGTAATCAGCGATTCCCGATAAAAGCGGAGAAATAAAGGCGACAACGAGAAAGGAAAAGGAAAGAGCATATGTGTATAGTGAAGTGTTGTTCACTTCAAAACCCATGAAATTTACCAGTCCGGAGCCGGTCTCAGTAACGGTTTCGTAATAAATTGGGAATACTGCAGTGCTAATCACCAATGAATAAACGGAATTCGCCCAGTCATAGAAAGCCCAGCGATGGATTAATTTCTTATCCCCTTTGAGGTACATGGTCAGCGTTTTGATTTGCGTCCGAAATGTACAATTTTTTGGTTGAATTGCTTAGATTTGTCGATCTCAAACCACTTCTTTTGGCACAGAAAAAGTCAAATCCGAATGCTTCTTTTGAAATTCCGGCCAAGGTATTACTTACCGGCAAAGTGCTTCAATTCTTCTCAAAGGATGCCGCGACGAACTTCGTGGCCCGGATTTTTGCAACTCCCCTGAAATTCAATGCGCCCGAACGTGAGCTTATGATGCGCGATAGCGCTAAAAAAGAAAGGCTATTGCTCCCTTCCTCAAGGAAAGAGATCCAGGTCTATGTATACGGCTATTCAAAAACCCGGGTACTGCTTGTCCATGGATGGGCTGGCCGGGGAACTCAGCTGTATCACCTGGCAGACAAGATCCTTGAGAATAAAATGATGGTTGTCAGCTTTGACGCACCTGCCCATGGACTTTCCGATGGAAAACGAACCAATATGATCGAGTTTATCGAGGCCATCAAGGCGATCGAAAAAAAATACGGCCCCTTCGACGCAGCGGTAGGTCATTCATTTGGAGGCATGTCCCTGATCAACGCTGTTGCAGGAGGGTTCAAGGTGAACAAGCTCGTTACCCTGGGGGCGGACAATTCGATCCCTGAGATTTTCGACTATTTTGTTGCGAAAATGGAGCTCAAACCCGATATCGGCGGTCGTCTTCAACGTCTTTTTGAGAAAAAACACAATCTTAGACTCGACCACTTTACCTCTGAGCACCAGGCGGAAAGG
>CBDUAY010000166.1:0-5242 GCA_965365245.1 uncultured Flavobacteriaceae bacterium | reverse complement strand
TTGAGGAGAATCGCATCGACAATTCCGAGGATTTTACGGCCCGTGACATTGGTCGCCTTTTCGGACAAGGGCTTCAAGCCATTGGAATCGACCACTTGTATGCCGTAATCGGAGGCTCTCTCGGTGGCGGAATTGCCTGGGAGATGGCGGTACTCTTCCCGGACATGATTGAAAACCTGGTTCCGGTGGCGTCTGACTGGAAGGCTTCCGACTGGATACTGGCTCACAACAAGACCCAGCAGCAGATCCTTTCCAATTCGAGCAAGCCCGTGCACGATGCCCGGATGATGGCCATGCTATTTTACAGAACCGCGGAGTCTTTCAAACTCAAGTTCAATCGCACCCGAAACGAGGAGCAGGGCAATTTCAACACCGAAAGCTGGCTGCTGCACCACGGGGAGAAACTCGAGAACCGGTTCAGCCTGCCCACTTATAAAATGATGAACCACCTGCTCAGTTCGGTGGACATAACGCGCAATCGCGGCACCTTCAATGAGGTGGCCAGCCAGATCAAGGCGCGGGTATTCCAGGTTGGGGTCGACTCGGATTTCTTTTTTGTGCCCAAGGAGAACCTGGAGACACGCAAGCTACTCACTGAAGCCGGGGTTGAGAACGATTACGGGGAGATCAAGTCGGTGCACGGACACGATGCCTTCCTGATTGAATTCGACCAGCTGACAGAGATCCTCGAACCTGTTTTCAAGCAGCCCAAGACCCGAAGCCTGAAGAACCGCAAGCTCAAGGTGCTCAAGTTTGGAGGACGGTCACTCGCCAATGGTGAGGGCCTGGAACGGGTGCTGGAGATTATCGCCAACAAAAGGGCAGAGGGGGAGAACTTCGCGGTTGTGCTTTCTGCGCGTGGAGGAACGACGGATGCCCTGGAAGAGATACTCGAGAAGGCCCGGCTGGGAGAAGACTTTCACCCCGAATTTGAGGCCCTGAAAGCCTATCAAAAGGAACCCCTGCCCGAGCTCGACTTTGAAGCCGAGTTCAAATTGCTCAGCGACGTTTTTGAGGGGGTGAAGCTACTTGGCGACTACAGCGAAAAGATTAAAGACCAGGTGCTGGCACAGGGAGAGCTGCTATCCGTGAAAACGGTTGCGGCTTTGCTCAATGCTCGAGGCATCGAAACCGATGCCGTCGACTCGAGAACCCTGCTCAAGACCGACAAGAATTTTGGCGAGGCCCATGTGCTGCAGGACGTTTCGAAAGAGAATGTCAAGCTGCATTTTCGGGAGAACAGTGAACGCTTGCAGCTTGTGACCGGTTTTATCGCGTCGAACAGTCGCAATGAAACCACCACGCTCGGTCGAAACGGGAGCAACTATTCAGCTTCACTGATTGCAAACTTCCTGGACGCAGCGGAACTCGAGAGCTATACCCACGTCAATGGCATCTATACAGCCAACCCGGAACTGGTGCCCAATGCCCAGATGATCGATGAGCTGACCTACCAGGAGGCCAATGAGCTGGCCAATTTTGGGGCCAACATCCTGCATGCGAAGACCATCATTCCATTAATTGAAAAGAACATTCCGCTGAGGTTGCTCAATACCTTTGACAGGGAAAACGCCGGAACGCTGATCAAGTCGCGGGCGACCCAAAAAGGAATTCGCTCGGTGACCGTTCAAAAAGATGTGGCCCTGGTGAATTTTGAAGGGCGCGGATTGCTCGGCAAGATCGGGGTCGACGCCCGGATCTTTGGTTCCCTTGGCAATGCGGGCATCAATGTGAGCATCATCTCCCAAGGATCCTCGGAGCGGGGTATCGGGCTGGTGGTAAGTGCATCCGAAGCAGAACGGGCCAAACAAGTGCTCGAAATCGAATTTGCCCAGGACTTGAAAGAAAGGGACGTGGAAAGGATTTTTGTCAAAGACAAGCTCGCGGTGGTCTCGATTGTCGGCCAGAACCTGACAGGCTTCCACAAGGCCTACAATGCACTGGCCTTCAACAAGGTCGAGCCCATCCTGATCAACAATACCGTTACAGGTGACAATATTTGCCTTCTCTTGCATGAAGCCGATCTGAACAAGGCGGTAAATGTCATCCACGGTCAGATCTTCGGCATTTCTACCAATATCAACGTGGCTCTCTTCGGGGTTGGACTGGTGGGAGGCACCCTGATCGAGCAGATCCTGAAGAATAAAAAGGACCTGCTCAGAAGAAGGAACATCAACATCAACATCTTTGCTTTGGCGAATTCGAGAAAGGTCCTGCTGAGCGAAAACGGGATCGGCAGCGACTGGAAAGAGCAGCTCGAGCAGAATGGTATCGAGGGCTATACGATCAATGATATCATGGGTTTTGCGAGAAGCAAACACCTGGAGAACCTGATCGCCGTTGACAATACGGCCAGCCTGGAGTTTATCGAGAATTACCTGCCGCTGGTTGAGAACAGCTTCGACCTGGTGTCATCGAATAAGATCGCCAATACGGTGGATTTCGACTTCTACCGCCAGCTGCGTGAGACCCTGGCGAGAAACGAAAAGAGTTATCTCTATGAGACCAATGTGGGAGCAGGGCTTCCGCTGGTTGACACGATCAAGCTATTGCACCATTCAGGAGAGAACATCACGCGAATCAAGGGGGTGTTCTCGGGGTCGCTCAGCTTCCTGTTCAACACCTTCTCTGAAAAGGAGGAGTCGTTCAGCTCCATCCTGAGGCAGGCGGTGGACCTGGGCTTTACGGAGCCCGACCCTCGGGAAGACCTCAGTGGCAACGATGTGGCTCGCAAGTTGCTCATTCTGGCACGGGAGCTTGACCTGGAAAACGAGTTTGATGACGTCAAGGTGCAGAACCTGATTCCGGAAGACTTGCGGGAAGGCAGCACGGAGTCGTTCCTGGGGAACCTGGAGGCCCTGGATGCCACCTATACAGCGATCAAAGAAAAACAGGAAGAAGGCCATGTGCTGAGATATGTGGGCGAGCTTTCTGGGGATTTGACCCAGACCAAGGGGGACCTCGAGGTGAAGTTGGTTTCTGTGCCGCAAAAGAGCTCTTTGGGGCAGGTGCAGGGATCCGATTCGATCTTTGAGATTTACACCGAGTCTTACGGGGAAAGACCCCTGGTAATTCAAGGTGCCGGTGCAGGAGCCAAAGTGACGGCCCGTGGGGTGTTTGGAGACATTTTACGTTTAACGGATAAAGCGATATAAGTTGAAAGGGATATTATCCCGATGAAAAATTTGAACGAAGCAATATGAATGAGTTAGGAAGAAGCGAAGAAGCAGGAGGCGAGGAACACACAGAAGGTCCATGTCAGGGGTCGAGCGGTCCAGAAGAAAAATTTGAAACCCTGGCGATACGCACTCAGGCCGAGCGGTCGGGATTTGGGGAGCATTCGGCCCCGGTCTATTTGACCTCGAGCTTTGTGTTCGATGATGCCGAGGACATGAGGGCTTCGTTTGCCGAAGAAAAGGAGAAGAACATTTATAGCCGTTTCAGCAACCCGAACAATTCGGAGTTTGTAGAGAAGATGGTGAAGATGGAAGGAGCCGAGAGCGGCTATGCCTTTGCCTCAGGGATGGCGAGCATCTTTTCGACTTTTGGCGCCCTGCTCAGCAGCGGGGACCACGTGGTTTCGGCACGTTCGGTCTTCGGGTCAACCCATGCGCTTTTCACGAAGTTTTTGCCCAAGTGGAACATCTCGACCTCGTATTTCAATATCGACGAGGTGGAAACGGTCGAGGACCTGATTCATCCGAACACGAAAATTCTTTTTGCGGAGACCCCGACCAACCCGGGGCTTGACATACTCGATTTGGAGTTCCTGGGGCAGGTGGCGAAAAAGCACAACCTGATTTTGGTGATTGACAATTGCTTTGCAACGCCTTATTTGCAGCAGCCGATCCGATATGGGGCCGACATCGTTTTGCACTCGGCGACCAAGCTGATTGACGGACAGGGTCGCGTTTTAGGTGGCGTAGCTGTTGGAAGTGCCGACCTGATAAGAGAGATCTACCTGTTCTCACGCAACACGGGGCCTTCGTTGTCACCGTTCAATGCCTGGGTGCTTTCAAAGAGCCTGGAGACCCTGGCGGTTCGGGTCGACCGGCACTGTGAGAACGCCCTGGAGCTGGCTCAATTCCTGGAAGAGCAGGAAAAAGTCAATTGGGTGAAGTATCCGTTTTTGCCTTCGCATCCGCAGTACGAGATCGCGAAAAAACAAATGAAAAAAGGAGGCAACATCGTCACCTTTGAGATCAAGGGAGGTCTCGAGGAAGGCAGGGCCTTTTTGAATCGCATAAAGATGTGTTCGCTTTCGGCGAACCTCGGAGACACACGAACCATAGTGACCCACCCCGCGTCATCGACGCACAGCAAGCTTTCGAAGGAGGAAAGACTCGAGGTGGGCATCACCGATGGTTTGATAAGAGTATCAACAGGATTGGAAAATATTTCGGATATTGTCAGCGACTTGCAACAAGCGCTTAATTGATATCCATGGTATTGTTCCAACCTAAAAGTGAGGACTATTACAAGAGAGGAGAGACCAAGAGAAGAAGCATCGTCAAGGCAATTACCTGGCGGACTTTGGGTACGCTCGACACGATTGTGATTTCCTATGTTTTAACCGGAGAGATCAAGACTGCCATTTCGATCGGCGGGATCGAGGTCTTTACCAAGATGTTTCTCTATTTTGGCCACGAACGGATCTGGAACATGATCAAGTGGGGCAAAAGAGGGATGTAGAAGATTGACATATCATGAAGCAAAGCATTGAGCGCCTGTTGGGTGAACGTATCCTCGTTTTGGACGGGGCCATGGGAACCATGTTGCAGGCCTACAAATTTGAAGAAGAAGACTACCGGGGGGAGCGGTTCAAAGACTATCCTTCTCCGCTGAAGGGCAATAACGACCTTTTGTCGCTGACCCAGCCGGAAGCCATCAAGGAGATTCACGCGAAATACCTGGCAGCCGGGGCAGACATTATTGAAACCAATACTTTTTCAGGAACAACCATTGCCATGGCGGATTACGACATGGAGGACCTGGTCTATGAGCTGAATTACGAGTCAGCGCGACTGGCGCGTGAAGTAGCCGATGAGTTTACGGCCAAAGAACCGCACAAGCCGAGGTTTGTGGCCGGTTCGATGGGACCGACCAATAAAACAGCGAGTCTTTCGCCGGATGTTAATGACCCGGGTTTTCGGGCGGTTACTTTTGACGAGTTGCGAGCGGCCTATAAACAGCAGGCCGAGGCTTTGCTAGATGGAGGATCAGATGTTTTGCTGGTGGAGAC
>CBDUAY010000165.1:0-5268 GCA_965365245.1 uncultured Flavobacteriaceae bacterium | reverse complement strand
AGAACCTGAGAGTCCAGCTGGGGGTCATGCGCCAAATCACTGATAACTGGGCCAAGACCCAGATGCAGTTGAGCCTTCACCACAACTGGTAAAAGAATATCTCGATTCAGTACAGACGCCTCAGTCTTTGATCAAAATCGTCTTAATTTCAAAAGGCCTGAAATGCAAATCGAACTTGCCGTCTTGATTCTATCATATTGATTAATCAATATTCTTGAAATTCGTCTTCTGGATCACAGAATTATTTCTCTTGAGCAAGATAAAACCAAACATTACCAATAATCTCTCTAATGGCCCAATTAATCTAATTTGATTTATTGAAGATCGACAGTTGACTTTTAAAAAAAATTGCCCTGGATACTTAGAGTATTATAGTACGTCCATCCGATATCATTCGAGCATATTTTTGACGATCAAACTCATATAACCAGGCGCCTTTTTTAGATCCGGTTTTATCTTTCTCCTTTATTTCTTTCAAAATTTCAAGAGAAAGAATTTTTTTACGGAAGTTTCTACCATCAAGTTTTTTCTGATATAGCGCTTCGAACAAAGTCTGCAACTGCGGGATTGTGAATCTTAGCGGCAAAAGCTCAAAACCAAAGGGGTCATGCTTCGCGAGTTTCTTCAACGATTCCAAAGCTTCATCGACCATCGTTCGATGATCCAGAACCAGTTCAGGCAGATTCTCAACTGCAAACCATTGGGTGTCAAAATCTACAACTTGCTCAAAATTATCGCTTCTAATCAAAGCATAATAAACAAGGGAAACGCATCTGTAGCCTGGGTCCCGACCAACCCTTCCGTAAACCTTGTGCTGCTGCAGGTATAGATTGTTCAAACCTGTTCTTTCGTATAGAATTCTTTGGGCAGCTTCAGAAATGCTTTCATCGAGCTGAACAAAGCTTCCGATCAAAGACCATTGACCAGCAAAAGGCTCTATGGTCCTTTTCATGAGCAAAAGATTCAGACCTGTCCCATCAAATCCAAAAATCACACAATCAACAGCCACATACATCTTGTGAGACTCATCGTCAAAATACTCATCAAGACTTTTTAAAAGAGGTTTCTTCGGGCTCATGAAAGCAAAAATATTGATAAAAAATCGATTAGAAAATAATAAAAGTATTTTTTACATTTATTATATTTGCATGGATGCCAGTTTAATTAAATAAAGTCGTTCAATGAATTACGATCAACTTAAAAGCAAAGACTTCGATCCGGAACTAACAGTTTATTCACCTGGACGAATCAATCTCATCGGAGAACACACAGATTATAACATGGGGTTTGTTCTACCTGCCGCAATAGACAAAAGAATAGTATTTAAGATCAAACGGAACGAAAGCAACGAAAAATGCCATGTCTACAGCACCGACTATGACAAAATTCTCGCTTTCGACTTGAACAATGTCAAACCTAGTCAGGAGGAATGGGAAAATTACATCCTCGGCGTGGTTTTCGAGATACAAAAGCTCGGTTATGAACTTTCAGGCTTCGATTGTCAACTTGACAGCAACTTGCCTATTGGATCTGGAATAAGCTCGTCCGCGGCGTTGGAATGCGGTTTGGCATTTGCTTTAAACTCATTGTTCCAATTGGGCATGTCAAAATTGGATATTGTGCACGCATCTCAACGCGCGGAGCATAATTTTGTCGGCACCCAATGTGGGATCATGGATCAGTATGCATCTGTGATGAGTGAACCGGGTCATGTAATACTCCTTGATTGCAAGACCGTAACTCATAAATTCGTCCCACTGCATCTGAAACCTTATTGCTTGTTGCTTCTCAATACCAATGTTACCCACAGTCTAGCCAATAGTGCATACAACACCAGAAAATCGGAGTGTGAAACGGGCGTTGCCATTCTAAAACAAAATGGCCTGAAAACAGAATCGTTACGAGAGGTAACAATTCAGGATCTTACTGAAAACGAAACGGATCTGCCTCCGATTGTATTTAAGAGATGCCGATATATTGTTGAAGAGAATCAACGCGTCCTTAAGGCTGCAGATTCTCTACAAAAAAATGACCTTGAAGAATTTGGCAAACTGTTGTACGAATCGCATCGTGGGCAACAACTGGAATATGAAATAAGCTGCGAGGAACTTGACTTTCTTGTTGATTTTTCCATTGATGAACCTCAAGTGTTAGGTTCAAGAATGATGGGTGGCGGCTTCGGAGGATGCACAATAAATCTTATTCACGAAGATCATGTCGATGATTATGTCGAAAAAGCGAGCAAGGCATACAGGGATAGATTTGATATAGACTTGACCCCTGTTTACATTACCCCGTCAGGTGGCACCTTCATAGTCTGAATTGAAGATGAGCCAATTTGCATTTAAAAGATTAATAGATGAACGAAAACAAATTCAACGAATATCCGCATCGTAGATTCAATCCTTTAACCCGGGAATGGGTTTTAGTTAGTCCGCACAGGACCAAAAGACCCTGGCAGGGAAAAACCGAAAAGGCATTGCAAATCAATGGAGAAAAGTATGACGAAAATTGCTACTTGTGCCCGGGAAACATCAGGGCAAATGGCGAGCTCAATCCAGAATACAATGCTCCGTTCAGCTTCCGGAACGACTTTTCATCACTACTGCCAGAAATTCCGGAAATAAAATTGGATAAAGGATTGATTCAGGCGAGAACCGAAGCAGGGATTTGCAAAGTAGTTTGTTTTTCACCCGATCATTCCAAGACTTTGCCAACGATGTCAATCGATGAAATCTTCCAGGTTGTCAATTTGTGGAAAAAAGAGTATTATGAGCTCGGAAGTATGGAAAAGATCAATCACGTAATGATTTTTGAAAACAAAGGGTCCATCATGGGTTGCAGCAATCCACATCCCCACGGACAAATTTGGGCACAAGAATCAATTCCCGATGAAGTCGCCAAAAAATCCAAGTATCAGAAAAAGTACTTTGAGAAGTTCAAGTCCAGCCTCCTCAGGGATTATCTCGATCAAGAGATAGAATCAGGCGAACGACTGATTTATGAAAACGATCACTTCGTTGCACTGGTTCCCTACTGGGCCGTTTGGCCCTATGAAACCATGATTGTCCCTAAAAGGCACGTGCAGAACATAGAAGGCTTCAATGTGTCCGAAATTCGTGCTTTTGCGGAATGCATCAAGGTTGTAACGACAAAATACGATAATTTGTTCTCAACATCCTTTCCCTATTCCTCAGGGATACATCAAAGCCCGACGGATACAAAAGACAATAAGGGATGGCATTTCCATATGTCATTTTACCCACCGCTTTTGCGCTCAGCCACGGTCAAGAAATTCATGGTGGGCTATGAGATGTTCGCCAATCCACAAAGGGACATAACGGCAGAGCTCGCTGCGGAGAAACTGAGATCGCTCGCAAATGATCACTATTCGATCAAGTAATTTCGATATTGGCCTCACCTAAATTATTCAAGAGATAATCCTTGCATTGTTCGTTGAGTTTCCATTGAACCTGAGATGCATCTTCGGCTCTATTCAAATCGTTGAGATAAGGTTTCGGGCCAAATTCTGGACAAATATGCAAGCTTTTCGCACCTAAATTCATTCGATGCTTGACAATATCTTTCCACCATGCCAAATACTTTTTTCGTATTAACATGTTGCTTTCATCAAAAGGGCTGTCTATCTGTGACCGCTGCGTATCTCCAAATCGAGCGTGAATATAGCGACTATTCGCAATGAGCAGACTCAAAGCTTCCTTTTGATCTTCAAGAAATGACTCTGACACCAGAACCCAATGCGACAAATCCGCTGTGAACTTCATCCCGGGATGGCTTTTTATATATCGTTCTGTCGCAACAGCACTGAAGTTGAACCTCCCACGATGTGTTTCGTGATAAACCTCTATACCAGTCTCTTCTTCAAATCTAAATATCCTTTCAAGAATCATAGAATTCTCTGAAAAAGTGAAATAGTCGCGTCCGGTATGTGAGTTTATGAAGATTGGATTCAATTCGGCCAATTGATAAAGCCTCTTTTCAAGTCTTTTCAAATACCTCACCGGAGATTCCTGAATGGGATCGAGCCATTGCTGTGCAATTACATCAAGACCGTATTGTTCTGCAAGGGGTCTCAAATTTTTCCAATAATCAGGATCAACTGGCATATTGATCTCTATGCCTCCGTAACCTGAAGAACTCACTTTTTCAATGAAAGCCTGAGCAGTTAATCTTTCCGATCCCCAAAATGGGCAAACATATTTTATCTTCATTTTTCGATTCAGGCTCCTTCGAACAGAATGGGGAAGAATTTTCCTTTCATGGCTTCACCTTTAGGTATCGGCGGCACGCCAACAAGAATCTCTTCATCTGAATTCGACTTGGTTCCATCAGCAAATACATTCAACACAAAAGCCCTGCGGGAACGATCCGAAGAGTTCTCAAAAGATCCATGAACAGTCAATGGATGATGAAAAGTTGCATGACCTCTTCGCATTTCAATAGGTACCGGGTTCTCGAAAAGAACTTTCTTTTCTTCCGGAAGGTATTCCAACAGCTCATTCATTTCGCCAGTCAGTACAGGTTTATCTAAAAGACCCCATCGATGACTTCCGGGAATATAATGAAGACAACCATTGTCGACAGAGGCATCGTCTAAACCAACCCAACAAGTCAGGTGCTGCATAGGAGTTGTTCTTGTCCAGTAGGAATAGTCTTGATGCCATGCCACTACACCGCCATGCTGAGCCGGTTTGCAAAATAGCTGATCATGCCAAAACCTAACGCCCTTTTCCCCTAAAAGCTGATAGGCTGCCATTACAAACGCCGGATTCCAGTTGATGTCATGAAATCCCGGGGTCGCCCTCCAATGGCCCAGACAATGAAAAATAACCTTATCCGGATCAGTCGACTCATTCGAATGATACTCATAAAGCAGATCCATATTTATTGAATTGGGGTCCATTATTTGCTTTAGCTCCTCGTTCAGATGATCAACCTGCCAGTCCTCCAACAGTTTGATGTTTGACAAATATCCATTCTCATTAAAAAACGTCACTTGCTCTTCAGTCAACCTGTACTTTTCCCATTCGTCACTTGTTTTCGGCCAAATGAATAAATCAGAAATAAGGCCTTGATATTCCGAAAGGTCTTTGATATGTCCCATTGCTCACTATTATCTGGTTATACTAATATTGTAATCATTGATTATCTCTCGTGCCAATTGCACGGTATTTTTTATCCTCAACAAGTCAAAGCTTCCCTGATCGTCTTTTTTGATCAGTTTGGAGCCCATGCCGACGCAGGTCA
>CBDUAY010000164.1:0-5318 GCA_965365245.1 uncultured Flavobacteriaceae bacterium | reverse complement strand
GCGGCGCGCATAGTCAGCACGGGAGAGGTTCTGTCCTCGTACCTGATTACTATGGCCATGAAGCAACAAGGTTTGAATGCGGCTTTAAAAGATAGCCGCGAACTGATCCGAACCGACGACGCCTTTCAGAATGCGCAGGTGGATTACGAGTTCACCTATTCCAAAATTGGCGATTTTTTCAGCTCAACCGAAGCCGATATCATTGTGCTGCCGGGATTCATCGCTTCAAATGAGCGGGGTGACACTACCACTCTTGGGCGCGGCGGATCCGATTTTACTGCGGCGCTGATCGCGAACGGTGCCAATGCGGAGAGTCTCGAGATCTGGACGGACGTGAGTGGCATGTATACCGCCAATCCCAAATTAGTTCGACAGGCCAAACCCATTGAGAGCATCTCCTACCAGGAGGCCATGGAACTTTCTCATTTCGGGGCAAAAGTATTGTATCCGCCAACGGTTCAACCAGCTCTTGACAAAGGAATTGACATCCTGATTAAAAATACAATGGAACCTGAGGCGGCCGGCACCCGGATCACAGAGAGGGAGAAGGTAAACGGCTCATTGATAAAGGGAATCAGTCACATTGAAGACATTGCGCTGCTAACCCTGGAAGGCAACGGCATGGTGGGAGTACCTGGAATTTCAAGCCGGCTCTTCGGCGCCCTTGCGAATCAGCAGATTAACGTAAAATTCATCACGCAGGCCTCAAGCGAGCATTCCATCTGCCTGGCCATAGACGCTGAAGATACCGAACTGGCCAAAAAAGCGGTCGATAGTGAATTCGAATTCGAAATCCTGAAAAAGCGCGTCGACCCGATGGTTGTTGAGAAACACCTGGCCATCATCGCTCTTGTGGGAGACCAAATGAAGTCACACCAGGGCATCAGCGGAAAGATGTTCTCAGAGCTCGGGCACAACAATGTCAACATCAGGGCAATCGCCCAGGGATCCTCAGAGCGAAACATCTCAGCGGTGATTCGGGAAGAAGACGTGAAGAAAGCCCTGAATGTGCTGCACGCTTCCTTCTTTGAAGCCCAAATCAAGCAGCTTAATCTCTTCATCGTAGGCATCGGAAACGTGGGCGGCAAGTTGCTTGATCAAATTGGAAGCCAGCAAAAGTTCCTGATCGAGAAAAAGAACCTACAGCTCCGCGTGATCGGGATTGCAAATTCCAGAAAGATGCTCTTTTACGAGGAAGGGATTCCTCTTGATAGCTGGAAAGAGCTGCTCGAGGCTCAAGGCGAGGCTTCTGATCTGGACTCCTTTTATTCCAAAATGTCAGATCTGAATATGAGAAACAGCGTGTTCATTGACAATACGGCAAATGAGAAAGTCACTGAGCTCTACGCAAGGTGCCTCAGGGAGAGCATTGCTGTAGTGGCCTGTAACAAGATCGCCTGCTCGTCTGACTTCGAGAATTACGAAGAATTGAAAGGGCTTTCCAGAAAATACCAGGCCCCCTTCCTTTTTGAGACGAATGTGGGCGCGGGTCTTCCTGTCATTGACACTTTGCACAATTTGATCGCATCGGGTGACCAGATCCATGAGATCCAGGCCGTGCTGTCGGGAAGTCTCAATTTCGTTTTCAACAACTTTCTGGAAGAGCGGAGTTTTTACGATGTTGTGAAACAAGCCGGTGAGGAAGGGTACACCGAACCTGACCCGAGAATTGACCTGAGCGGGGTCGATGTGGCGCGAAAAATCCTGATCCTTATGAGAGAAAGCGGGATTCGGGCTGAGCTGGAGGATATAGTTAACCGATCCTTCTTGCCTGAGGAGTCATTGCAAGCCGAAACGGTCAGCGACTTTATGGAAACCCTGAAGACCACTGCCACTCATTTTGCAAATTTGAGAAAGGAAGCGGATCAAGCGGGTTGCAAATTGAAATATGTAGCGTCTTTCAAAGATGGTAAGGCCGAAGTTGGCCTGCAGCATATCTCCCCGGATCACCCTTTTTACAACCTCGACGGAAAGGATAACATCGTGTTGTTCTATACAGATCGATACAAAGAGCAACCCCTGATCATCAAGGGCGCAGGAGCCGGAGCGGAAGTCACTGCTTCGGGCATCTTCGGGGACATCATACGAACCGGTAACCTTTAAGCGCCTGACTATGTCTTCAGATCAATCTAAAACTATCCAGGCCATAGAGCTATTCTGCCCGGGAACCATTGCCAATATTTCCTGTGGATTCGACGTACTCGGGTGCTGCCTGGACTCCGTGGGGGACCGCATGTGGATCAGAAAAACTTCCGAACCCGGCCTTCGAATTTCGAGAATTACGGGAGCTGATCTCCCGCTCGACCCTGCAAAGAATGTTGTGGGTGCAGCCATTGAGGCTCTTTTGGGTGCGCTGGATACAGCTCCTGCTTTCGGCTTTGACTTGGAGATAGAGAAAAACATCAAGCCGGGAAGTGGTATAGGAAGCAGTGCCGCCAGCGCTGCAGGAGCCGTTTTCGGGGTCAACAAGCTACTCGGTGAGCCATTCACAGCAGCAGAGCTTGTTCCATTTGCCGCCGAAGGAGAGCGACTGGCCTGTGGCTCACCGATTGCCGACAACGTAACCCCTGCCCTTTTGGGCGGGTTTACGCTGGTTCAGTCAGAAGAACCCTTGCGTGTTTTTCGGCTTCCCGTGATCTCGGGGTTGTGGGCCACGGTCATCCATCCCCAGATCGAAATCAAAACCTCAGAATCACGAGCCATCCTCCCTGAAAAAGTAGCCTTGAAGGACGCAATTCGCCAGTGGGCCAATGTGGGCACTTTGGTCCATGCCCTTCACCGGAACGATCCCGAACTCTTCGGTCTTTCACTGAAAGACCACATCGTCGAACCGCACCGGTCAAAGCTGATCCCGTTGTTCGATGAGGCTCGAGATGCAGCACTTGATTTGGGTGCTTTGGGTTGTGGAATTTCAGGATCAGGACCTTCAATTTTTACATTCAGTAAAAGTAAAGAAGTAGCTGAAAAAGTGAAATCTAAGTTTCAAGAAATATATTCAAAAACATCAATTCCCTTCCAGGTGTACACCTCCCGCATCAACGAGGAAGGAATCAAAATTCTCAATCAGGAATCATGAGGTATTACAGTCTTAATCGCAAGTCGCCGAATGTCACTTTCAGGGAAGCCGTGGTTCGAGGCATCGCTCCGGATCGAGGCCTTTATTTCCCCGAAACCATTCGAGAGCTGCCCGAAGGGTTTTTCGCCAAGGTCGAAGATCTTGACAGAAACGAACTGGCCCTGGCTTTGATCAGTCAGTTTGTTGGAGACGAGATTCCTGAGCAGGAGCTTTTTGAACTCATCAAGGACGTTTTGAGCTTTGATTTTCCGCTGGTTCCTGTCGAACCCAATGTGTTCAGCCTGGAGCTGTTTCACGGCCCTACAATGGCCTTCAAGGACGTTGGAGCCCGTTTTATGGCTCGATGTCTTTCGCATTTCAACAAGGATCATAAGCAAGAGGTTACAGTCTTGGTGGCCACCTCGGGAGATACCGGAGGGGCTGTTGCAAGCGGCTTCCTGGGAGTTGAAGGCGTGAACGTAGTCATCCTCTACCCCAGCGGAAAGGTGAGCGAGGTCCAGGAAAAACAATTGACTACACTTGGTCAAAACATTCGGGCGCTGGAAGTAGACGGAACCTTTGACGATTGCCAGGACATGGTCAAAACAGCCTTTCTGGATTCTCAGATCACAGAGCGGATTCAGCTGACCTCGGCCAACTCAATAAACGTGGCCCGCTGGTTGCCACAGATGTTCTATTTTGCCTTTGCCTATCAGCAATTGAATGACAAGAGTCAGGCTCCTGTATTTTCAATACCCAGCGGAAATTTTGGAAACATCTGCGCCGGAATCATGGCCAAACAGCTCGGTTTGCCTGTCTCACACTTTGTAGCGGCCACCAATGTCAACCGCGTGGTTCCGAATTTTATGGAAAGTGGGGTCTATGCGCCCATGGATTCGATAGCGACAATTTCGAACGCGATGGATGTAGGCGATCCGAGCAATTTCATCCGCATTCGCGAGATTTATAAAAATGATTTCGAAAAGCTCAGGTCGGATCTCAGCTCTTTCTCCTTTACAGATGAGCAGACGCGGGAAGCCATGTCTTTGATTTACAATGCATCAGGTTATATAGCAGATCCTCACGGGGCAGTGGGCTACCTGGGGCTGAAAAAGTACATGGACAGGCATCCGGGCAATCAGGGAATCTTCCTGGAAACGGCGCACCCGGTCAAATTCCTTGAAGTCGTAGAGCCCGCTCTCGGGATCGAGGTTGATTACCCGCAACAGATTAAAGCCGTGATGGATCGTGAAAAACAAGCGGAATTCATCAAGAACTACGAGGAGCTCAGGCAATTTTTAGTGGGCTAGGAAGAATGCCTACCCGGAATTTGCCTATTTTTAACCCATGAGTTGTCACAAATCATTTTTACTGGTTTTCACCCTGACTGCTTTGATGATAGGGCAGCAAGTCAATGCTCAGAAATATTCGAGACAGGACAGTCTCAAGGGGTCAATTACTCCTGAACGGGCCTGGTGGAACCTGCTGCACTACGATCTTGAGGTGGATGTCGATCCGAAAGGGAAATTCATATCAGGAGTGAATAGAATCCTATTTGAAGTCCTGACTCCCGACAGCATCATGCAGCTTGATCTCCAGGAACCCATGAAGGTGGAGGAGGTGAAATTTGGAGATCAGGTGCTGAATATCGATCGAGATGGTGATGCGTTCTATGTAATCTTGCCACAAAAAATGCCTCAGGGTGAGTCCGGGGAGGTGGTTGTGTATTTCAAGGGTCGTCCCAAAGAATCGATCAATCCGCCCTGGGACGGAGGGTTTATCTGGTCTGAAGATCGCAACAAAAAAGATTTTGTAGCCAACGCCGTTCAACTCATCGGTCCGAGTGCCTGGTTTCCCAGCAAGGATCATCCTTATGATGAACCTGATGAAGGCGTCGACCTGAAAATCATCTGCCCTTCGGATCTCATTGCAGTCGGAAACGGGAGACTCATCGAGAAGAAAGATCATGAAGGAGGCAAGATGATGTTCCATTGGAGAGTCACCCAGCCCATCAACGGGTACGGCATCAATGTAAGTATTGGAGACTATACCCACTTCAGCGAAACCTATGCTGGTGAAAAAGGCGACCTGACCTGCGATTACTATGTGCTGAAATACAATCTGGAGCTCGCCCGTGAGCAATTCAAACAGGTTCCGATGATGTTGGAGGCCTTCGAGCACTGGTTCGGCCCCTACCCTTTTTACGAAGACGGCTTCAAGCTTTTGGAAGTCCCCTATCTGGGCATGGAGCATCAAAGTGCTG
>CBDUAY010000163.1:0-5321 GCA_965365245.1 uncultured Flavobacteriaceae bacterium | reverse complement strand
CGGATAATTCAATACATTACTTAATATTAAGTCGTTGTCATTGACTACAATAAAAGTTAACGTCGATTCAGATGGATTATTGTACGTGTCCCAACATTTAAATTTCACTGTGTGCAATCCGGGCTCCAGCTCCCTGAATGGGAACTTCACTTTACCCTTCTTAAAGTCATCCAGCTCAGTTTCATAGTAGTCGTTCAGGACATAAGGATTGGCGTTGTCTTCATCGAGTATGGCGATGATGTCGTGGTCGACGGAGGTAATCGAGGTGTTGATCCCGGATTCGTCTTCCAGGATCGCATAGAGCAGGGGTGAGGAGTTGGTGTTGCCTCCATCAACAAACGACTCGTCATTCATGAACAGTTGAATCGTCGGGCCCTGGTTGTCTTCTGGGGCATTTGGATCCACCCCTCCAACGACCACCGACCTGTTGGCACCTGCTTTGTCGATCTGCTGATTGTTGGCATAGAGACTTATTTTCGCCTGACCGTATGCGATGCGAATATCCCTGGGTACGATGAATTCAAAAGCGAATTTTCCATCAGTAACCGACGCCCGTCCCCTGAAAATCTTGCTCTCGATCGAGCTGAATTCCATTTTTCTGCCAAAATTGTCGTTGTCCAAAGTAGTTTTGTCAAGCGCCTTGTCAAATATAGTGGCGCTCAGGGTGCCATTGAAATTATTTGCCGGATTGCCAGCAGCGTCCGTGACGACTCCTTCCAGCTTAATTCTTGAGAGTGCTTTCAGCGTATCGGCCTGCTGTCCTATGTCCTTTCCATTGATTCGGGTGAGTTTGATGTCGGGCTTTCCAAGGGCCAGTCTCATCGCGGGATCGCCGAAGAAGTAAACGAAAAGTCGCTGAGGTGATCCGAATTCGTGTTTGGAATACATGAGGGCCTCCGAAATGCTGTAGGATTCATTTTCCGGGTCAAAAAGCTGCTCGAACAAGGTCCTGTTGAAGACCTGGCCAACGCTGATAAAGATCTCACGCGTGGTGGATATCAGTGATACGGGTCCGCCATTTCTATTGAGCAGGGCGAATTCTCCGGCAGTTGGTCTCAGCGGATTGTCGTAGCGTGCGAACTCGCAGGTAACCGTGATGAACAAGGGAAGGGTGTTGTAATTTGACCAGCCCTGAACCTGGGGAACCTCCAGGATACGCTCATTCGCCCAACCATTAACGCCACCGTGTCCGAAATAGTCCAGCACCAGTGACCCGGATTCCACAGCGTTGTCGATGGCTTGATTGACCGCTGGATAGCGCTCACCACCCGCTGTTGATTCCTGGGGATACGCGTCGGAATAGATTTTTTTCAAATTGAATTCGGGTCGGGAGGATTCCACTTCCTGGGCAATTAGGTCGACAGTCTGCTGAAGAATGAACTCGTTTGGCTCATCCGGATCATCCGCGACGAAGGTCACCGTGTTTCTCCAGTCTCCAAAGGAATTCTCAGCATAATAGTTAAGGGTCTTGTTGACTGCGTCCTGAGCTTCAGAAAGCGTGGTGACCGCAAATCTTCCTGTAGCGACATCCTGCTTGTCTGAACTTCCGAGATCGCCTTCCGAATCATCCATCATGCCGAAATAGTCATCGGTCACATAGGATGTGGCCAGGTTGAAGCTTTCAAAGCTTTGAAATGCGGGAACGATGTTGTTGTTGTCTGAGATTCGGTCCTTGAAATCAAAGGAGGCGTCACCGAAGAGGCAAACATACCTGATTCTCCTGTCAGGGTTCGAATTCATGTAAAGATGCCTGACAAAGTCCCGAATTGAGGTCAGATCCGGAGAACCGGAAGAGAATTCATTGTACACCTGCTCAAGATCGACCACAGCTGCGTTCAGGCCGGAGACTTCCCGGTGATAATTTGCTATTCTCTCAGCTTCCCCGATCAGATAATCCCGTGTGATGATCAGGTAATCGAGATCTTTCAAGGCGTGAAGGTTTTGATTTTCAATGGGTGAATTCTCAAGGGCCTCGGGTACCCTGAAATCTCCTCCCGTGCTCAGTGCGTATTCCCGGAGCCCACCACCCCTGAACCGGAAGCGAAACTCCTGATCATTTGAGAGGTTCGTGATGGCACTCGGATTCAAAGGATCCGTGACATCCCAAAGGTGTGTCACGTTGGCTGCGTTCTGAATGACATATTCATAGATTGTTCCCTCTGATGTCGCATCGACGTTTCTAAAAACGAACTGGCGGTCTCTTGCCACGAGGTTCTTGGACCCAAGTATTTCTATATAGTCCAGATAAGCCCTTGAAGAAGGATTTCCCCCATTGTCATAATTCACCTGGATTTGAAGCTGATCCGAACTCGAGCTGAAGGTTGAAGATTCTTCACTGGTCGATGCCAGGGTGAGAGAATTCGGGCTTTGAGCCCTAAAATTGAGGTTGACCAACAATGCGCCGTTCAGGGTCGCGCTCATGGTTGTATTTGAAAAGGAGATCGCCGCACCACGCAGTCGAATGCTGAGTTCACGGGAGGTGTCAAGGTCGGTGAAATCAAAATTGAAGCTTCTCGCGTCCTGGAAGCTGAAGTCTTCCCCAAGCCATTGCTGCCCGTTCGAGAACAAATTGATCTCATCAACCTCATGCAGAGCAAAATCGTGATAAGTATTCAAAACAACTGTAGCCGATTGATCCAGAGGAGGAAGGGTTCCGATGCGGCGCCCGAGCCCCTGGTCTACAGTTATGAAATAATAGGCGTAATCGCTGTAAAGATTCGCCTTATGGCGCGTTTCAAAGAAATCCGAAGTGTTGACAACCCAGTTTTCGGGTCCCTGACCGTAGAATAGAATATAGTCGGAATCATCGAAAACACCATCCTGCTCTCCTTCAATATACAAAGCGTTCTCTTCCAGGTCATCATAGCGAAACTGATCGTTGCGTTGAGGTAGCATGGCGCCACCATTCCCGTAAATCCTTATGTTCCTGGGGTCCAGCCCGGATGTGTTGATTCCGATTTCTTGTAGAAGCTCCCTGTCGATTTTGAATATGCCCGTCGTGTCAATCCTGAATTTGTACCAGGTCCCTGTTCTCAAAACCGAATTGTCTTTGAACGAGGTAACCCCGGATCGGTTCAATGCATTGGACTCCCCTTCACTTCCAATCGTATAATTGACAGTGAAAGAAACAATTTTTTTCACCTGCCCATCTTGGCGGATTAAAGGATTGATGTCTATGGTTGCAAGGGTTTTGCCCCTGATCGAAGAAAGTGAAAACTTTGCATCCGGCGACGAAGGAATGTCCTCTTGACGAATACCAGACAGCTCCTGGCCGGAAATTGAGGAAAATTTAACATTAATAATTTGGTAGTCGAGCACGATTCCTTTGTTTTGCACGTTAAAGGAAGCAGAGTACATGGGCAGGCCGTTTGCGTCAAATCCCTGGTTCTGAACTGTTGGAATCCTCAGATCGATGCCGTGCCGGGATGACTGCAGCTGTGTTTGTTCCCATATCAGTTCGAAGGATTGCGAATCCGAGACCTGGCCGTGACTCCACAGTGTAAATATCAAAAACAGGAGTAAAGAAAGTGCCCGTGCGCGCATGAATGGGATTAAAGTCTTAAATTATGAGAATTTACAACAATACACATAATAAAGGTAAAAAACAATCGTTATACAAGCATTGAAAGCGAGATTGAAGTTGATATTCACTGGATGTCAAACCTTGCGTTAGTTTTAGTATATCTAAATAAAGTCAACAATAATTATGAAAAAGTTTAGCAGTAACAGATTACTTCTCCTCGGGCTCTTGGCCGTGCTTATGGCGAGTTGCAGCAAAAGCAACAAGAGCGTTTCGACCCTTACGGGCTGGGAGTACAATAATCCGAAATACGGCGGGTTCCAGGCGAATGCCAATTACAAGGAGTCCGGACCGCCACCTGGCATGGTTCTTATCGAAGGTGGTACCTTTACGATGGGTAGTGTTCAGGACGACGTCATGTTTGACTGGAACACGACTCCTGTAAAGCAACAGGTTCGATCCTTTTACATGGATGAGGCTGAGGTGACAAATATCGAGTACTTGCTTTATTTGCAATACCTTGAGAAAGTCTTTCCTCCGTCGGATGACACCTATCGCAAAATCTATCAGGCTGCCTTGCCCGATACTCTTGTTTGGAGAAACACTTTGGGATACAATGAATTGTTGACTGAGAATTACCTGAGGCACCCTGCTTATGCGGAATATCCGGTTGTCGGAGTGTCCTGGAGACAGGCAACAGAATATTGCAAGTGGAGAACCGACAGGGTGAACGAGAAAATTCTCATTGAAAAAGGAGTGTTGCACACCCTTTTCGATCTTGATTCACTTCAAGTGGAGGGAGCAAACCGTTTTGACACCGAGACTTACCTTACCAATCCGAACTTGTTGTTCGATGGTGATTCGTCGATCTATTACAAAGGAATCAAGGACTTCTCCAAGAAAGAGAAACCATCCAGTGGTTCGTTTACGGGTCGTCACGTTAAGACTTCAGATGGTATTTTGGCTCAACGCTTCCGTTTGCCAACAGAGGCAGAATGGGAATACGCAGCGAAAGCTGAGATTGAGAACAGGGAGTACAACACACTTCGTGGAAGAAAGAAATATGCCTGGAACGGGAATTCGACCCGTGAGACTTCGAGACGATACAGAGGTGACCAAATGGCCAACTTCAAACAAGGCAAAGGAGACTATAGTGGTCTGGCCGGATGGAGTAATGACGGAGCCGACATCACGATGCGGATCAAGTCTTACAAGCCCAATGCTTTTGGTTTGTACGACATGGGCGGAAACGTAGCAGAGTGGGTGGCTGATGTTTACAGGCCAATCATTGACAATGATGCCAATGACTTCAGTTACTTCCGAGGAAATGTCTTTACCAAGAAAAAGATTGACAAGGAAGGCAATGTGGTCATCGTTGACTACAATAGTGTGGAATTCGACACGCTTGACAACGGCAAGATCGTACCCAAGGATTTGCCAGGTAGTGTAAAATACGTGCCTGTGACCAAGAGAGATGCCTTCATGAGAAGAAACTATGAGAAGGCCTATAACATAGACAGCAGGGATGGAGACCTCGCCTCTACCAAACAGTTTTTCAGGGATGAGGATGAGATCGACAACAAACCGAGAATGTACAATTCACCACAGATTCCACGTCAGATCGGTGAGAGTGGTTTGATCATCCAACAATATGATACAAAAACAAGAAACACTTTGATCAGCGACCAGACTCGTGTATTCAAGGGCGGTTCCTGGAAAGACAGAGCCTACTGGCTGGATCCGGCACAGAGAAGATACCTGCCTGAGTACATGGCTACCAACTACATCGGCTTCAGGTGCG
>CBDUAY010000162.1:0-5330 GCA_965365245.1 uncultured Flavobacteriaceae bacterium | reverse complement strand
GCACTCCAGAGCGAATAGCGCCCACCGACCCAGTCCCACATTGTGAAGACGTTGTCTGTTGCGATTCCAAAGTTTTTAACCATGTCCATGTTCGTCGACACAGCGACAAAATTGTGCTGTATGTCGCTTTCTTCCGCATCCTCCAGGAACCAGTTCTTCACCGTGGTCGCATTGGTCAATGTCTCCTGGGTGGTAAAGGTCTTGGAAACGATCACAAATAATGTGGTTTCACGATTCAGGTTCTGAATGACCTCGTAGACGTGATCCCCATCGATATTGGAGATAAAGTGAGTTCTGAGATGGTTCGAGTAGTATTGCAAGGCCTCTACGACCATATTGGGTCCGAGGTCCGAGCCTCCGATGCCTATGTTCACAACATCTGTAATGGCTTTGCCGGTATAGCCTGTAAACTCCCCCAATATGACCTTGTCGCTGAAAGCTTCAATCTTCTCAAGCGTTTCATGCACTTCGGGCAGCACGTTTATCCCATCCACTTCGATGGAATCATCCGAATTGTTCCGGAGTGCCGTATGAAGGACCGCCCGGTTTTCTGTTGCATTGATCTTGTCGCCGTTGAAATACTTTTCGATGCCGTCTGTGAGACCACACTCTTCAGCCAGTTGAACCAGCAAATCCATGGTTTCGCGGGTGACCCGGTTCTTGGAATAATCCAGCATGAGACCTTCAAACTCCAGGGATAAATTTTTCTTTCGGTTTGCATCCTTGAGAAACAGGCTCTTCATCTCTTTCTGTCTGATCTCAGTGAAATGTTGACTGAGTTTTGACCAGGATTCTGTATGAGTGGGGTTTATGGTGCTGAGTGGCATAGTCAGTTGATTAGTTTTTAGCAATTGCAGTTTCCAGATATTTTGAAGGAATGGCATCCAGCTCTTCCTTGATCGTCGCAATGTGAGAGAAATACTCCGATTTCAGATCTTCTCGGATCGGATCCGCCTCGGGTAATTTTTGCTTGAAAGGATCCACCTGCTTTCCGTTTTTCCAAAATCTGTAGCAGACATGCGGCCCAGAGGTGTTTCCGGTCATGCCGACATAACCGATCACATCTCCTTGTTTGACATAATCACCCTTTTTCACCGCTCGTTTTTTCATGTGCAGGTATTGGGTGGTGTAAACAGAATTGTGTCTAATCTTGACATAGTTCCCGTTTCCGCCCCTGTATCGCGACTCGATTACGGTTCCGTTGGCTGTACTCATGATCGGTGTTCCTACGCTCGCGGCGAAATCCGTTCCTTTGTGCGCCCTGACACGGTTTCCATAGAGTTTAATCCGTCGTCTCAAATTGTAACGGGAAGAAATCCTGCTGAACTTCAGCGGGGCTTTTAAAAACTGCCGTCGCAGCGTTTTCGCATTCTCGTCGTAGTAATCATTGAGATTCTTTGTTGAATCCGTTACGAAGTTAAAGGCGTACATAGGCCTGTCTTTGTGAACAAAGTAGGCCGCTTTTATATTCCCGATACCCACTGGAATCGTATCATTTATGAATTTCTCTTCGTAGATGAGTTTGAAGCTGTCTCCCTTCTGAAGGTGAAAGAAGTCAATGGTCCAGGCATAAATATCACTCATCTCATGAGCCAAAATGTAGTTGAGGTTCTGTCCTTCGATCGCCTCCGAAAGCGAGCTCTCAATCACGCCTGAGGCCGTTTTCTCGACTACCCGTACCTCCTTTCTTCCGAATTTAGTCTGGATAGAATCTCTAAAGTCGACGATCAGGTATTCCACTTGGTTGGGCTGATAGATGAATACCTGTGCCTTTTCGAGCGAATCCCGCGTTGCGAGAATTGTATACGGCTTACCTGCTCTTAACCTGCGAATGTCAAAGGTGTCTTTGGCTGCCTCCGCGATCTTGTAAATTGTGGGGTAATCAATGTGATGTCTGTCGAGAATCTCTCCGAAGCTCTCTCCCTGCTGTATAGTGTCTTTAACAACCGTATAATCGTTCAGGACGTAGCCAAACTCTTCAATTATTTGAGGCTTAACCTCCTCGATAACCTCGGCGATTTCTTCCTTATCTGCCTCCGATCCACACGAAATAAACAGAAAAATGCTAAAAAGAATGACCAATGAGCTCCTTGTCATGGACGAATTGATTTTTTCGGATGTGCAAATTTATTGAATTTGCTAAAAAGGCGAGCCAAGTTAACGTTAAATCTTTAACGCAAAAGGATGGGCCAGACCCTTTGCCTCGATGAGGTCGGCCTTAACGGATCCTACGAGGATCGACGCCTTGATTCTGATGGGAATTTTGTTATGGTCATCCGAGACCCAGAGGGTGACGTTTTCTTCATCCTTGAAGACCCTGCCCTCTTGAACCAGAGGTCGGATAACCACGCAGTCGATTTCGCCGAATTTGGTTTTCAAGCGTTCCCTGCCAAGTACGAGAACCTTGACCATATACATCTGTTCGTCAAAGAACATCCTGACATCAATCGTGTCGTTTTCCTCATACTCGTCAAAATTGATGGAACGCACGTAATAGAATGACTGAAGCATGTCTTTCACATCATTTTGGATAAAGTAGGTGCTGTCGGTTTCTTTTTTGTGATTGACAACGCGCGCCCTGTGCTTTTTAAAATCGAAGAAAATTTCCTTGTCTTTGGTATATCCTCCTTCGTAGACCTTTCGAATGAAATGAATAGGGCGATGGGTATTTTTGTCGAAAAACGTCTCGTAATTGTCATCTACGCTAAAAACCATACCCACCATTCCCGTGGTCCATCCTTTTCCAATCGCATGAAGTGTGTTTTCATCTTCAGTCTCCCTGATCTCCAGGCTGGTAAAGCCCGCATTGAGCAGTCCGTAGTGTATTTTGTATTTCAGAAATTCTCCCTCCTTGAAAGAAGAAGAACCATTCTGTGCCCATAGAATATATGAACTCAACAGAAGAAACAATGTCAATACCCTTTTCATAGAGATGGTTTCAAGCATGCATAACGATCAATGGCCCTGTCAGATTCCAGCGGTTCGACTATTCGAAATTGGCAATCCCTTCTTTTAACCAGCTCAGGTACTCGTCTGCGTCCGGGGTATAGGCAGAATACAGGTTGAGGTTGTTCCCGTTGTGATCGAGCAAAACGTAATAGGGTTGTGCATTCGCTTCGTACTTTTCGATCTGGAACTCACTCCATTTCTTGCCGATGGTGGTAACTTTCTTACCATCGATCTTCGACGTATACTGTTCCTCTTCCGGCAATTGACGCTTGTCATCCACGTAGAGAGAGATCAGTACGACCTCATTCTTGAGAATCTGAAGAATCCTGGTGTCTGACCAGACCCGTTCCTCCATTTTGCGGCAATTGACGCAGGCATGTCCGGTAAAATCCAACATGACAGGCTTGTTGACCTTTCTTGCATATTCCATGCCAACTTCGTAATCCAGGAAGGCAACGATGTCGTGAGGCCCCAAATGAGCACCTTCCGGAAGCGCGGCTTCAGTGATATTTCCGGAGTCACTAAGCTTTGTGTAGCCGACGCCGTAAGAAGATTCGCTGTAATGCATCGGTGGAGGGAAACCACTGATAAGCTTCAGGGGAGCTCCCCACAATCCCGGGATCATATAGACTGTGAAGGCAGCAACAAGCAGACCCAGGCTCAGCCTTCCTACCGAGATGTGACTGAGGTCTGAATCATGTGGCAATTTGATTTTTCCAAACATGTACAGGGTGAGCGCACCGAATATGGTGATCCAGATGGCAATGAAAACTTCTCTTTCCAAAAGGTGCGCCTGAAGAACAAGATCAGCATTCGATAAAAACTTAAATGCAAGAGCCAGCTCAAGGAAGCCCAGAAACACCTTAACGGTGTTCAGCCAGCCTCCGGATTTAGGCAATGAGTTAAGCCAACCTGGAAAGGCAGCGAATAAGGAGAAAGGCAGGGCGATGGCAAGTGAAAAGCCAAACATGCTGACCACAGGAGCGATTCCTCCCTGTGCTGCAGCGGCTACAAGCGCAGTGCCTACGATAGGACCTGTGCACGAAAAAGAGACGATAGCCAAAGCCAGCGCCATAAAGAAAATTCCTATCAAACCTCCCCGATCAGCCTGTGAGTCCACTTTGGTGCCCCATGAACTTGGCAAGGTGATCTCAAAGGCCCCCAGGAACGAGACGGCAAAGATCACAAGCAAGGCAAAAAAGATGAGGTTGAACCAGACGTTTGTCGACAATGCATTCAGCGAATCCGCTCCAAACACCGAGGTGACAACAGTTCCGAGCAGTACATACAAGACGACAATTGAGACCCCAAACAGGATTGCATTTCGAATGCCAACAGCCTTGTTTTTGCTCTGTTTGGTGAAGAAGCTAACTGTCATCGGGATCATCGGAAACACGCAAGGGGTCAGCAAGGCAGCAAATCCTGCCAGGAAGCTGAGGATAAAAAGGGTCCAGAGGCTCTTTGACTTTTGCTTTTTGTCGCTCATGCCGGTTGGCCCCTTCTGGCTTTTTTCAGTTTGCTCGGTCTGGCCTTTTACCTCTGTATTCGCTGTTGCATTCTGAAGCACAGATGAGGCTCCCGGAGTCAACTCTGTTCCTGACAGCACCTCTTTCTCACCTGCTTTGCCCTGGACTTCGAAGTTCAGATCAATTTCAGTGGGAGGGAGGCAGTTCGCATCGTCACAAACCATAAACTCCACAACTCCGTTCACGGTTATTTTTTCATCTGTCAGAACCCGAATGCGCTGCTTGAAGACAGCTTGATTTTCAAAGTATTTGATATCCATTTCAAATACGTTGTCAAATTCTTCATGACCTTCTCCTTCTGTAGGGCTCCCGATGAGTTGAAAGGTATCTCCGGGATCTGAAAAAGAAATCGTCGTGGGAATCGGCCCGCCATCGGGAACATTTTGGGAATAAAGATGCCAGCCCGAATCTATTTCAGCGGTTATAACCAGGTCAAATTCAGAGGCACTGACTTTTTCGGTTCCGGACGCCCAGGTTACCGGCTTGAGAATTTGAGACTGCGCAAAAGCAGACAACAGGAGTAAAACAAATAAGATATTTCTTTTCATCATTTTGGAATCCATTCAACGTGCAAGACAATTTTGGTTTCATCAGTCACTTTGAAACGTTCGTCCGATCTAAATCCGACGACCCATGCAACTTCATTTTCGGCGCAAAGTAACCAAATATTTTCCTTTTCTGGGATCGAGAGCTTTTCATCCTTGAAAAACTTGCTCAGCTTTTTTCTCCCCCGCATTCCTTTTGGGTAGAAGTAGTCGCCTTTTTGCCACTTTCTTACAGTTAGTGGGAATTTCACTTTGTCTGCATCGAAACTCACCTCGTTCGAAAATTTTGAGCCCTCTTTTTGGTGGCCTT
>CBDUAY010000161.1:0-5344 GCA_965365245.1 uncultured Flavobacteriaceae bacterium | reverse complement strand
GCTCCGCTCGTGACAAGCGGCTCCCCCTCATCGTCAAAAACCTCATCGGAAGAATAGAACTGACCTACCCCGGTGAGCTCCATGGTGTTGGAAAGGGAATAGATGAGGGTAGGTCCGACATAGTAGAAATTTCCTTCAGGGCCGTAGATTCCGGCCAGCATAACCCTGAAGAGCGGAGTGACGTCATAAGCCCCGCTTCCGAAAAAAGCCAACTGAGTGGGGAAAAGGTTTTTGGGGCTTAAATCCTGAAAGACGACATCTCCGATGCCCGAGGCCAGGTCCTCCTGTCCAAAACCGTTGTAAAGAGCCTCGAATTGCAAGTTCAGCGAGCTTCTGAAGGTATAGTCGTAATGAATCGTGGCAGTCACTTCAGAATCCGGGTCGTCATCCCGGTCCATCGGGTGGAAATAGGTGATCTCCCCGCTGAAACCTCCTCCCTTGATGCTCCCGGACCATCCCCCACCGAGCACATAGTCTGTCTCGGTGTAGATTCCTCCCAGAAATTGCAGGTCATAGCCCCCGGTATTGAATCGATAAAGTCCAACAGAAGTCAGTTTCTTGTCGCTGTTCAGCGACGCAGAGAGTTCCAGTTTGCTGGACATGCCCAGGTAGTACTGAATTCTTAGGGCATCGCTTCCGGGTCTTTCCTCGTAGTCAAAATCGAAATAAGAATAGGTATTGAACAAGTCATTTGGGTTCCATACGAAGGTCTGGCCCCAATTGATGCGCTGCCTTCCCAAGGTGATCTGCAAGTTGCCAATGGTGTAATCCAGCATCAGACGATCGAACTGAGTGATGCCAATCCACGAATCGGTTTCGGCCCACAGCCACGACAGATCAAAATAGCCATTGTCACGTGCAATGTAATCTGCATATCCAGGAATAAGGGTCACATTGTTGCCTACGATGATCCGATTGCGCATCCCTACTGTAAAAGTAAACTTGTCACTCAGATACCAATTGACGTCAAAACGGTTGTGCAACGTGTTTTCAAGGGCAACCTCACCTTCCTCACCCAGGGTCTGCATGGCTGTGAGGCCTTTGACATAGCCCTTCATCATCCATTGTTCCTGAGCCTGTCCGAGGATTGAAACCCCAAAAAAAATGAGTATGAAACACCTTCTTAAGCTCATATTTGTTTTGTGTCCGAAATCACCTTGCCATCGTCGAGAGTGATCACACGACGTGCCTTGTCCATGACCCTTTGATCGTGGGTTGCGAAAATGAAGGTAATCTTCTCTTCCTGGTTGAGGCGCTCCATGATATCCAACAACTGATTGGTAGCGGAAGAATCCAGGTTGGCGGTGGGCTCATCCGCAAGGACGAATTTAGGCTTGGAAGCGAGTGCTCTGGCCACGGCCACTCTTTGTTGCTGCCCCCCGGAAAGCTGATTGGGTTTGTTGTGAATCTTGTCCTCCAAACCCACCGATTTCAACAAACTGACGGTTCGCTCATCCATTTTCTTTTTGTCCCAGTTCTGCAGCTGCATGATGAACTCCACGTTTTCCTTCGCCGTAAGCACCGGGATCAAATTATACGCCTGGAAGACAAAACCGATGTTCTTCAATCTGAAATCTATAAGGTCATGGGATGACAGCTCCGACATCACGCTTCCATCCACCCGCACCTCGCCTGAGGTTGGTTTTTCAAGACCCCCGATCATATTCATCAAGGTCGTTTTGCCACATCCGGAAGGTCCAACAATAGCTGTGAATTCTCCCTGCTCAAAACTGAGATCAATGCCATTGACTGCGTGCACCGGAATTTCTGTGTCGTGGTAGGTCTTTGTCAGATTCTTTACTTCGATGATGCTCATGGCAAAAGTTGTTGTTTAATGAATTCAGTGTGCATTACAGGGTTCGTATAGCTTCAGCCGGCTCCAGCTTCAGTGCCTTCAGGGCCGGGTAAATCGACGCGATTATCGAAGTAATGACCACCAGTATCGTAATCTGTATGTACCGGTAGGGTTCCAGCATCGGATATGTCATCGCACTGTAACCCACGGATTCCATTCCTTCTGCATAGTTGGACAGGTCGATTCCTGTCTGCCCGAAATAATGGATGACCAACACGCTCAGAATCTCTCCGACGATGGCACCGACCAGGGCCAGAAAAACCGTTTCAAACAGGATCATCAGGAAAATTCTTCTTCGCGTCATTCCAATCGCCATCAGCATCCCCAATTCCTTCGTTCTTTCCAGCACCACCATTAGCATGGTGTTGACAATTCCAAATCCCAAAGCACCGAGTATGATGACCATGAAAAGGGCCATCATGGTATCCATGTATCCCGACATCAGTCTCACGTAAGGCGATAGCTCAGCCCAGTCTTCCACCAGCAACTCCGGAAAAACATTGGCCAGCTCCTGCCTGATCATCGAAGCCTCTTCAAAATTCTCGATGCGCACGACAATCTCATGAGCCTCGTCAGCTGGTATCTCGAGGACACGCCCTAAATCTCGATTTCTCACGAATACGTGCAATTTGTCCCAGGGAGTGTTGTCCGTCTTGTAGATCCCGACCACTTTGAACGCCGCTCCGGTTATCTCTCCGTTATAGTCCTGAAAAGTCAGTACAATTTTTGATTTGACCCTGGCTTTCAATTCATCTGCAAGGGCCTTGGAAATGACGATCTGATTTCGTTTGTCCCCGGCAAAAAAAGTCCCTGTGAGGGTGTCAACCTTCTTATACAGGGCAAATACAGATTTCTCGGTCTCGGGGTCAATTCCTGTTATGCTGACCCCCATGTTTTTATTTGCCGTGGCAGCCATGCCAACCACTCTGATTCTTTTGGTCACTGACTTCACTTGAGCATTGGCGCGAAGTTGAGCCAATTTGCCTTCTATCCCGCTGATGGTGTATTTGACGTCTTCGTTTTCAGGAAAGTCCGGATGATGGATCTGGATGTGCCCCGTTTCAAGATCAAAGGTGTCTTGAACCCTCTGATCCGCCATTCCGTTCATCCATGCGCTTGAAAACAGGCCGCCAAGCAGACCAAAGGCAATGGCAAGAATTACCACCGAGCTTCTTACTTTGCTCCTCCAGATACTTCTCCACGCTATCTTTATCAATACCATAACTCAGGATCTTAAACCTTCGACAACATTGAGTTTCATGATCTTTATCGTTGGGTAGGACATCGCTATAATACTCAGGATGGTTATCGCGATCGCCTGCATCACAAAAATGTCAAACTCCATGCTCATCGGCATTACGGGTTCGAAATTGAAGTCTTTCATAACCTCGACCCAGTCGCCGGTAAGCTGAATCGGGTTGTAATAGAAATAGATCATGACGGGCAGGCTAATGGCAATTCCTCCTATAACCCCCAGGGTCGTGAGCAAGAGCAGTTCAAGGACGACTACCATGGCCAGGCGGCTTCTCTGCATCCCGACGGAAACCATTACGGAAAACTCCCGGATCCTCTCATTGGTCATCATTAAAACCGTTCCGAAGATTCCAAAGGCAATCACCATGTAAAGGATACCTATCATGATCACTCCGCCCGCATTGTCGGTCTCGATCATCTGCAACAGCTCCTTGTTCATGGCCTGCCAACTCATGACGGTATACCTTTCCGGATCGATCTCCCCGGAGACTTCTTTCACAACCTGATCGACCTCATCCATGCTTTCCAGGTTGAAGGCCATAGCGGTATAGCGATCCGGGGCTGAAAATAGATTCTGCGCCTCTGATACGGTCATGTAAATAAAGGTCCGGTTCATTTCCGGAGTCGGCAGGTTGATGATCCCCCTCACAGGAAAAAGTCCGGCAGCTGTGGCGCCGTGATAGCCCGAAGAAAAGAGAACCAGGGTGTCTCCCACATTTATCTTCAAAAAGCTTGCAAGGTCCTCTGCGAGGAGAACGGCACTATCATCTTCTCGCAAGTACTCACCCTTTGACAAGTAGTTCGCAATTCCCGACATTTTATTCTCGCGTTCAGGGTCGATTCCCATGATGACTGCCCCCTTTGTCGCTTCACCTGACGAAGCCAGTGAAAAAGACTCCAGTCTGGGTATGAGGTTCTTAACCTCCGGTTGAGCCTCGAACTGCTCGAGCAGCTTTGTGTCGATTGTGAAGGAATTGTTGATGTTTTTATCATCCCAGTAGCCCTCTTTCTGGATCTGCAGATATCCCGAATAAGACTCTATGGCGTTCTGTTTCATCTTCGCGTAGGATCCCTTTCCGAAGCCCCGCATGATGATCGCAAAGAACAAGGCGAACATGATGGATGCAACTGTGATAAGGGTTCTCCTTTTGTTGCGCCAGATGTTTCGCCAGGCAATTTTAAACAGGGTTTTCATCAGCGTATCCTCTTCATGTTCTGCTGAGAGAAAAAGGACTCGGGCAATTCGATGTCGAACTT
Source organism: uncultured Flavobacteriaceae bacterium (assembly GCA_965365245.1). GTDB lineage: Bacteria > Bacteroidota > Bacteroidia > Flavobacteriales > Flavobacteriaceae > Lutimonas. Next base: position 978 of record CBDUAY010000161.1, on the reverse strand, counting down.
GATGTCCGTAATGTAAAGAACCGTCTTTTTTCCTTGCTCATCTGCCGGAACAATTTCAATGCGCGTCGGGATGAGACGTCCATCCATCATTTTAATGTCGTAAGCAAAATCGCTTTTGACCAGTTCCTCGTCCTCGTCGAAATACTCGGATCGCAGTTGAATGTATTCGTCCTTGGTGATCCATTTGTGAACTTTGCCCCAGATTACCGCTGCTTCGGCCTTCGGAATCATCTGAATCTTGTAGCAGTCATGTCCTTCTATAACCTCCTCCCCCAACAGGGTATGATCATAATCCACGACCATGGAGCTCTCTTTTAGAATGTCGTCATTGGTATAATCGGATCCCATCCATCCCTGGGACATCATGGAAGCCGGAATCTTGATCATTCTGCCAATCGTTGGCATCCAGTTCCACATTTCGGTTTCCCGCTTCATGAAAACCTGTCCCTTGTCCCGGGCCGGCGAAGTAATGTAGGTCATGGAATAGTCGAGACCGCGACCCCAACCCTTGAACGACAGATCCCGCTGCCAGGTTGGGCGAATGATTTCCATCTTCATCTCTGACTGGTTGGTCTTGCCCCGGACCTTCTCATCCGCCTTGCGCACAATTTCTTCGGCCGTGAGATCAGATTGGGCAAAAGCTGAAGACAAACTCATAAGAAAGATGAAAATAAGTCTTCTCAAAAAGTGTCTGCGTTTCAATCTCATGGTCTTAGCACGCTTGGTTCTCCCTTAAAATTAGTGCATTCACGAATATCCACCAAGACTATCTCCAAATAAAAAAGCCAAATTCGTCGGTCAATAAGCGCCTGTATTACTGATGAATGCCACTCGTTTCCCATCCGGTGACCAGCTGGGCACGTTTATAGTTCCCTGGCCTCCATAGATATAGGCGACAATGGTCGGCTGACCTCCTTCCACAGGCATGGTCCTCAGCACAACATGCTTGTAAAATGGGTGGTCCCCAGAATCGACATC
>CBDUAY010000160.1:0-5350 GCA_965365245.1 uncultured Flavobacteriaceae bacterium | reverse complement strand
CGGAGAAATATCAAATGGATGGGCACGAGAATGACTTTCGATATCTCGTAAACGCCAAATCGAAGCAGGTTTTTGAGATGGAGCCCTACACCCAGGTCTTCGAGAATAAGTTTGGTTTTCTCGGCAATCTAAGCGTGCTGGACCTGCTTTTCAATGAAGGAACGAACGCGCTCCATTACCTCGAGGCGCATCAGTCCCTTCTCGAATTGGATTGACTCGAATTGGATTGATTTTATTCGCTCCTGTTCTCTGGCGTTGGTGGTGGACCGTCCGGGATGTTGGCCTTGTAGACTTCATCTCCCTTGCGCTCCTTGTATTCAGCTTTTACCTTCTCAACCAATTTTGGATCTTCGAAGAGGTCCAGCATGGTCATGGCCATGGCCTTTGATGCGTAGATCATCCCTTTGTGACCGATCGACATGCCTCCGCACGCGACTACGGCCCAGGAGTGCCAGGGTGTGTCTTTGGGTGCTACAGTAACGCTGAGGTTGATATTGGCCACGTTCCAACTCACGTCGCCAACGTCGGTAGAACCTCCTCCGGGATGCTCTTCAGTCTCTTTCAGTGGTCTGATCTCGCTGTCGAAACCGACCTGCGGTTTTCCGGTTTGTTCCTGAATGGTCTTTCCGAAGGCAATCTCTTCAGGTGTGTAGGTAATGGGCCCGAGCAATTCCAGGTTCTGTTGCATGATCTCACCTCCGGCTCGGTTGACAAGAACCTCATAGATTCCTGATATCAGGGAAATCTTATAATCGACATTGGCCATGATGGCAGCGCCTTCCGCCATTTTCATGGCGTGCTCGTATACGGGCATCAGGCCCGCTCTTTTCGTATCGCGAATGCGCACCCAGATCCTTGAGTAATCAGGCACAACGTTGACCACCTGTCCACCGTCCTGAATATGATAATGCATGCGAACCGTTGGTTTGACGTGCTCCCTGTAGTAGTTGATCCCAGTTGTATAAAGCTCCAGTGCATCTGAGGCGCTTCTTCCGTTCCATGGATCAGCAGAGGCATGCGCCGCCTGACCGGTGAATTCCACCATGAAGTCGACCAGTGCCAGGCTGCTTTGAACGTCAGCTTCTGTCTTGGCCGACGGGTGCCAGCTTATGTTTACGTCCACGTCGTCCCAAAGACCTTCGCGAACCATCCAAATCTTTCCGAAATACTTTTCCTCACTGGGAGTCCCGAAGAATTTTACAGTACCCTTGATCTTTCCTGCTTCTATCATTTCTTTGATCGCAATGGCAGCCCCAAGGCTCGCTGTACCGAACATATTGTGTCCGCATCCGTGACCACCGGCTCCTTCTTCCAGGGGTTCCTTGGTAGGCATGGCTTTCTGGGAGATTCCGGGAAGGGCGTCAAACTCGCCCAATATTCCAATCACAGGTTTCCCCGAGCCGTAGGTTGCGACAAATGCGGTTGCCATGTCAGCAACCCCTCTCTCGACAGTAAACCCGTTAGCCTCGGCATAATCTGCCAGCAATTTCGAAGATTCGTATTCTTCGAATGCGATCTCCGCGTTTGCCCAAATGTCATCACTAATCTTAATGAGGTCCGATTTGTGCTTCTCAACAGATTCTTCAACTGCAGCTTTGTTCTTTGGTAGTTTCTTTTGGGCGTGTGTTGCCGTTGTCGCTACGAGCAACAGGGCCAGGAGTAGTCTTCGGGTCATGGAAAGTGATTTAGAGATATGGATGATTTTATTTTTTTGGCTTTTTTTCAGCATATTTCTGCTTGTTGAGCTCATCCTGAAGCTCTCTTCGGACCTTTTGCTCCCTTTCGAGCGCTTTGGCCTTGTAGGCTTCAAATTCCTTTTCAGTGTCAGCCAGCAAATCCTGGGCCTGGGTTGTAATCGAGTTACTTGAACGAAATCTGAATATGAAGAAAAGCAGCAGGGCCACCAAACTGAAGATGATGGTCCACAGCAGACTGTTGTAAGCTGACTTGGTCATTGGCATTCCTAAGAACTTGATGTTGTCTTTCTCCTTGGTAACAGCAGAAAGATTATCATTGGTGGTTTTCAAGTCATTTTTCAAGTTAGTGATCTCAGTACCTTGAACCTCAACTAATTTCTTAGTATCGCTAAGTTCTTTTTTAATCGATTTCAAGGAATCCAGCACATTACCCTTGATCTTTTGGTAGGATGTTTTCTTAACGACCTTATACTCCTGATAAGAGCTCGATTTTCTGTAGAGATAGTCGAATTGACTCTCCAGGGTTCCGCTTTCCAAAGAAGGCTTGGGTTCCTGGGTAGGTTCGGTTTGAGCAAATGAAGAGAGGGAAATGAATACAACAAAGGTAAAAGCAACTAGCGATCTCAATAATTTCATTTCGATTTGTTTATATGAATAATCTCGAAAGACCTTCGCCCCAGCTAAACCATAAGGTTTTTAAGACTTTTAGGGCGTTCTGTCTATGTTACAAGCGGTTAAAATTAACTAAAAAAGCCCTGTCCGCAAAAATTATTTTAACGCCTGTCTCATAAGGCTGACCGGATGATGTGCCACGGTGCTGGTACCGTCCTTTATCTGGTGGCGACAACTGGTGCCTGCAGCAGCTATATCCACGTTCGTTCCTGCTCCTCGAACCTTTGGGAAGAGCGTGTCTTCCCCGACCTGCATGCTGATTGCATAATGCTCTTTCTCATAGCCAAAGGAACCTGCCATTCCACAGCATCCCGTATTGAGAATGGAAACCTCATAATTTGCAGGGAGGTTCAGCATGTCAAAGGTCGCTTTCACATCTGACAATGACTTCTGGTGACAATGTCCGTGTATTTTGAGCGTCTTTCTTTCATCAGTGAACTGCTCCGATCTGATATTTCCCGCTTGAATCTCCTTTTGAAAGAACTCCTCTATGGTCAGGCAGCATTTGGAAATCTCTAAAGCGGCTTCTTTGTCGTCGGCAAGTCTAAGGTATTCGTCTCGAAAACCGAGAACCGCAGAGGGCTCAATCCCTACGAGTGGTTTTTCCTGACTTACGAGGTATTTGAAATGCTGTATGTTCTTATCGATAACCACTTTGGCCTTGTCCAACATGCCTTTGGAAATAAGACTGCGCCCGCTCTCCTCGTGTTCCGTGACAATGACCCTGTAGCCCAGCCGATGCAAAAGCTCGATGCAGTCGCGTCCGACTTCGCTGTCGTAATAATCAGTGAATTCATCGAGAAAGAGGTAAACTTCCCTGGGCGATTCTTCACTGTTATTGAAGCTCTTTTCCAGTTGGCTCATATTTTTTCGAAACCATTTTCGGGTTGTCTGGGCCTTTAGCTTCGGGATGCTGCGCTCCGGTGCTACGCCGATCATACGTTTTGTCACGCTCATGTTGAGCACAGTATTGGTCAGCCATGGCACTTTGCTTCCGAGCTTGTTGTACTTCACATTGTCTCCGAAAAGCCTGCTGCGCAAGGGGATGCCATTTACTGATTGGTATTGAAACAGGAACTCAGCTTTGAGGGCCGCCACATCCACGTTACTCGGACATTCACTTGCGCAAGCCTTGCAGCTGAGGCAGAGATCAAAAACCGTCTTAAGTTCCTCGTGATCAAAAGGGTTCCCGGATTCATTGTGCGTCAGGAACTCACGCAAGGCATTGGCGCGTGCACGGGTGGTATCCTTCTCGTCTTTAGTGGCCCTATAGCTCGGGCACATGGTTCCGCCCGCCTCGACAGATTTGCGACAATCACCTGAGCCGTTGCATTTTTCTGCGGCGCGCAGGATTCCCAGGGAATCGGAAAAGTCCATGATCGTTGAAGGATCGGGCTCTTTTCTGTCAGGCGTGTAACGCAATGACTGATCCATAGGCCATGGATCTATGATTTTACCAGGATTGAATATTCCTTCAGGATCAAAAAGACTTTTGATTTGCCTTAGAAGATTGTAGTTCTTATTGCCGATCATCTTGGGGAGGAATTCTGAACGAACAATGCCATCTCCGTGCTCTCCGCTCATCGAACCCCTGTATTTCTTGACGAGATCGGCAACTTCAGTCGTAATCTGTCGGAAGAGCTTGACATCCTCACTCTTCTTAAGATCCAGAATAGGCCTCAGGTGGAGCTCACCCGCTCCTGCATGCGCATAATAAACGGCCTCCTGCCCGAAACGCTCCATCATGGCCGTGAATTCGGCAATGTAGGAGGGAAGGTCATCCAGGGCTACAGCTGTGTCTTCGATGCAGGCCACCGCTTTTCGGTCACCAACAATGTTTCCAAGAAGTCCGAGCCCGGCTTTTCTCAGGTTGAAGGCTTTTTGAATTTCTTCCCCTTTCAATACGGGGTAGGCGTATCCGAGATTTTTATTTTTAAGCTCGGTTATAAGCGCCAGGGCTTTGGCTTCAACTTGTTCTTCGGTATCCGCACAGACTTCCATCATTAAAACCGCCCGCGGATCTCCCTCTACAAAGAACCTGTTTTGCGATTGCTCCCTGTTGTTTTTTGTGCAATCGAGAATAGTTTTGTCCATTAACTCGCACATATACAAGTCGTGGTTCATGGCTGGCACAACCGCTTGCATACTTTGCTCAATGCTCTCGAAATGAGCTGCAACTAGTAATTTTTGATCAGGAGGTAAATCATTTAATTGCAATGTTGTATCTAGCGTGAACGCAAGTGTACCTTCACTCCCGCAAAGCAACCTGGAAAGGTTTAATTTTTCTTCATTATCTGAAAAAATCGCAGTTTCCAGAAGTGCGTCTACAGCGTAGCCGTTATTGCGACGATGGATTTCCGATTTTGGAAATTCTCTTCGAATCTCTTCCTGTAATTCGGGTTTGCTCAGCTCCTGGTATAAGTTTGAATAAATCTTGCTTTCCAGGGAGTTCCCTTGCATTTTTTCCTGCAGGTCGTTTGCGTTCAAAGCGCCGAATACAGCTTCGCTGCCGTCCGCAAGGAGCGTTGTCATTTCCAGAACCTTGTCACGGGTTACCCCGTATTGGATGGAGGTGGTCCCGGAAGAATTGTTGCCTACCATGCCGCCGATCATGCAACGATTCGAGGTTGAGGTATTGGGTCCGAAGAAAAGCCCAAAAGGCTTGAGGAATTCGTTCAGGTCGTCCCGGATTACCCCTGGTTCGACCTTAATCGTTTTGTTCCGCTCATCAAAGGCCAGGATTTTCGTGAAATGCCGCGAGGTGTCTACCACGATTCCTTCACCCACACATTGTCCTGCAAGAGAAGTTCCTGCGGTTCTGGGGATCAGGCCTATTTTTTTCTCACGTGCAAACTTGATGAGTTGAACAAGATCCTGTTTGTTTTTTGGATAACATACGGCAAGGGGCATTTTCCTGTAAACTGAAGCATCCGTGGCATACAGACTTTGATGGAGCTTGTCCCATTTCAGTTCACCCTGTA
>CBDUAY010000159.1:0-5547 GCA_965365245.1 uncultured Flavobacteriaceae bacterium | reverse complement strand
GGGAGCTGGTATTTTGTTTCTCTTCCTCAGGACTTGTCGAACGAGATCCGCAAAAATCTTAAATGGCAGGAAGAAGGTTGGGGAAGAATGAAGGCCTGGGCTTGTATCAGCATAATAGAATGGAATACAGCCATGTGGTTTGATAAAAAACGAGGCACCTACCTACTTCCTCTAAAGGCAGAAATAAGGCAAAAAGCCAAACTCAAAGCCGGGGATGAAATAGAATTAGTTTTATGGATATGACCGACTCGAATGCTAGGTAAATCCTTGTTTAATTCGTAACTTCAATGTCCGGATTTTTAATTTTTAACGCTCCGAACTCTATGAAAAATGTGCTCATTTGCGGTGCGGGAATGTCGGCTACAGACCTTATTTCTTACATACTCCAACATGCTGAAGAATACGACTGGTTCGTGACTGTTGGAGACATCGTCATGGACACAGCAGAAAGAAAAATCGGAGGACATCCCCGGGGGAAAGCCGTGTATTTCGATTGCTACGATCCGGAGATCATGGAAAGATACATCAAGGATGCCGATATGGTCATTTCATTGCTACCCCCGGGTATGCACGCAGCGGCAGCTAAAATTGCCCTTCAGCACGGGGCACATGTGGTCACAGCTTCTTATGCGAGCCGCGAGATGATCGATATGCATGAGCCAGCAAAAAAAAAGGGACTCACATTTTTGAATGAGTTGGGTGCCGATCCGGGCATCGATCATATGAGTGGCATGCGATCCATCGACTCCATCCGGGAAAAGGGAGGCGAGCTGACTTCATTTGAATCCTACTGTGGAAGCCTTGTCGCCCCTGAAAGCAACGACAACCCATGGGGTTACAAATTCACATGGAGTCCGATGAATGTGATCCTTGCCGGAAGTACGGGTGCTTGTTTTTATGATCAAGGAAACCTTCGATGTTTACCTTATAACCGTTTGTTTGAAAACCCTAAAAGAATAGTAATTCCGGGATTCCGGGAATTCGAGGCCTATGAGAACCGGGACTCTGTCACCTTCAGGCACAAATACGGACTGGATGAGATTCCCACCTTCATCCGGGCGACGCTGCGCTATCCTGGTTTCTGCGCGGCATGGAATCTTTTAGTCAAACTGGGATTGACTGCTGACAATTATCCCATCGAGGGAAGTGAAAACATGACTTACCGGGAATGGGTATCTTCCTATCTGCCTCGATCCAGTGCAAAGCTGGAAGACTCGCTGGCCGATCAACTGGGAATCGAAAGAGGCGGAACACTTCATAAAAAATTGCTCTGGACGGATCTTCTGTCTGATCGCCCAATCAAACGTGTCAGCGGGACACCGGCTGAAATCCTTCTGGACCTGATGCTTGACAAGCTGAAGTTCAAGAACGGCGACACCGACATGCTGGTATTCTACGAAAGAATTCAATACCGGCTGAATGGAAGATTGCATGAGCATGTTTCTCACCTGGTGACTAAGGGGCTCGATCATGATCATACCGCAATCTCACGGACGGTAGGCCTGCCTGCTGCCATTGGCGCCAAATTGATCCTAAACGGCCAGATAAAAACTCGTGGTGTATTGTATCCATGGACTCGGGAGGTCTACGAACCCATTCTCAACGAACTGGCTGAACTCGGCATTTCCTACAGCACCACCGACAAAAGGTTTTAAAAAAAGTGAATTGGCTCGGTTCGTCATAATCCTTTTATTTGAGAATCCTCTTTCTTTCTTTTTGAGCAGAAGGTTGTATTTTTGATAGTTCAAAAAATACCCATATACCTATCAAAATTAAACTCAATGAATAAAGAAATGCTCGACCGGAAAGGTCTTGAGAAGATCAAGGTCGATCTTGACTATATGATATCCCTGTTCAAGGAAATGCTCGTTTCCATTGGGGAGCAGGAACTGGCAGAAGGACTGTTCATGGACCGTATGACGGTTTCAAAGGAAAAAGATCCTTCCAATGAAAAATTGGTCCAGGCGATCGGAATTTGTTTCGAATTGCTCAATCTCGTCGAGGAGAATGCAGCCACCCAATACAGGCGTGAGGCTGAGACACAGTTCGGGATTGCCTCCACAAGAGGATCCTGGGGAGAAACCCTTCATCAGTGGAAAGAAGAAGGTGCTGACCAAAAAGAAATTGCTAATAAACTAAAAGAAACCAGGGTTGTTCCCGTATTGACCGCCCACCCTACAGAAGCGAAACGTCTCACTGTGCTGGACATTCACAGGGAGCTCTATTTGCTGCTGGTCAAGCGCGAAAACCCAAAATGGTCAGCCGCCGAGCAAGCCAGTTTGAAACAAGAGATCATCAGTTTGATGGAACGCTGGTGGAGAACTGGCGAGATTTACCTCGAGAAGCCTCGTTTGGAAGACGAGCGCAACAACCTGATGCACTATTTTGTCAATGTTTTTCCTGAGGCTGTTAGGTTAACCGATCAGCGTTTGCTGGATGCCTGGCAGGAAGTAGGCTTCGATGCAGACTTATTGGAATGGCCTGAGCAATTCCCCCTGATCCAATTCGGCAGCTGGGTTGGAGGAGATCGTGACGGACATCCTTTCGTCACACCAAAATTCACGGCTTCCACCCTCAGGCTGCACAGATCATCTGTATTGAAAACTATTCGCGGCCAACTCGTGGATCTGGCAGCTAAATTGAGCTTTTCGAGTTATCGGGTCTCTATCCCGCAGTCTTTTTTAAATGAGATCGAGGCTTTGGCCGAGACATTGGGAAAAAAAGGGCAGGCTGCCCTGGACCGGAACCCATCGGAGCCCCTGCGCCAATTCCTGAATTTGCAGTTGCTGCGTTTGGACCACACCATAGCTGATGATCACTCGTTGGGAGAAAAAGGGTACTTCGGCACCGCGGATGAACTATCCGCAGAGCTTAAAAAATTAAGACAGCTGCTGATTGAACTGGGAGCCCAGAGAATTGCTAAACAATGGTTGTTCCCTGTGGAACGAGCGATTCTATGCTTCGGATTTCATTTGGCTAAGCTCGATATTCGCCAGAATAGTGAATACCACGAAAAAGCGATTACCCAGATACTTGAAGCTTCGGGCTACCCCAAAACCAACTATGCTGATTGGAGCGAGAAAGAGCGAATGGAATTTCTAAACAAAGAGCTGAAGAGCAATCGTCCGTTTCTGGTGGCTGGAACATCTTGCGGTGCCGAGGCGGACAACGTACTTGGCTATTTGCACGAGGTCAAGCTCTATGTGGATCAGTATGGAACTGACGGGATCGGCTCTGTGATTGTCAGCATGACCCGCAGTGTGAGTGATCTCATGCTCGTATTTCTTTTCCTGAGGGAAGTCGGACTGCACAATGCAGGACTGCCGGTGGTACCCCTGTTGGAAACTATTGATGACCTGGTTGCAGGACCAGAAATCCTCAAAGGCTTTTTGCGACATCCTGTTCTGCTTAAACAGCGGGAAGCAAATCCTGGGTTTACCCAGGAGATCATGCTCGGATACAGCGACAGCAACAAAGACGGGGGCATATTTACCAGCCGCTGGAACATCTATAAGGCTGAGGAAAACCTCACTGCAATTGCAGAAGAACTGGGAGTGAAAGTATGCTTCTTCCACGGTCGTGGAGGCACCATCAGTCGTGGAGGTGGAAAGATTCATCGCTTTTTAGACAGCATGCCACCCGGCTCGATGAGCGGACAGATCAAAATGACTGTCCAGGGGGAGACCATTGCAAACCAGTTCGCCAACAGACTGACCGCGACTTACAACCTGGAGATGTTCACCGCAGGAACCGCAAGACAGGCAATGATCAAAGCCGGTAAAGGAAAGACAGACGTGCCGTACGAGATCATGGATGAACTCGTGGACATGGCCAAAGGCACCTACAGAACCCTGCTCGACCATGAGAATTTCATAGAATTCTATGGAGGGGCTACACCCATAGACGTGTTGGAGCAGAGCAAAATAGGTTCCAGGCCGGCTCGTCGAACCGGTCAGCGCACTTTGAACGACCTGCGCTCCATCCCCTGGGTCTTCAGCTGGAACCAGTCGCGATTCAATCTGAGCGGATGGTTCGGCATGGGAACCGCACTGGGCGAATTCAAGAAGAAAAACCCGGCCGATTTTGAAAAACTAAAAGTGCTGGCACATGACTGGCCGTTTTTGAAATACAGCCTCATTCAAATTGAATCAAACCTGTTGAATTCTGATACAGAGATCATGAAGGCCTTTGCCAATCTGGTTGAGAATTCTGAAGTTCAAAAAGAGCTGATGAATTTGATCCTCAATGACTACCAGGCCTGCCTTGACAATATTGAAGAATTGATGGAAGGAACTGTTGAGCAACGAAGAATATCCAAATTGGAAAACAATAAGCTCAGGCATGAAGCTTTGAGGGTATTGCACGAAATACAGATCAATTACCTCTCCTCATGGCGCGCGCTGAGGGAGCAGAACAAAGAGCTCAGCGATGAATATCTCATGCAGCTTTTACTGCTTGTAAACGTCCTTTCGGGAGGTTTGAAAAGCACAGGATAAATTGACTTATACATCATGAATCAACTAAACATAAACCTTATGAGAAATAAACTAACTCTCGCTTTTTGCCTATTGTTCCTGGTAACGACTTCGATGAAGTCCCAAAACGAAATTATCCCTCGGGAAGGATATTCAACGCAGATCGGCATCATGGTAGATATGCTCGATGAGTTGAAGGATCGCATCTCAGAGAATGTGAAAGATCTTTCGCAGGAGCAAACTGATTACCATTTTGATGACAAGGCCAATAGCATAGGTGCTATTATCATGCACTTGATTGCCACAGAGGCCTACTACCAGTCTGAGACCCTTGAAGGAAAGCCATGGACCGCGGAGGAAAAGGAGCAATATCAATTGGCCGGTGGGCTCGGGCCGGATTCAAAAGGCAAGTTCAAAGGCAAACCTATTCAATATTACCTGGATCTTTGGGATGAGGTTCGGGTAAAAACCCATGCAGGTTTTAAAGAAAAAGACGATAAATGGTTCGCCGAGCAGATTGACGATGGCGTGAACAACCATTGGGTTTGGTTTCACGTGCTTGAGCACGAGGCCAGTCACATGGGACAAATCTCTCTTATTAAGGCGCGACTCCCAGAATGAAGGATGGATTTGAGATAACAGGATGCTTTTATCAGATCGCAGGATTCAACTGTAGGAAATATCTAGACATCAGGCGAAAAGGCACTTGCCTGGAAAACCCGGATTTACTGGTGGTTATGATGAATCCTGGGAGCTCCAGGCCTGTCGATGACATCGAAAACGGTCGTGTGACGGAAGCGACACCGGATCGAACTCAGCAACAAATCATGCGTTTAATGAACAATTGTGACCTGGATTATTGCCGAATCATCAATCTTTCTGACATCCAGGAAACAAAAAGCACTGATTTGTACAAAGTTCTGGGCAAGCCAAAAACGAAAAAACTTGCCCATTCGATTTTTGATCCGAGGAGGCAGTCAGACTTCGATACGCTGTTTCCGAAGAATACAGTAACTATTCTGGCCTGGGGAGTTCACGAGTCCCTGGCCGGCCTGGCGCGAATGGCCATAGA
>CBDUAY010000158.1:0-5571 GCA_965365245.1 uncultured Flavobacteriaceae bacterium | reverse complement strand
CCGCCGCTGAAGGGTCCATGTCAACCATATGATCAATTACCTTGAGCTCCCCATTTTTAATGGCATGTGGTTCGGCGAGTTTGTCTTTTGAATGCAATCTTTGGTAGTTGCCAACAGATGAACCCATGCCTATGGGTTTCATGATTCGCGACTCTACGAATTCCGGCCAGCTCATTCCTGATTTGCGGGCAATCAACTCACCCGCCACGATATAGAGCAAATTGTCGTAGTCGAATTTCGTTCGAAAGGCGGAGGTGGGCTGTTGATGCTGAAAACTTTTCATGACGTCAGTGGCTGTGAAGTCAGCCCCATCCGGGAAGAACATCAGATCACCTGCTCCCAGATCCAGCCCGCTGCGATGCGTCAGCAAATCGATGATGTTGAAATTTGCAGTGACATAAGGATCGTACATTTTAAATTCTGGCAGATGATCAACGACTTTGTCGTTCCAATCCAGCTTGCCTTCCTCTACCAGTATGGAAAGGGCAGCTCCAGTAAAGGATTTACTGTTTGAGGCGATAGCAAACAAGGTGTTTGCATCGACTTTCTTTTTTGATTCTGCGGATGCCAAACCGTATCCCTTGGCGTGAATGACTTTCCCATTTTCTATGACGGCTACTGCTACCCCGGCCTGTGGCATGCTCTCCATGGATGCCATCACGAGAGAATCAATTATGGCCGGAGTTACTTTTTGGGCTCTAACGGTTTGGGACTGGCAATAGAGGTTAGCTGCCAGAAATAGGACGAGAAGATTTTGAAAAATGTATTTCATAAGATTTGATACGTGAATGTTGATTTGCATAAATGTAGTAAAATCCATCTATGATAGTTTGCTCATTAGTTCGTAAATTTGAAAGACAGGTTAAATCGAATTGAAGAAATTGACCCAAAAAGAAGTTCAAATTGGAATTCAAGGACTATTATAAAACGCTCGGAGTAGACAAGAAAGCCAACGACGATGCGATAAAAAAGGCATACCGAAAGCTGGCCCGAAAGTACCACCCGGACGTAAATAAAGAAGGTGATGCCGAGAAGAAGTTCAAGGAGGTTGCCGAGGCCTATGAGGTCTTGAAGGACCCCGAAAAGCGAAAGGCCTACGATGAATTTGGTGCCGACTGGAAGGCAGGGAAGGAGCAAAGAGAACATCAAAAACAGTATTACAAGAAGTATCAGAGAGCCCCCGGCCAGGAAGGATTTGGTTCTGGTGGATTTGAGTCGGGTGGATTTGATTTCGAGGATCTCGGTGGTGAATACAGCGATTTCTTTGAAAATCTCTTTGGTCAAAGAAGAGCGGGCAGGACCTCAGGAGGAAGAAGGACTTCCTTTTCCAGGAAAGGACAGGACCTCAATGCTTCCATAACCATCCCGTTGGCGGATGCCTACAAAGGAGCTACGAGGATGATCTCATTGCAGCTGCCGAAAATAGACGGAAGCGGCGCAATAACCTATGTGCCGGAAACCTTGAATGTCAAAATTCCCAAGGGCGTTCATCACGGTAAAAAAATAAGGCTGGCAGGCAAGGGAGGCCCGGGAGTCGGTGGAGGATCCCCGGGAGATCTTTATATAACAGTGGAATACGAATCGAATTCGAATTATCACGTTGAAGGAGGGGATGTATATATAAATGTCCCGATAGCGCCCTGGGAGGCAGCCCTGGGAGAGTCCGTTTCCGTACCTGCACCTGGAGGCGCGATTAAACTGAAGATTCCCAAAGGATCCCCATCAGGAAAAAAACTGCGAATAAAAGGAAAAGGCATCCCGTCCAAAAGCCCGGGAGATCTTTATGTTGTGATAAAGATCGTACTTCCGCCAGCGAGTGATGAAAAATCCACAAAACTCTACGAGGAGATGAAGTCGTTGAACTTCGACCCTCGTGCCAATTTCAAAATCTAAGATCATGAAAAGAAACATCGTCAAAATCTATGAAGGCATCCTCATTGAAGAAGACAAGCCTTTGAATATGAATCAGCTCAGCGAGCGATGCATGATCTCGGAAATTGAGATTGAGGAACTGGTTTATGAGGGAGTCATTGAACCCCTTCAAATACAGGAAGAAACCTGGATTTTTTCCAGAGAAACCTTGTGGCGCTTGAAGAAAGTGCAGCGATTGAGGCGGGATCTGGACCTCAATATTCCAGGAGCGGCCCTAACCATGCAATTGCTGGATCGAATCGCCGAGCTTGAAAACATGATTAGGCGGAGCACAGATTAAAGCAGGGCGACAATGGTGAACCCTATGTATGTTCCCAGGGCATTGCCCAGGGAGCCAACAAGTATGGCGGGCAGGATCAATTCGTTACGGTGAAAGGTCTCGGCAAGGGCCATGGCAGTTGTTCCGCCTCCGACGTTTGCCTGACTCGCGATGGCAATCATTTCCCAATCTCTGAAAAACAAGCTGCCCAGTCCGATGATCAGTGCGCCGTGAATCAAAACACTTATAGATGCAAAGAGGAGCAAGGTTGTTCCAATTGATTTGAGTTCAACGACTGACGAGATCTCACAATAAGCTCCGATAACTGCCAGGAAGATGTAAACCAGGTAGAGGCCCAGGAAATGTCCTCCCTTCAGTTGATTTATAAATCGCACCTGTGCCAAAATCACGCCGAGGGTAGAAAGCACTAAAATTGATGGGACCTGTGGGAAGAACTCATTGAATTTATCAGAGATGAAAAATGCCAGAATCCCTATGAAGGTCAGCCAGATCAGCGAATGAAAGTCAAAATGCTCTTCTTCGGCAATTGGCGCTTCCAGGGTGTTTTGAGAGACTTTCCGTCCTTTCCAGAATTTTTGCATCACAGTGGGTATGGCAAGAGTTACCACGATCCATAAGGTTGTAATGACATTGTCGACCGCTATGGTTCCGGCGTAGAGCACTCCTTTCTCCTGCATTTTGTAGTGAAGGGCAACCGCGTTGAAATTAGCACTGCCGCCTGTATATGTTCCTGCCAGCATTCCTGCAATTACACGGGCGTCTTCTCCCAATGAATCCTGAGGCGACATCAAATACCACGCGGCCATTACGCCCGCTGCTGTTGCCAAAGAGCCCAGGACAAAAATGATGATCATAGGGGCACCTGCTTTTTTTATGCTGTTCAAGTTTACTCCAAGAAGCAAATAAAAAATGGAAAGCGGAGCGAGGTAAGTGAAGATGCCGTCGTAAAGTGGAATGCTGTCTGATGCTGACGGAATGAGGCCAAAATTGGCTACAACTGCCGTGAAAACTATTACCAGCAGAGCCGCTCCAAACTTGCTCCCCAGTCTTGATTTGCCCGCATAAACCGCAAGGATCACCATCAAGCATAAAACGGCCAGTACATAAATTGGGTTGTTCAGATAACTCATATCGGATCAGTCGTATCGGGATGATTCTTCAAGGATCTCATTAATGAGTTCACTGAGTTCATTCAAGGAAAGGAGAAAGTCATTCAGACGATACATGTTATCGTCGATGAGGTTTTCAAATTCAAGTTCTTTTAGAATCACAGTTTTGTCTGAACTAAGCCTGGAGCCTTCCTTCCAGGCCAATGGCCCGTATTGGTCCATGTCTTTTAACGGATACTTTTTGGTCAGATAGGGGAGGATTTCATATTCCACCTTTTGGTCAACCCCCGCAAAATTTTCGTTTGAATTATCAAGGGCACTTGACCATTGATACAACATGGATTTTAGTCTGTCATTTTTCAGATATTGCATTTTCCCCGACTGGATGAGCTCATTCAGGGAGTGTTGAGATGGAAAAAAGTTTTGGTGCTCAAAGCAATGAAAAAGCATTTGGTCGAAATTGAACTCCGAGACCAGCTCATGATCCCCGCCAGAATGATCCCTGGCGATAAGATCCATGACCTGTTTCATGCTATAAAACGCCTTTTGGTTGTCGGAGATGCAGCTGTCCAGCAAGACTCGATTCTTTTCGAACTCCTGGTACAGATTGGAAAGAATGCGCTTCTCTTCAATTTTTGCAAGACGAGCCTCGTTCCAGTCGTTGATTTGCAAGGCGATCAGTATTCCAATCACCACCAGAACGATTTCACCGAAAGCATACCGGCCGTATTTTAAAAATTGGTTGTCATCTGCCATTTTATGGCGTTTTTTGCGAAAGAAGTTGATCACTTGAATTAAAGTTGGCAGCTCAAGATAACAAAAAAAGAATTTCCATATTTTTGATAAATGGAACAACTTACCCTCACGACCCCTGCATTACTTTTTTCAGCCATCTCTCTAATCATGCTGGCCTATACCAATCGCTTTCTGGCCTATGCTTCCGTGGTGCGGAATCTCAAGGATCAGTTTTTGAAGGAAAAAGATGAGGCCCTGATACGACAGATACAAAACCTCCGAAAAAGGCTCTATCTGACGCGCTCTATGCAAATATTTGGCATTACCAGCCTTTTGCTTTGCGTGCTGACAATGTTTCTGATTTACATCCAACAACACGTCATAGCGGTATGGGTTTTCGGATTGGCACTCTTGCTGCTTATCCTTTCCCTGGCACTTCTGATACGAGAGATTCAGATTTCGGTAGAAGCCCTGGAGCATCACCTGGGGGATATTGAATCGGGTCGGGGCAAGAAGAAATAAACTGATTCCATTGAATTTACCGTTCAAGCTTTTCAAGACCTATTTTGACAACCTATCCAATTCCAGTTGAATCGATTTCTTCAATTTTTCCATTTCAAGGATGAGATTTTCCAAACTTCGAATATTCCAGCCTCGATTTGAAATGATTTCTGCGTTAATATTCAAAAAATAAGGATCTTCCAGCAGCGTTGAATAGTTGACTGGCTTAGCAAACTCGTAGCTCTCAGATGCCTGGTCCTTAGGAAAATACTTTCTGAAATTACGTACATGATAGGGATAGGATATATTCTGTTGAAAACTGTTGCTCCAGAACTCATTCTCTTCTTTCAAAATAGTGAATTCACTTTCAAAAAGGAAGCTGAGGCGTTGTCTTAGGCTGTCATTTTCAATCAGGTCCAGACCCTTCTCTTTCAGGTGTTCGTATGCTCCTGTCACCGGATTGGTAGATATCGTCCAAAAGTAGGTTCCAAAGGCGATATCCAATATTGAATCATAGGGCAGCTTCTTTTCGAAGTGATCCTGGATCTTCCTGTTAAAGTCCAGATAACTCTTTTCAGTTTGAATGGTCCGTTCAAAGGCGCTGATGCTTCCGTCCAGGTTTGAAATGATCTCAGTGAGCACCTTGATCTGATCTTGTCGGACATTCTTTTTTTCATTTAGATTGTTCAGGTACAAAGCCAAAAGGATACCAATAACGATAAGCAGGATTTCACCAATGGCATAGCGTGCATACTGAAAAAACCTCCTCTCATCGGAGAGTTTACGTCGAATAGTTTTAAATATTGAGATCATAAAGGACATCAGGTGAACCTTAAAATTAGTGAAAAGATTCATTTCTGTTCGACCCAATTTATTTTCAAGTGGGTTTGGCTAGGTTAACGACAAAAAAAAACATCCTGGAATTCAATCCAGGATGCTTTATAATATGAAGAATGCTCTTCGCTTTTGAATAAGCTCCGTCTCCTATTTGAACATTTTCTTGTAATATTCGTC
>CBDUAY010000157.1:0-5645 GCA_965365245.1 uncultured Flavobacteriaceae bacterium | reverse complement strand
AGCTTGTGATAATCCCCTTCACAAAACATCTCGAAGGTGTGCATGATCAGCACCATAATTGCAGCAATGCCCCGAAGCGCATCCAGAATGAGAAGATGCTTTTTAGAATCGACAAAGGCGGAGCTGGAAGTTGTGATCAAAATGCCCGGAATTTATTTTGTTTTTTCGTTGATCTTGCCGGGCTCCTTTACCGCCTGAGCCATGGCCTTCAGGGTAGCCACCTGGCTGAGGCTATCTGCCGAGAATGGCTCGTATTCTTTGAATTCATCCATAAAGACCCCGGCAGGGGACCAAACCGTGTGCAAAACGCCCTGAATTTTCTCCGCCATCTCAGGGGTTGAATTTGCTTTGAGTCCTTGCATCATTTCCACCTGCCCTTGAGCCACCTCGGGTTTTCTCCAGGAACAGGACACCACATCGAATCCTTTGAGCGCAAAATACGCCGGTGTCGGGAGGGGTCTTTCATAGTGCCAATCGGCGATTACCACCGATTTGGGGATCATGTCTATAGCCGGAGCCGTATGGTTCAGGCTCCCTTCCCACATTCCAATGCCATTGTCGCTCCCCTCTATCAAACGGTCACCCCAGATCCAAAGTCGCGCACCCTGGGTTTCCAAGTGCTCGCTGATCTTTCTGACTTCTCCGGCAAACAACCTGGCCGGGTCTTTGCCCGAGCATCTTGGGCAGTTTTCATCTGCGAGATAGAATACCTCATCCATGCCGGCATGGAAGTCTTTCGATTCAAACACTTCCATGATTTCATCCACCAGTTCAAAAACGACTTCATGCACCTCCGGGTGCAACGGGCAATAGCTTTTGCAGTATAGGCCATCATCGTTGGGCCATTCGTATTTTTCAGGCATTTTAACAGCGGGTGTCTCGTCGAATTCCGGATAAACCTCCAAGAGCTTGTTCACCTTCTCTGCCCAGCTTTGGTGGCCGAGCAGATTGATCTGTGGAATCAATCGGATATCATTTTCACGACACACCCTGACGATCTCCTTGATCTGTTCCTTCGTCAGAGGATTGTCATCCCGTAGCTCAGGCCTCGAATCGTAGTTGTAGTTGAAATCAACCCGTAAAATGAGGGTGTTGATGCCAAGCGGTGCAATGGATTCATCAATGAAGGAAACAAACTCTCCAGCCCTGTCATGGGAAGGAGCAGCAATGCAAAGTCCGACAACCTCAAAAGAATTTTGGGCCACGAGGGATCCAAAGTGAAAAATGGCCACAATCGAGCCGATAAGTAATCTGTTCATATTGATCTTCTAACTTTTGGTTTCATACTGGTTTCACCCTCACAATTTAAGTTTGAATCCTCTCTTTTCCAATATCCCGGTAAATCGGACAACAATCAGAGCAAAACACATCGACAGGCAGAGTCCGAGCAACCCATTGTTCAATGCCGCCGGAAGCTTCCAACCGGTTATCGAGTAGAACGGATAGATGAAATAAGGCAACATATAACAGGTGAGCGTCGCCGTGCCAGCCGGGGATATCCAGGGTGAATCGATCTTTCTGTTTTTATCGTCAACGAGGTACACTAACATGGCAAAAACCAGGAATCCGATGCCTGTGCATACGGCCAGCCACGGAAAAGTGGCCTGAATTTTCGAGATGCCCCAAATTGGTCGGGTCAAGAACCCAAGAAACAGATTGCCAATTCCAAGTGCAACCAGCATGGGATAGAGCCACTTTTGCCGACCCGTTCTGAGCTCCTTCAAAAGCAACGTCGCCAGAATTCCGGCCGTGGTAAAAGCGGGTATGGTTCCTGTGAAAACAGGGGACAAAGGCTCCCATAAACCAGCAGCAGAAATAGAAAAACGGCTGTGTGAGATCATGGACAAGGCATTCAAAAGGGCCCAAAGAAGGACCATGTAAACAAGTCTTCCCCCAGAGAATAGATAAGCGAAGCCATTCAGTCCGTAGGCCCATCCAATAAGCCCAAGGATACCCCACCATTGAGGCTGCATCCAGAGATCACCTTCAGGACCGCCTCGGTATGTCAAGGCCAGCAGGGCAAAAATAAGCCATCCGGCAATCTTTAGAACTCTGTGCCACCGATTTGGCAGCGGGCTCCTTTTCCAGTCCAACCAGACCAGCGCTATTGCAACCGCCATCAGAATCTTCCAGGCAATGGGTCCGATAAGGGTGCTTTGGTCCAGCGTCTCCGAGTTCACCATGAAGAATCCGATAAAAAGAAGGGAAACTGTCCTTTCCAGGAGATGTCTTGCGATTTCATTCGTGCCATGTCCTTTTTTGCGGCGATTGTCGATGGCAAGCGGAAGGCTGAGCCCGACAATGAACAGAAAAAGAGGGAAGATGACATCTGAAAACCCCAGGTAATCCTCTGTCGCTGAGGCGTGCCGAAGCCATTTGGGAACATCGGTCAAAGACCAGAAGTCATTGACCCAAATCATCAGTACCATGGTCAGTGCCCTGAAAAGATCGATCGATGCGAGTCTCATAACCTAGTCTTCTTTGGTTGAGACATCCAAACCCAGGGCCGCGCAATAGCCCTCGTTCGGATTGCAGTTTTCAAACCTGCTGTTCTCGACGTACTGATTCAAAACGGACACCATCTCTTCCGGTCTTATCCCGGATATGCTGTCCTTCAGTTTCCGGATCGCTGAAAAGGCGCTTCGGTCGCTCTCTGCGTACTTCACAAAATTATCGTACCCTGGGGGTTTCTCGAAGTTCATAGGGCCGCGGGTATTGTCCATTTTCTTGTAGGGCCAAAAGGTCCAGTGAATGGAATTCTTGTCGAGCAATTCCCGGAAATCCCGGACCCAGGCATCCTCATTCTCACCGCTCTCCCCCATCAAAATCGGTACATTGTGCTTTTCCCTGAAGTCGATGAAGGCCTGTATTTCTTTTTGCTCCGGGGGCATCCAGTACTTGTGAAAGGTATAGGCCAGCTTGTCATCAAATGGTTCGGAAAACACCGAAAAGTCGGTTTCCCAGATCGCCCCTCCTATGAAGACAATGTGATTGTCATCCACCTCCCGAATTGCACTGGTAATCCTTTTGTACAGAGGCTCTAAATTAGGTTTCAGACTGTCCTTTTCAAAGTAGTGGGCAATGGGCTCGTTCAACAAATTGTAGCCGATTATCGTTGGATTATTCGAATATCTCTTGGCTATTTCACGCCAGATCTCAGTCGTTTGCTGTTTCATCCCTTCATCCACCATAAGCCACGGATAGCCATCGCTGTTGTCAATGTTGTCACCCGTCTGACCCCCGGGGGCCCCGTGCATGTCCAGCAAGACATAGATATCGTATTTCTCGCACCAATTCACCGCCCGGTCGATGTAGGTATAGCCATGGATGTCTCTGCCCAGGAAATCATCGTGGGTCAAAAGGCGATAGTCAAAAGGCAATCGAATGATGTTTACACCGGATTCAGCCAACCATTTAATGTCGGCTTCGGTGATATAATTCTCGAGGAAGGAATCCCAAAATTCAGTGGTCGCACTGTTGCCGATCAGCTCACGCACCGCCTGATCGATCTTACGTGGTGAGTTGCAATTCTTCAATTTGAACATATAGCCTTCCGGCAACAACCAATTTCCCAAATTCACTCCTTTGAGGTGAATTCGCTCCCCTTGGGCCGAGAAAATCTCTTTGCCCTGCACGTATGCAAACCTCTTTTCTTCCTTATCGCAAGCGAAGCTTATCAAAAGCATCAATGCACATAGGACACCGATCAATCTCATATAATCGTTTTAATAAACTCAATCCTGTTGTTAATTATTTAGTCCTCAAACTTCAAAGTCTTTCTAATCTGTATGAATCGCGGATGATTCTTCAGGTCTTCATTGTAAAAAACCTCGGCATTGAACAGGTAGCAGTTTGCCTCCTTTTCAGACAGACTCCTCTCCGCCCAATCCAGTGCAGTTTCCAGGTCACCATTCATGTAATAAACGAAAAATACCGCAAACGGATCTTTGTAATTGTCTTCATTGACGCGGGCAAAAAACCTTTCGGTGAGTTCGGATCTTTTCTGTTCATTTCCACACCTGGAATAAATGAAAATGAACACCGACTCCAAAAGTTCAGAGCTCCACTCCCCTATGAGTTCCCGGGCTCGGGCAGCATCAGCTTGAGCCAGTTCGCATTTCCCCTGGAACATTCTTGCATAACCTCTTTTCGCATATCCCCAGATCCAGTTCGGGTGCAAGTCAAGGGCCTCGCTGAACGCGGATTCTGATTCTTCAAAGTTTGAGGCAAGCAGATGAACCCAACCCAAATTGTGCAGGCTTGATATCGAAATAGGGTCTAATGAAATGGCTTTGTCAGCCAAAACAATCGATTCGTCAAATCTTTTCATGGCAGCCAGAAAAGCCGAATACCGTATATAGGCATTGGCATTGCCGGGATTGATCTCAATGGATTTCTTATAGGATTCTTCGGCTGCATCCCAGTCGAACTCCCCATAAAACTTAATCGCCCCATCGACGTAAAAGGCTTCCGCTGAATTGGGATCCAGGGCCAGGGCTGTTTGGACGGCAGTTCTTGCCTCATTGAATATTTCTTCACGACTCGCCGTTGAAAACATGGCCTGAATGATTTTCTCATTGGCAATTGCGACATAAGCAGGAGCAAAACCGGGGTCGATCTCGATGGCCTCTCTAAAATGATCCAGTGCTCTTTCGGCTTCTTGTTGAGTAGAGCCGTAGCTTAGGGCCCTTCCCTTCATATAATGCACCTTGGCCTCGGGGTTTACAGGACCCTCAACGGTAAACTTTCCACTTTCTCTTTCCATGGAGTTCGGAAAGGTGCGGATCAGTGAGGCAACAATCTGCTCTTCCAGCTCGACGACGTTGCCGTTTTCGTAATACACCTTTTCCCCCCAGATCTGCACCCCTTCCCAAAGGTTTATCAACTGACAATTGACTACCAGCTTATTCCCGACCTTGTCCACTCGTCCCGAAAGCATCAAATCCGCGCCAAGCTTTTCTTTGACATCTTCAGAGTTGCGCTCCGATTCATCCAGGATGAAGGTGGAATTTCTGGATAAGACCTGCATGTCGGTACTCTTCGCTATTCGGTTGATCAGGTTTTCAGGAATTCCATCCGAGAGGTAGACCAAAGAAGAATCCGAGGACCTATTCTCAAAAGGCAGAACCGCGAGCTTGTTAAAGGAGTACTCTTTGTCAGATGCTTCAGGTCTTGTATTGGATTGACTATGGGTCCAGTAATAGGCTCCACTGAACACCGTCAGGATGATGGCAATTCCATAAGCCGATTTCTCCAGGGTGGTGATTTTTTGAATTCCCTTCTCACCGTGGTTCCAGTTCCAAATTACCGAAACAACGAATCCGCCGATCAACAGAATCATAGACAGGGTCAAAAATTTCGGATTGAGGCCCAAATGGTTGCTGAAGAACTCAACGGCCTGGAGAAGTACAAAGGCCGCCGCGGGATAAGCGACAAAAGACTTCCATATCTGTCGCTTTTCTAAGTTTTCCCAATACTTGTTCATGATCCGGTTGCTGATGTTCCAAGATACAAAAAATAATATCCAGGTAACTAATTATCAATGTTCGGACATTATAAATACCCTTTGGTCCCAACAGAGTTGCTTTTTCAATCTACCACAATTAGTTTTAATGAATTATTAGGATTTGAGTCTTAGTAACATC
>CBDUAY010000156.1:0-5663 GCA_965365245.1 uncultured Flavobacteriaceae bacterium | reverse complement strand
GGAAATTGAAAAACTCATTAGGAGTGTAGCTCAGGTAGGCTTTAGCCACTGGGTAGTCAAACCCTCCTTCCTTAAAGCTTTTTGCTTTTCCTCGCCCGTGAACGACTGCACTGGCACCTATGATTGGATTCAGGCGCCGCGTATCTTCATTGATATATTCAGCAAATCGTCCCTGGCTTTCGTAAAAGGAAGTTGAAAAAGCGAATTTTTTACCAAGAGAACCCTGAATCTGCAGGCCCCTCGTATTGTTGTAAGTATAATCCACGTCAGAGTTGTCCTTACCCACCTGTAGGTCAAAGACCGGATTCAGGGTAAACCAGAAATTTTTGCCTTTGACAAGTGCCAGGTGCTCGTTCCAAAGTTTTCTGCCTCCCCAGGATTCTTTTTCCTTCAGGATTCCTTTGCGCTTCTTCTCGAGGTCAATGTACGGTCGCACTTCATTGTACAAATAAGGCTTGACGGCGGTATGGGTGTTTTCCCCCTGGTTCAAGTGATAAATGATGTCGTCGTATTCCTGGTGGACAAAAGGTATGCTGAGCTCACTTTGAAACTCCGGAAATAATGTGTCCTGATCGTCGAGAATCTTTTCTTCAATGGCCACTTTCTCTTCTTCTTCTTCTTCTTCTTCTTCGGCTGCATTGATCGAATCATTGCGAACTATATAGTTATCTGCCAAGGGCATGCTGATTGGAATCTGAAACCGCTGATCGATGGCTCTTCCATTAAAGGTTGCAGGCTGGATCACAGGAAGCGTCCCAAATACCCGTTTGACCTCGGTTTCCAGTTCCGGATACATCGAATTGACGTGCAGCACCTCGAACTTTCCTTCTTTGGTCACCAGGAAAACAACTTTGATCTTTCCCCTGTAGTTTTCGTTTTCTACGACCGGAGGAACTTCAAATTCATCAAGAATGTCTTTTCTCACAAATGTATTGAAACAAGCTTCTATGTTTTCAAGGGACTCCGATTCGCATCCGGGATAAACCGGAGGCTTTTCGATCTGGGCGTTGGTTGGCACGCAAAAAGCAAGAAAAATAACAGTCAGTAATACTTTCTTCAGCATAGGAATTATTTTGGAGTCAACGGATTCCCGTGGGGTCCTTTGACAAAGCTACAAATCTATGTTATTTTATTAACACGATTATTTTTTAGCTCATATTTTTCCCCGCTTTCAGGGCAAACAGCTATCCCAGTTTCGTCGAATGTCAGCCTGTGTCCGAATTCGCTGATCCATCCGATCTGACGGGAAGGATTTCCGACAACAAGCGCATAAGGTTTGACCTCCTTGACCACTACGGCACCGGCTCCTATAAAGGAATAGGCTCCTATGTCGTTTCCACAGACAATTGTGGCATTTGCCCCGATGCTTGCTCCTTTTCGAACTGTTGTCTCCATGTATTCGTTTTTACGATTGACTGCACTTCGGGGATTTATCACGTTTGTAAATACCATTGAAGGGCCCAGGAAGACATCATCTTCACAATTCACACCCGTGTAGATGGATACGTTGTTCTGGACTTTCACATTTTTTCCAAGGGTCACGCCCGGACTCACAACGACATTCTGACCAATATTACAGCCTTCGCCAATTGTGCAGCCCGACATAATGTGGCTGAAATGCCAAATTTTGGTTCCGGGGCTGATATCGCAGTTCTCGTCTATGACGGCTGTTTCATGCGCAAAATAATTCTGTTCTTTCATAAATTACAATTGGGTTGATGCATTTGGCAATTCAAATCAAATTTTTACCGGGTGCCAGGTCGTTTTGATTTCCTGGGTTTTCTCTATGAAATAGGGAGACTGCGCCGTTTCGGCAGACCAATCCGATTTTCTATAGAACACGGTCCGTTTCATGTTCTCACTTGCCAGTTCCCTAATCAATTCGAGTTTCCTGTCTTCGTTCCCACAATAGACGATTGCATCGACATCCATGTGCGAAGCCATATGCTCCAGAAGCTCGTTTTTGCTTCCTGTCAGGATGTTGACCACTCCGGCAGGAACGTCAGAGGTCTGAACTATCTCGGCAAATGAAATCGACGAGAGGGGTCTTGATTCGCTAGCCAGCAGAACGGCAGTGTTACCACCGACAATTACAGGTGCTAGCGCAGAGATCAAACCGAGGAGTCCCTGTTCTTCAGGTGCAATTATGGCAACGACGCCTGTGGGTTCCGGAACGGAGAAGTTGAAATGAGGTGTTGCCACGGGATTCACTGCACTGAATATCTGCTGGTATTTGTCACTCCAACCCGCATAATAGACGAGTCTGTCTATGGCGGCTTCCACCTCTTTCATTGCTTTTGACTCTGAGGATCCCATGGCGTGGATCTCGGCAGAGAACTGCTCCTTTCTTCCTTCCAGCATTTCTGCCAGCCTGTAAAGAATCTGGCCCCTGTTCAAAGCGGTTGCTCCTGACCAGGGCTCAAAGGCCTTTCTCGCGGCCACGACGGCGTTTCTAAAATCTTTCCGGGAGGCAAGACACATATTTGCCAAAAGATTGTCCTTTTTGTCATTCAAGGCATAGTAGTGTCCCGATTCAGTTCTGGGAAATTTCCCGCCTATAAAAAGCTTATAGGTTTTGTTGACATTCAATCTGCTCATCTCATTCGAATTTGATATAAGGTTTCAAACCGTGCAAACCACCTTCTCTCCCGAAGCCACTTTCCTTGTATCCACCGAATGGGGAGGTGGCGTCAAATTTGTTATAGGTATTGGCCCAGACAACGCCGGCTTTCAATTTCTTGGTAAGGTGGAAAATTTTTGAGCCCTTGTCCGTCCAGACCCCTGCAGACAGACCATAAGGCGAATTGTTTGCTTTCTCGATCACTTCATCAATGGTTCTGAAGGTCTGAATCGTCAAGACCGGACCGAAAATCTCTTCCTGTACAATCCGATGCGATTGGGAAACATCCAAAAACAGGGTAGGAGGGCACCAGTTGCCTGTTTTGGGCAAGTTACACTTGGGCTGATAGATCCGCCCCCCTTCGTTCTTGCCAATCTCTATATACTTTTTGATCGTCTCCAGCTGTTTTTTTGAATTGATCGCGCCGATATCAGTATTCTTGTCCAGAGGGTCGCCAACAAATAAACTACCCATACGAACCTTGAGCTTCGAAATGACAAGTTCGGCGACCGATTCCTGCACAAATAGGCGTGATCCTGCGCAGCATACATGTCCCTGGTTAAAGAAGATGGCGTTGACAATCCCTTCTACTGCCTGATCCAGCGCCGCGTCTTCGAAGATTATATTCGCACCTTTGCCACCCAGTTCAAGAGTGAGTTTCTTTGAGGTCCCTGCAATGGCTTTTTGAATGAATTTGCCCACGGCAGTCGATCCCGTAAAGGCGATCTTGTCGACGTCGGGATGCCTTACTATTGATGCGCCTGTCTCGCCTGCTCCTGTCACGATGTTCACAACACCATGCGGAAGACCGCTGTCGCGGATGATCTCTGCGAGCTTCATTGCGGTCAATGGCGTGGTTTCAGCCGGTTTGAGAACAACCGTATTGCCAGTAGCCAGGGCGGGAGCCAACTTCCAGGCCGCCATCAGCAAAGGGAAGTTCCACGGAATGATTTGCCCGGCAACCCCCAGGGGTTTGACTTTTCTTCCGGGAAATGCGTATTCCAGCTTGTCCGCCCATCCTGCGTAGTAGAAAAAATGATTCGCTGCCAGAGGAATGTCGATATCTCTCGATTCCCGAATTGGTTTTCCCCCATCGAGACTCTCTATCACAGCCAGCTCTTTTGCCCTTTCCTGTATCAGGCGGGCGATTCTGAAAATGTACTTCCCTCTTTCTTTTGCCGGTAGCCCGGACCATTTTTTAAAAGCATTTCGCGCTGCCTTAACAGCTCGATCAACATCCTCTTCAGAAGCCTCTGCTACTTTCGCAAGCACCTTGCCGTCAGCAGGATTCGTTGTCTGGAAATACTTTTTGCTTTGCGGCTCTTCAAATTTACCGTCAATGAAAAGATCATAGCGTTTATTAATCTGAATATGATCCTGACTCTCAGGAGCTTCAGCATATTCCCAATTTGAGATGAATACATCTTGATTGCCAGTTTCACCCATGGTTAGTCCTTTGAAAAGTAATTTGATGATTGATAGTGCCCGGTCTCCGCTTTAACCAATTGCATAAGAATGTCATTGGCAAGACTGCTGGCTCCAAATCGAAAATAGTTCTTGTTCATCCATTTTTCCCCTAACACCTCATTGAGCATGACGAGGTATTGCAAAGCGATCTTGGAATTCGAAATTCCTCCTGCTGGTTTCATGCCGATCATTTTTCCTGTCTTCAAATAGAAGTCTTTGATCGCGTCAAGCATGACATAAGTCACTGATAAGGTTGCGGCCGGTTGGATCTTACCGGTTGAAGTTTTGATGAAATCCGCACCAGCGTGCATCGCCAGCTCACTGGCTTTTCGCACATTGTCCAGCGTATCCAATTCGCCTGTTTCGAGTATGACTTTGAGGTGTGCCTCGCCACAAGCTTCTTTGATGGAAGCGATTTCGTCGAAAACGAATTCATAATTGCCTGCCAAAAATTCTCCCCTGGAGATTACCATGTCGATCTCGTCTGCTCCTTCTTCAACAGCAAATCGGGTATCTGACAATTTAGTTTTTAGACTGGACTGCCCGCTGGGAAAGGCTGTGGCTACTGAAGCAACATAAATTCCTGATCCTTCCAGTTCTTTTTTAGCCAGGCTGACATAAGTGGGATAGACGCAAATGGCCGCTACTTTGGGAATGCCTTCCAGTCGATCGTGAGGATGAATGGCTTTATAGCAGAGTTGTTTGACCTTACCAGGGGTGTCTTTCCCTTCCAGGGTGGTCAGGTCGATCATGCTCAGGGCCAATTTTAAACCCTCAACTTTCGATGAATTTTTGATGCTCCTTTTACAAAAGCGGTCGACTCGTTCCAAGACACCGAGCGTGTCATATGGAGATAAATTATTCAAGTTTGGAATCATTCCTGGTTGTTAGGATTCCAAATTTACAAAATCTAAGTATTACTTTGGAGTAGTATTCGAGTTCAAATGTCACTCAAGAACAACCATAGTAATTGGCAAGGTGTATGACACTCTAACCGGGCGCGTTCTTTGTTTGCCTGGGGTCATTCTGGGAAGCATTTCCACGACCCGAATCGCCTCTTTTTCCAGTCTGGCATGTGGACCTCGAGCACGAATGTCGATGATTTCACCGCTCTTGTCAATTTTGAACTGCACATAGACCTTCTTCTTACCGGGGGTCAAACCCAATTCCTGGGCCAGGTTGATGTTGAAGTATTTGGTGACATGCGCATTGATTTTGTCCTGCATGCATTGTTTCATTTGCTGTTTGGTTCCTTTACAACCCGGATAGACGGGAGGTTCTTCAATAATAGCAAATGGGATGTCTTTTTGCATTTCTTCTTCTTCTATGATCTCCTCGATATTTTCGATTTCGACGGCTTCGACATACTCAGTCTCGTCCGTTTCTGTGGTTTCGAGAACAGTTTCCTCGATTTCCTCTTCATCGGCCACGATCTCGATTTTTTCAGGTGCAGGAGGGGGTGGTGGAGGAGGCTTGACCTCTTGTATCCTCTGGGTCAGGGGAATGTCAATGATTTCTTCAGTCTCAAAGCTGACACTGTTGAATTCCTGAACATAGCGATCCATGGTCTTCCATT
>CBDUAY010000155.1:0-5718 GCA_965365245.1 uncultured Flavobacteriaceae bacterium | reverse complement strand
TACAGCCAGCGCTCCCAATGTGCTCAGCCCCGGAATAATCTCTCCGTTTTCATCCAGATACATGTCGCGATGAGCTGCCAACGGTGCTTTCTCCCGGTAATCGAGGCTTCCAATTTCACCTCCTTGAGTGCGAAACAAGGTAAATCCACCCCCTCCGATATTCCCGGCAAAGGGATAGGCCACTACCAGGGCCAGATCCGTGGCTATCATAGCATCAAAGGCGTTTCCGCCTTTTCGAAGAATTTCGAGACCTATCCTGGACGCTTCCACACGAGCGCTCACCACCATCGCACTATCGGCGACAACTCCTTGGGTCATGCGTCCGGTTTGCTCTTGTTTGCCGCGGCATTGAACAAGAACCAGCAACGAAGAGGTTAGTAAAATGAAAAATCCGAATTGTAAAGACCTGCTATTGGGAAAAATGCTCATGTAACTCTTGAAGATTTTGGGAGGAAAAGGTACGCAACTTTTTGAAAAAATGCCTGAAGTCAAGTTCGAAATCATCGTAATGCTCAAGCAGGTCCGCTATGGCCATATCCATTTTGCCCCGACCGCCTGTGCGTCGATTCATTCCCAAAAGCACCTGGCGAATGCCTTCAGTTTCAGCGTAGCTCGTGAGCCAGTCGTTGCGAATCATATAATGGGTCATGTGCCTGACCTTTTCGGGCAACAACTCCTCATTGGCCTGCAGCGAACTGTAAAATACCGATGCATAATCGCTCAAAGCGACGTCAGAATAATCCGCAAAATTTGCTGCGAGAAAATGATCGTAAAAAATGTCAATTATAACGCCACGGTACAATCCATATCTGTCGTTGAGTCTCCTCTTGCTCTTTCGGGCTGTTTCATCGAGATCGGTGAACCAGTCGATCTTGCGGTGCAACAGTATTCCCTTCTGAATCTCTATCGGATAAGTCTCGTATTTTGAGCCCTTGATGTGATCTGCCATGAAGTTTCCTAAACGGATCATTTCCTGATCTTCAGACAGATAAATATGTGCGAGGTAGTTCATATGAGGATTTGAGGTAAAAATAGCACAATTGGAAGGAACAGTCGACAAGAACTGTGAAAGCGGACTTCATTTTTACTATTTTTGCATAGCAAGGATGATTTCTCTCCTAAAGAAGGAATTGTACATGTATCATTCAACCACAGGTTTACCGGTTCCTGTGGGGTTCAATTCAAATTTCTATGTTAGTAAAGAATCAAGGGGCGACTCAATCAGCCATCGCTTTGGAGGATCAGTTTGGAGCACACAACTACCATCCGCTACCCGTTGTATTGCATCGTGGAGACGGTGTTTATGTCTGGGATGTGGAAGGGAAAAAATATTATGATTTTCTTTCAGCTTATTCTGCTGTTAATCAAGGACATTGTCATCCAAGGATAATCAATAAGTTGAAAGAGCAGGCAGAGACTCTAACCCTGACTTCAAGGGCTTTTTACAATGATCAGCTTGGGGTCTACGAGAAGTATGTGACCCAATATTTTGGATTTGACAAAGTGCTGCCCATGAACACCGGCGCGGAAGCCGTTGAGACAGCCATAAAAATCTGCAGGAAGTATGCCTATGAGAAAAAAGGCATCCCAGAGCAAAATGCCAAAATCGTAGTTTGTGAGAACAATTTTCACGGTAGGACTACGACAATCATCTCCTTTTCGAACGATGAAACGGCACGAAAAAATTTTGGTCCCTATACCCCGGGGTTCATTAAGATTCCATATGATGATTTGAGTTCGCTTGAAGAAATCCTTAAAACCGAGGAGAACATTGCAGGATTTCTCTTCGAGCCCATTCAGGGAGAAGCAGGGGTTTACGTCCCACAGGAAGGATATCTGAAAGGTGCCAGGGAACTCTGTGCGGAGCACGACGTTCTCTTCATCGCAGACGAAGTTCAGACGGGTATTGCCCGAACCGGGAAACTGCTGGCCGTGCATCACGAGGAGGTTCAGCCCGACATCCTGATACTCGGGAAAGCCCTGTCAGGAGGCGTCTATCCCGTCTCGGCTGTGCTCGCTGACAATCACATCATGGAAGTCATCCGACCCGGGGAGCATGGATCGACGTTCGGTGGCAACCCGCTGGCCTCGGCAATAGCCATGGAAGCACTGGAGGTCGTCAAGGACGAAAAGCTTGCAGAGAATGCTGAAAGGCTCGGTCGCATATTCCGCAGTGAAATGCAAAAACTGGTCGACGAAAGCGAGTTATTGGTTCTTGTGCGCGGCAAAGGACTTCTCAACGCAATCGTGATCAACGACTCAGAAGACAGTTCCACCGCATGGGACATTTGCATGAAATTAAAGGAGAACGGGCTACTCGCCAAACCGACTCACGGGAACATCATCCGATTTGCCCCTCCCCTTGTCATGACGGAGGAACAGCTTCGAGAATGCGCAGACATCATAGCACGAACGATTCGGTCATTTTCGAAATAAATCAATTCACGTTACAATAGAAAAAGCCCTCAGTGAACTGAGGGCTTTTTTATTTTCAATTGAGTGTAAATCTTCTCTTATGGTGCCTGTCTGTTGGGGCTGCAACTAGTAGCCTTCCGTCAGGTGCTGTAATTTGACCTTGTCCTCTATTTTGATCTTCTTTCCGGAGAGGACAATATACCCTTCCTTCTTGAATTCCGACAACAAGCGAATTGTAGATTCGGTAGCAGTTCCAATCGCATTGGCAATTTCTTCCCGGGTCAGGGTCACAGAAATAAATCCATCTGAGTCAACCCCGAATATTTTCTCAAAGAAGAGCAGGGATTCCGCCAAACGTTCCCTTACATTTTTCTGAGCCATGTTTGCAATTGACGCATTGGCCTCATCAAGATCTTCTGCTAGAGACTGGGTAATGCCCAGTGAGAAATCCGAATTGTTCTTGAACATATCGAGTATCTCCTGTTTCGGTATAAAACACACCTCCATGTCTTCAAGGGCAGTGACTGTCAAATGGGCAACCGAATTACTGATTACTGATCTGTGTCCTACCATCTCCCCTTTCCGGATGAATCTGACTATTTGCTCTTTGCCGTTAGGAGCTAATTTAGTCATCTTGCATTTACCACTATGCAAACAATATACCCCTCTCAGTGTATTTCCTTCACTGAAGATAACTTCTCCTTTTTGGAAATGGAGCGTCGTTTTTTTGTGATTGATCTCCTTGAGATTATCCGCCGTGACGGTCTTCAAAGAGTTCATATCACGAACTACGCATTTTTCGCATTCTGGCCTCATAAATGAACTGTTGAGTGCTGCAAATTTATATAAATTCTGCCAGCATTCATTTTTTTAAACAATTTTTTTGTGGGAAATTTACGCACTTTTCCAAGAGTGTATGACCAATCCCGATTGCTATCATTGCGGTACGAAATGCGGTTCCGAACCCATTACGTTTGAAGATAAGGCTTTTTGCTGTAATGGATGCAAGACGGTTTATGAGATCTTGAATCAACACGAGCTGAATGTGTATTACGACCTGGAGTCGACTCCAGGAACGATCCCCAATGAGATCGCCGGGAAATTCGATTACCTCGGAAACCCGGATATCGGAAAAAAAATTCTCGAGTTTGAAGACGAGGAGACTGCTGTGGTCAACTTTTACATTCCGAGCATTCATTGCAGCTCCTGCATTTGGGTTCTTGAGAATCTGCACAAATTGAATCACGGTGTAAAAACCACCCTGGTTAACTTTCCTAAAAAAGAAGTCCGGATAACCTTTAAAAAGAACGAGATCAGCCTTCAGCAGGTCGCTGAGCTCATCACCTCAATTGGCTATGAGCCATACATCAGTCTTGAAAGCGCCGATGCGGATGAGAAGGGTGTGGATCGAAAGCTCATTTACCAGGTCGCGGTAGCTGGTTTCGCATTTGGAAACATCATGATGCTTTCATTTCCCGAGTATTTTCAAATGGATGAGTTCTGGCTCAACCGCTTCAAGCCTTTCTTTCGGGGGATCATGCTCGCCATGGCGATTCCGGCCCTCGTCTATTCCGGACGTGACTATCTGATATCGGCCTACAAAGGCCTGAAGCATGGAATTCTCAACATAGATGTGCCCATTTCACTCGGAATACTGGTCCTTTTTTTCAGGAGCACCTATGAAGTCGTGACAGGCATGGGCCAGGGGTATTTTGACAGTTTGACCGGCTTGATTTTCTTTTTGCTTCTCGGAAAAATCTTTCAACAAAAGACTTACAGCTTTCTGTCATTCGAAAGAGACTACAAATCGTATTTTCCGATCGCTGTAACCCAAATCAACAAAGACAAGAGTCAACATTCCATTAGCGTCAATGACATAAAAAAAGGCGATCGCCTTCTGATCAGAAACGAGGAAATCATTCCTGTGGACGGCATTCTTCTCAACGGAGAAGCCCTGATCGACTACAGTTTTGTCACTGGAGAATCTTTGCCTTTGAGCAAAGTCTCAGGAGACAAACTCTTTGCAGGAGGAAAACAAAAAGGACCCGCAATAGAAATGGAAGCCATCGAATCCGTCAAGCAAAGCTATCTCACCCAATTGTGGAGCAAAGACGTTTTTGGAAAGGAGAAGACAGGCAATATCAAGACTTTAACGGATTCCATCTCTAAACAATTCACTCTTATCATCCTGGGAATAGCCACGGCTGCCGGAATCTTCTGGTACATCCAGGACAGAAGCATTGCATTTCAGGTCGTCTCAGCCATTCTCATCGTAGCCTGTCCATGTGCGCTTGCACTCTCGGCTCCGTTCTCACTTGGCAACATGATTCGGATTTTTGGAAAAGAGAGTTTTTACCTCAAAGACGCCTATGTAATTGAATCCCTGTCAAGGGCAGAAACCCTTGTTTTCGATAAAACTGGAACCATAACAGCGAATAACGCCTCTGAGATTAAATACACGGGGAGCCCGCTCTCAACTTCGGAGATAATGGCAGTAAAAGCTGTGCTGAAATCTTCAAATCACCCATTGAGCAGAGCCCTGTATGACCACATTCCAGGCAAAGCAGACGATGGGGCAGAAGACTTTGCCGAACACTTGGGCGAGGGCATTTCAGGGGTTGTAAAAGGTGTTAGAATTGCTTTGGGATCAGCACAGTTCACTGGGGCAGAGAATACAGACCCCAACCAGACGCAGATACATGTGAAAGTCGATGATGAGTTGAAAGGCATGTTCCTGGTCAGCAACAATTACAGAAAGGGATTGAAACAGGTCATGGATGTCCTCGGAAAGGGATATGAGCTCTCTGTCCTTACTGGAGACAATGAAGGAGAAAAAGAGAATCTGGAAGATATTTTGCCCGAAGGTTCGCAGATATTCTTCCGACAAAAACCGGAAGACAAACTCAACCGGGTAAAGGCCTTTCAGGAATCTGGAAAATCGGTCATGATGCTGGGAGACGGGCTCAATGATGCCGGGGCCCTGGTTCAGAGTGACGTGGGAATTGCCATTTCTGAGAACATCAATGTCTTCTCCCCTGCTTGTGACGGCATTCTTGATGCAAGGAGCTTTTCGAAGCTGCCTTCTTTTCTTAAACTCTCCAAAAAAACGATGTCAATCATCAAGATGAGCTTCGTAATTTCTTTTCTCTATAACATAATCGGACTTCTCTTTGCCATTACGGGCAACCTGTCGCCAATTGTTGCCGCCATATTGATGCCGGTGAGTTCAATTTCGGTCGTTCTTTTTGCTACTATAGCTACAAATTTCGTTGCCAAAAAAATACTATATTAGCTTCTGGCAAT
>CBDUAY010000154.1:0-5722 GCA_965365245.1 uncultured Flavobacteriaceae bacterium | reverse complement strand
CGCATTCATTCCCAGCTCATCCTGATTTCCTGCATCCAGATAAACCCCCTTCAAAGACTTTATATTATTTAAATAAATTGGTTCGTCAAGCATGGATAAAACATCGTGTTTAATCCATTTTTCCCGGATGCCAGGTATAATTGCACCTGAATCATCAATTGGCAAGTCGACCATCCATGGAGGATTATTTAGATTGGGCGACCAGGCAGAACTAAAGGCATAAAGTGCAGTGGTGAAAAACTTGGCGGGATCCGGACCGTTGAAACCGTCCGGGTTATTTGCAGCGATCACAGGTCCCATCGCCAGCACGCCATCGAGATAAAGAAGCCCAGTGTGACTGGCAACCACCGAGAATTTATCCGGATGGAGCATGCCGAGTTTAATCGCCCCATAGCCGCCTTGAGAGGTACCAACCAGCGCCCGTCCGTCCCTGGAGGCTATCGTTCTGTAATTTTCGTCTATATAGTTGACCAGGTCATTGACGATGTAGTCTTCAAAGCCCCCATTGAGGACTGAATTGGTGAACATGCACCATCCGTATAGATTGTTGTCCGCATCGGGCATCACGATGATCATCGGTTGAACTCGTTTAGACTCGATGAGGCCATCCATCCATTCCCTGAACCCTTCTTCAGGGAAATCCGGGCCTGCAAAAAAGGGCATCGGATCACCAACCCATGGCTCGTATAATTTCGGCCAGAGATAAGACTTTTCCCCTAAAGGCAGTCCTTGAAGTAAGTAAATCACGGGATAGGATTTGGACCCGTGTTTGTCATAACCCGGTGGTGTATAGATCTGCATTTGCCTGTACTCTGAGTTATTCATGTAGTTTGGAGTCAGTGACTCACTCACAAACTCCCTGTTCTGTAATTTGCTCTTCTTATCATCGAGCTTTGACTCGTCAAGGTCAAGGGCGTCTTTCGAACAAGAGCCAAAGACCAGAAACAAAGTCAACATTCCCAGCAATATTGAATTTTTTCTCATGTCTGTAAGATTTAAGTTAAACAACAGTTAATTCTGTAAAGGTGCTCTGTTCCCCTCATTGCAAGATGAAAACCTAGAAAAGAAAACACCTCAAAATCAATAATTCAAAATTAAATGGGAAATGTAGCTTCGTCTTTACTCAGCGTGCCGGATGCTTTACTCTCTGTCTCAGAGACATTAATTGATGTTTAAATATGTCGAGAAATCTATGTGAAGTGAGAAATCAGTCTACTCCTGCCAATGTCTCCTGCCTTTCACGACTCGGTGGGATTCCAAATCGCTCTGTGTAGATACGACTGAAATGCGAAGGACTCTTGAATCCGGTATCATAGGCGACCTCTGAGACATTGAGGTCTGTTGTACGAAGAAGTTTCCTGGCTTTGGTCAATCGCAAATTTCGGAGAAATACGTTCACACTTGTATCGGTAAGCGCTGAGAATTTCCTGTAAAGCTGAGAACGACTCATACCCAATGAATCACATAAATTGCTTATGCCAAATTGTTCATCGCTTAGATTCTCTTCAAGGATTTCGGTAACGCTTTGCATGAAAGCGTACTCAAGATTGTTCAAATGATTCTTTGGCAATTTCTGCATCTCCCTTTCGGAAGAAAAAGTCATAGGTTCCCGAGCCAAATGCTGGTAGGAATTGCGCAACTGCTCGCGCAATGCGATCAATTTATCCACGCGAATAAAAAGTTCCTCTTTGTTAAACGGCTTGCCCAGGTAAGCATCCGCTCCAGCCCTCAGACCTTCCATTCGGGCCGACATCTCATTTCGTGCAGTGAGCAGAATAATAGGAATATGACTTGTTCGCATGTCATTTTTAAGTCTCTGACACAAGGTAAATCCATCCATGACCGGCATCATAACATCTGAAATGATCAAATCGGGGACATTTTGAGTCGCCAGCTCAAAGCCCTCGGCTCCGTTCCATGCGTTGTCAATTTTGTAGTCGACAGACAGCAATGATCCGAGATAGCTCGCAACATCCTTGCTATCCTCAACTATCAACAGGTTCAATTTTTTATCTTCTTCACCGTCAGGGGTTGACAGATCCCTTTCTACTGACATTTTTTTATCCAATTCAGGACTCGCATCCGGGATTGTGTCATCTTCCTGTACAAGGTTTGAGACTAATGGTGCCCTATTGGTTATCGGCAGAACAACTTTGAAAACAGATCCTTTGTTCAGTTGACTTGAAACCGAAATCTTCCCGTTCATCAGTTGAACCATTTCTCTAGTCACAGCAAGACCCAAACCACTTCCCTCTGAGTACTCGTCCTCGTGTCGTTGAGCCTGGAAGTATTTCTCGAAGATGTTCGGCAAAAATTCCTCTGCAATGCCGGGACCATTATCCTTGACTTCAAGATGAAGATACTTTTTACCATGCTTGTTTTTAGGATACATCCTGACCATGATTTCGCCACCTCTGGGCGTGAATTTTATTGCATTGGAAATCAAGTTTGAAACGATGTCTGCAATCTTATCCACATCATAATCCATTATGACATGCTTTTCGGCGATCGAATAGGAAATTGCGATCTGTTTTGACTCAGCGAACGAATGAAAAGACTCAACCAGGTATTTGACATAGCCGACAATGTCCTGCTGTACCCAGTTCACCGGCATCATTTTAGCTTCCATTCGAGAAAGATCCAGTAACTTATTGGTCATATCCAGGAGCTTTTCACCGTTTCTTTCAATCATTTTAAGTCCTTCTTCAAGATATTTTCCCGGGTCTTCTTTTATTTGTCCCGCCATGCCTAAAATAACTGTCAGTGGTGTTCGCAATTCATGTGTTATATGCGTGAAAAAATTGCTTTTCAATCGATCGAGCTCCTTCATTCTCGCCTTCTCCTGGTTCTTCAGCCATTGCAGGCGACCGGTATAATAATACAGCCCTGAGAAAGCTATCGAAATGCCTAAACTGAAACCCATATAGTAGTAATACTGAAAATAGTCGTGGGAGGTGTCAGGTTGCAATTCGGTTGCGACAATCATTCCAACCAGATAGGCCGCGAAGAATATCAAAGCACGCCTCCTGTTATTTGTGGTCAGAGCGTAGAGCGGAGCAATGAGCCCAATAAAAATTGCTCCTCCGGCTTCCAGCAATCCACCCATCAGGAATACCTTAATTGTTGTTAGTGAAAGAATCAGAATTTGAATGAATAGGATGAATCTTTCAATATGCGACTTGTAAAAATGAAACAAAAGCAGCGAGGCGAACATGGAGACGCCAAAAAAGATATTGATAAAGAGAACAGTTTCCCCGTGTTTGTCGGCTATGAGAATGCTCATAACAATTAACCAGGGCAAACCAACAGCGGTTAGTATCAACCACAATTTTTTCTGGCTCAATGTTTCCTGGCTGTCTCCAGGTGCCTTCACATATCCCTCGAGAATTTGATCCCATTTCGATATCACACTCATTGCTCCGTTGATCTAATGTGGTAAAATAAACATTGACAAGCCTTTCTACAATGACCGGGATCAATAAACGCTTTGATCTCGGTCAAAAAAAGAGGTCGTCGAGATGATTCACCAAGGACTATTTGGATTCATCCAGAGCAAATAGCCTGCGAGACAAAGGAATCAGCATCAATCCGGAGAGAATGAACAGGATAAAGGCATATCTCAATCCTATGGCATGAGCCAGGTAACCCACAAGCGGCGGACCTATGAGCATTCCTATGATACCGTAGGTGGATATGATGGAAATCGCCATGCCGGGGGAGTATTTTTTTGATTTTCCCGCCAGGCCAAAAGTCATTGGAAAAACAGCCGCCACCCCGATCCCAACCAGGGAAAAACCGATCAGCACAGGCCAATAATAAGGGAAAACAATTGCGATCAGCATGCCAATTGTGACTATCGTTGAGCCAAGGACGTAGGTGTTTTGAATGCCCAGCTTCTCACTCAGGCGATCGGAGTAGAAACGGGAAAAAGCCATGAACGACATAAAGAGCAAGTAGCCCAGGGTGAAAACCTCCTCCCCGACTACCTCCTTGAAGTACACCCCACTCCAGTCAAACATGCCCCCTTCGCACAACGCCGCAAAGAAGACCATCAGACCGAGATACAGAATATAGGCGTCAGGTTTTCCAAGGATCAGTCGGTTTCCAACGTCAGACTTGTCCTTTTTCAACAGGAATGGATAAGCCATGACCGCAGCCAACAGACTTATGATCGTGACGTATAAAAAATGGTCGATCATGGGCACCTTCAATTTGACGAGTATGGTTGAGAACAATGCGCCAAACAGGCCGCCAAGGCTCCAAAGACCGTGAAAGGACCCAATGATCCGCTTTTCTCTTTTCTGCTGCAGTGCCAGGGACTGAGTGTTCACCGTGATATTAGAAATTCGCATGCAAAATGAAAAAACGGATACGGCTATGACCAGGTGATCGAGCCGGGAGACCGAACCGATGGCGTAAAGGCTGATTGCGAAGACAACGAAAGATGCGAAAAGGGGAACCCGGCTGTTGAACTTGGACACCAACCAACCCGAGATCGGAAGGCCAATCAATGAACTGATCGGCATAGCCAAAAGAAGATTGCCCAATTCGGCCTCGTTGAAGTCAAAGTTCTCCTTGATAGAAGGGATTCGTGAAGCCCAGGAGGCAAAACCGAAACCCAGCAGGAAGAAATAGACACTTAGCGAAATTCGTTCTTTGGACCCTTCACCCATGTTCTATTAGTGTTCAAGGTTCACGCTATCTTTTGGATAACTCTATTTCGTTGCGAAAAGTACGCCAAAACCAGAGTCAAACAATTTCTTGTTCATCTCAGGAACTTTGTTGTTCAAAAGCTCCTGACCCGTTTTTTTATGGCCCGTCCAGGTGGCATTCAACTCCTTCATTTTATTCCTGGCTCCATTGGTGACCTTAGGTATGCTGCTGTCAACCTGGTTGATCGCCGTCAGGTAATGCGCGGTGAACCCGTTCTCAAAGTTCTCCACATCGTCATAGGCTTTTGACAAACGCTGTACCATGGTCGCGTCAAACGTCTTCAACTCTTTTAGAAGGGCCTGAGCCTCCGCTTTGATCTTCGCCTGCTCCGGTTTGTTAAGCTGACCAACCACTTTCGTCAATTTCTTTTGGATCTCATGCAATTGATTGGTCATCCGGGTCATCTCGTTGTAACTCTTTTCACCCTGTGTCATGAATTCTTCATAGGCCACATATTCCTCCTGGCTGATGTCGTAGAGCGGATTGTTCCTGATCTCTGCGGTCGTTTCCAATGCAGCATCTCCATAACTTAGCTTCAAACTGTATGTCCCCGGTATGGCCTTATGCCCGTTGAAACTTCCTTCTATATATACCTCAGGCGCACCGAGCAACATCTCGTGACGCATATTCCAGACAAAACGGTTCAACCCTTTTTTCGCGCTCAAAACATCCTTTTTTGAGGGTGCTCCTTCATACTTGACATAAGTCGAGTCTGCCTTGGAGGTATAACTGTTTACGAGATTCCCCTTTGCATCCCTGATTTCAAGGGTCAACTCAGTTCCTTTCTTTACTTCAGGCAAATTGTAGTATATGACCATTCCCGTTGCCGGATTCACACCCGTGAAGTCACTAGTTCCGGTAGCTGAAGACGAATTCATACCTCCCCACCAATTTGCAAGAATTGCAGGTTCAGGCTTGAACAGTTTCGCCTCGCCCGGCTTGTCCTCCCATTGTCGCAGCAGACCTAAATCATCGAAGATCCAAAAGGAACGTCCCATGGTTGCAACTA
>CBDUAY010000153.1:0-5735 GCA_965365245.1 uncultured Flavobacteriaceae bacterium | reverse complement strand
GTATCACAGATTGTTTTGGGGTTTTCTCCAAGCACCTGGTAACGACCCTTCAGGCCGGTATTTTCTGCGACGTGAAGCAAACCTTCACGAACATGATAATCCGATATCTCATATCCAGCATTCTGCAGAAGCTCAATCGTCTTGAGTGTGGTTTGTAGATTTTTGACTTGATATCCTCCAAGCAGATCGGTTTCAAATCGGGGTTCAGATGCCTGATCGGCTATAAATAGTGGGGCCTTCCTTTCGGTCGCCAATCTTTCGAAGACCGGCAATGTCTCCTTATGGACCTCACCGATCACAACGGGGATTCCTGGCTTGATGATACCTCCTTTTTCAAAGGCAATCTCGGGAAGTGTCTCGCCCAAAAACTGGGTGTGATCCAAACCGATGTTGGTAATGACCGATACCACTGGTTGTATGATGTTCGTGGAATCCAAACGCCCTCCCAGGCCCACTTCGATCACGGCAATATCTACCTGCTTACTAGCAAAATGATCAAAGGCCAACCCAACAGTGAGCTCAAAGAATGAAAGGCTGTGCTGCTCGAGAAATTTCTTGTTTTTTTCAATGAAAATCACCACTTCATCCTCGGAGATCATTTCTCCGTTCACTCGAATTCTTTCTCGAAAGTCTTTGAGATGGGGGGATGTATAGAGACCCACCCTGTAGCCAGCCGCCTGCAAAACAGAGGCGATCATATGGCTGGTTGACCCCTTTCCATTGGTTCCGGCTACATGAACACTTGCATATTTATTTTCGGGCTTTCCAAGGTGTTCTGAAAATGCGATGCTGTTGGTGAGGTCCTTCTTAAGTGCCGGACCACCCTGGCGCTGGTACATCGGCAAACGGAAATACATCCAGTCGAGGGTCTGCTGATAATTCAAGTCTATTCAGATAAAGAGAAGTTATAAATGATCAGCCCTACCTGCTTGGAAGGGGCATTGCTATCGGCGTTGAATTTAGTGCGAAGGGCTGCTTCCTTCGCCCTGCTGAGCAGACATGAGGCCGAGTTGGTAGTGCCCTTGGCCCCGGCTTGAGCAGAAATCACCCTGCCCGACTGATCCACCGAAATCGTCACAACAACCTTGCCTTCTTCATTGCAATCGTATTCAGGTATTGGTCTTGTAAGAGCACGCCGGTTACCCAGCCTGTAGTTTCCACCACTGCCATCGCCACCAATGCCATAATATCCACTTGCGTTCGGGTCTCCGGATTCTTTCCCCTTGTCACCGGGCTGATTGTCATCGCCTTCGCCTCCATCAGCGTTTCCGTTGCTGTCACTGAAACCGCCCATCAGGGCATCGACATTCTTTCTTTTCGCCTCCTGGGCCTTTCTCTCTCGCTCTTTGCGCTCGTTCTCCTCCCGGATCTTACGCTGGCGCTCTTCTTCGGCCTTTCTTTCGGCCTCGGCCTTTTTCCTTGCCTCTTCCTTTTCCCTGGCTTCCTTAATTTTTCGCTCTTCCTCTGCCTTTTTGATCGCCAGGGCCTCAGCGGATTCCTGGGTCATCAGCTTTTCAGATTCGGCAGGCTCCGAGGCTTCATTATCCTCCGACTCCGCCACTTCCTCTGCCTCTTCGACAACTTCATCTACTGCTTCCTCAACCTCCTCGACAGGTTCGGGTTCGCTTTCAGATGTTGTGGCGGGCTTTAAGGCTTCTGTCGGTTGAACGTTTCCGCTGCCTACATCAGAAGTTCCGAAGTTAACGGCTATTCCATACTCGATGGGCGGGTCGAAATAGGTCAATCCGAAAACAAACATAATGATCAGTATGAGCACCCCGATCAACGTGGTGTACAAGGCAGATTTTCTTTTATGTTTTGTATCCAAAAAGGCCATAGGCGGCGTTTAGAAAAGCTTCTTAAAGTACTTTTTACTTCGGTCTCACAGCGAGTACCACTTTTATCTTGTTTCTGTTGGCAATGTCCAGGACCTTGACGGCCTTTTCAATAGGGACCCCTTCTTCGGCCCTAAGCACAATAGTAGGATCATCACTATCTTTCAAAGTGTTCAACAGAAAGCGCTCGATTTCTCCTTCACCCACCTTCTGTCGATCTACATAAAAGTCGAGCTTGCGGGTTATGCTAACAGCTGTGGATTTTTTGTTCTCTGTCTTTCCCTGGGCCTTTGGCAGCATGATGTCCAGTGCATTCACGGTCACCAGTGTTGAGGTCAGCATAAAAAAGATAAGCAACAGGAATACAATGTCGGTCATTGACGACATGTTGAAATTCGGATTGATCTTGTTTCTTCCTCTTAATTCCATTTACTCACCTCGTTAAACTGGTTCATTGAGAAGGTCCAGGAACTCCAGGGAATTTGCTTCCATCTGGTATACGACTTTGTTGGTCCTTACGATGAGATGATTGTAGGCGATATATGAGATAATACCGACTATCAGTCCGGCAACAGTAGTTGTCATGGCCGTATACAATCCATCGCTGAGCATCTTGATGTCAATCTGCCCTCCTGAATTGGCAATCTCGTGTATGGCAACGATCATTCCGATCACCGTCCCCAGGAAACCTATCATAGGTGCCGCACCGGCAATTGTTGCCAAAACCGCTACATTCTTCTCCAGCTTATAGATCTCCAGTTTGCCGGCGTTCTCAATGGCGGTATTTATATCATCCAGTGGCTTTCCGATTCTCGAGATTCCTTTTTCGATCAGCCGGGCGACCGGACTTCGGTTGTTCTGGCTTAGAATCTTAGCTGCTTCCAGATTTCCGCTTGAAATGTTGTCACGGATCTGGTTCATGTAATTCTTGTCAATTCTGGATGCTGCCTTTATGGCGAGGAATCTCTCAAAGTAGATGTACAAACCTACCAGAAGAAGCACAAAAAGCAAGGCGATTATGATTTGACCTCCCAAGCCGCCTTCCATGATGAGGTTAAAAATGGAAAGCGTCTTCTCTTCAGATACCACGTCTTCCAAAAGTTCCGGGTCGGCACTGGCATCCTGCAGTAAAAATAGTGACATATTAGCTAATTAATGAGTATTCAATCGTAACGATCCCATCGGCGATAAATTGCCACAAAAATGTGAAAAATTACTTAAAGTTTCACAGTAGAGTTCTCATGAACATAAAAGTGGCGGCTCCCGCCAGAAATCCTAACATGGCAAGCAGCGAAATCTTTTTCAAATACCAGAAAAAATTGATCTTCTCCATACCCATGGCAACCACACCTGCAGCAGATCCAATGATGAGCATGCTTCCACCTGTTCCGGCCGAATAGGCGATGAAATGCCATAGCGGACTGTCTGTCGGATCGGCAAACATACCGAGACTTGCAGCCACAAGCGGAACGTTATCGATTACGGCTGACGCAACCCCCATGATGATCACAACGAGATCGGAGACCTGTGTGCCTGAATCAGTAAGCTCAGTGCCCAACATAGGAATGGTCGTGGTAAGCCCATCTGCAAAACGGAAAAGGACACCCAGAGACTCAAGGGCCGCTACTGCCATCAAAATTCCCAGGAAGAACAAGATACTGGGCATTTCAATTCCACTCAAAGCCCGATGAACCGGACTGTAATGGGAGGATTCGTCAGAATCGGTGTCAACACTGGTAAAACTGATTTGAGTTTTCGAGTACAACTCACCAAAAGTAGCTACGACCGCTAGAGAAAGCATCATGCCCACATAGGGTGGCAAGTGAGTGACCGTTTTGAAGATCGGGACAAAAATGATTGCAGTAAGACCGAGGTAAAGCATGATCTTGCTGTATTCATTGACTTGATCGCTTGAGTCCTCTTCAACTTTGGGAATCGTTCCTTTGAATGCCGGCAATCGCGAAGCAATCAAAGCAGGAACCACCATACAGAGCAACGATGGTATGAACAGATATTTGATCAGGTTGAGTGTTGTCACCTTCTTTCCGATCCATAGCATGGTCGTGGTAACATCCCCGATTGGAGACCAGGCCCCACCCGCATTGGCTGCAATGATTATGAGACCCGCATACCAGAGTCGGTCCTCTCTCGTTTTGATAATCTTTCTCAAAATTGTGATCAATACGATAGTTGCAGTCAGGTTGTCAATGATCGCCGATAAAATAAATGCCAGAATTGAAAATATCCACAACAGTTTTACCCGGCTGTTGGTCTGCACAAAGTCCTTGATTGTGGAAAATCCATTGAAATAATCAATGATCTCAACAATCGTCATCGCACCTATCAAAAAGATCAAAATCTCGGAGGTTTTACCGAGATGATGGAGAAGAATTTCCTCGAGATGGGATTCCTCGAGTTGCAACAATTCAGTGTTCACTTCAAAAACCGGAAGATGCGCTAAAGAGATAACAGCCCAACTCACTGCCATCATCCCCAGTGCCGGAATCAACTTGTCAATTTTAAGATTGTGTTCTAATGTTATGGCTAAGTATCCGAGAATGAAAATGGCGATAACGAGCGTCTCCATAGTAAGCTTTTAGGTTTGTCGGTGGTTTAAAGTGACTAATATAGTAATTTATAGTTTCCTTGCGATGGGATTTACTTCAAAAATATCTTGGCTTTCAAAGGTTCAAACTCAGCTCA
Organism: uncultured Flavobacteriaceae bacterium; assembly: GCA_965365245.1. Lineage (GTDB taxonomy): Bacteria > Bacteroidota > Bacteroidia > Flavobacteriales > Flavobacteriaceae > Lutimonas. Next base: position 1,197 of record CBDUAY010000153.1, on the reverse strand, counting down.
GCCAATCAATTCCTGCAGAGCGATCTCAAAAGCCGTTTTGCAGATATCTGTTTTGTACGGATGCAAATGATGCGCTTTTTTAAGCGCCTCCCTGATGGTCGAGGAAGTATCTCCAAAAATCTCACTGTCTTTCATGGGCAGATCGACCTTGGTCTCCATGAGATAGGCAAAGAGTCGAGCAATCCCGCAATTCGAGATAAAATCAGGCAAAAGACTCACCTTTTGATCAGTGTATTCCATGATGGGCCCGAAAAAAATCTCCGTGTCGGCAAACGGCACATTGGCTCCCGGGGAAATAACTTCAAGGCCCGCGTCGATCATTTGGTCAACCTGCTCGCGCGTGACCAAACGGGAAGCGGCAGCAGGAATGAATATCTCCGCAGACAGCTTCCAAATACGTTCATTCATCTCATCGAAAGGAATCATGTCTTCGGCGACAAGCATATTCCCGCGTTTGTTCAGGAACATGGTTCGCACTTCTTCATTGTCAAAACCTTCTTCCCGAATCACACCACCGGCCCTATCGATTATTCCCACGATCTTCGCCCCGAGCTTTGTCAGATAAAATGCAGCTGCTGAACCAACATTCCCAAAGCCCTGCACGATGGCTTTTTTACCTTCTATGCTGCCCCCGTAAATGTCGTAGTAGTGTTTGACGGCCTCGGCGACGCCATAGCCCGTCAACATGTCGGCAATCGTGTATTTTTTCGACAAATCCGGTGAGAATTTCTCGTCTTCAATCACTTTGATCACGCCGTGACGCAACTGACCGATGCGATTGATCTTCTCGGCTTCAGTAGGCCTGAAATGCCCGTTGAAAACACCCTCTTGAGGATGCCAAACCCCACTGTTCTCGGTCAGAGGGATCACGTCCTGGATCTCATCCACATTCAAATCTCCTCCCGTTCCGTAATAATGTTTCAAAAGAGGCGTAACAGCCTTGTACCATCTTTCCAGCACGCCCCTCTTTCGCGGATCATTGGGGTCGAAGTTTATCCCCGACTTGGCTCCCCCGATCTTGGGTCCGGAGACAGTGAATTTCACCTCCATGGTTTTCGCCAGCGAGAGCACCTCGTTCATATCGAGGCCCTTGCGCATTCGGGTTCCACCTCCGGCGGCACCTCCTCTCAGGGAATTTATGACGGTCCAGCCTTCAGCCTCTGTTTCAGGATCCCTCCAATGGAAGACGATTTCCGG
>CBDUAY010000152.1:0-5747 GCA_965365245.1 uncultured Flavobacteriaceae bacterium | reverse complement strand
TCAACATATCTGCAAGATTGTTCGCTGCCGTCATGGTGTACTGTTGATTTCCTCGCCCTTGCTGTATTCTGTTTTCCGACATATTCTCAAGTGAACGATTCAGATTATAGTGGGCATTTGTTAGATCCTTTTCGATCTCCGAGGTGAGTTGCACCAGCCGAAGAGACAATGTGTAAAGCGAATCATCTATATGCTCGAAATGCTCTTTCAGCTTAATCTGCTCCTTGAGAAGTGAGGGAAAGTCAGCATTTCTGTCTGAAACCTCTTCCAGGTTCACCATCAAATCCTCCTGATCCTCCGAAAAGGTCACAAGATTCTTGAGAATTAGTTTCAAATCCTCGATGTTTTCTTCAATCGCCTGCATCTCCATGGCCATCATTCCAGATTGCATCTGATTGCTTAGCTCCTTCATCCTTCTCGACGCTGACCTTTGTTTCTCTTTGGCGTTCTTGGAAGATTCTTTTTGCTCTGAACCCTCTTGCTTCTCACTCTTTTCCAATTCCTCCCTGGCTTCATTCATCTCCATGTCAATCAACTTCTCATCTGCCTCCGTGTCTGGAATAGACATGGGTTCCTTCAGGCTTTCATTTTGTTCCCGAAGCTCGTTGAATTCCTGTTGTATCGAATCGAACTTTTGATTCAATTTCTCCTGGTTGTCTGCGTTGTTGTTTTCTTCTGTCGACAAATCGAGCTGTTCCTCCGATAACTTTTCCAACTGCTCCATGATTCGGGCCGACTTCTTTTCAATATAAAACTGTTTTGTCAATTCGAGGATGCGTTCCAGGGATCTCTTCTCTTGTTTGCTTTGTTCCTCAAGCTTTTCCAACTTATCAAGAAGCTCTTCCTTTTCCAGTTTATCAGCCAGCTCCTCCAACTCCCTGATCAAATCCTGTTTGGATCTCAAATCCTTCATTTCCTCCCAACGCTCTTGCAGCTCCTCTTTTTTTTCCTTTAGCAGGGGATTGTCCTCTTCGTCCATTTCCTTCAAATTTTCAAGCATCTTTTCGGAATTCTTCTCCATCATTTCCCGATACTTTTTCTGACGCTCGAGAAAATCGTCCAATTCATTTTGATCGTTCCAGTCTAAATTTTCCTGACTCTTCAATTTATTGGAAAGTTCCTCCATCTCTTCTTCGAGGTCGTTTCCTTCATCCTTAGAACCTTCAAGACTTTCTATGCCCTGTTCCTGTTCTTCAAGTATTTCTCTTTCCAGTTCTTCTTCTGAGCGGTTCCTGTAAAAGAAAGACTGGGACATGGTGCGTTTTGATCCGTTGATACCGTCATTGTCAAAAACTTCAAAATAAACTTCGTAGGAGGCTCCTTCATCGAGCAGAATACCCTGCGGGAAAATATAGAAGAACTCCTCAAAATCTGATCTTCCTGTCTCAATCTTTCCAATGCTCTGCTTGCCTGTCGCCATGTTCTTGGCGATAACCTGCAACCTTGAAATACCGTAATCATCTGTAAGCTGACCCGCAAAATTAACCGGGCCTCTGCTCGTGGTGTCAATGTCTGATCTTACGAATATCTTAGGGTACTCGTCCTTGACAACCTCAATTTGGTAACTCAAAGTCTCAAAATCCCGCAGTTCGGAATTTGATGACGAAACCTGGTATTGAATGGGTCTTGTAATATTCTTTTCGAAAACAAAAGGACCGCCATCTTCTTTTTTCATCTTTTCGGAAAAACGCGCCTCATCCTGGCCGTTCTGCCTGGTTGTCCAAAAGTTCAACTCTTCTGCATTTTTGGAAGAAACTTCCCATTTTACAAGAGTTCCTTCAGGTACTACGGCATTTCCAGTATTGCTGATTGTACTTCCCTCTCGCTGGATATATTTTGGATATTCCAAAGTCATCATGAAATCCGTGATCTTTGGGGCCCTGACTACCGTCAGTGTATAAGGCCGCGACTTAACGTCGTTTCCCTGGAGCACGAAATCCAGGTTTTCGGACGGATATTGAAAGGTGTATTCCCACTCCCCTTCATCAGACCGATTGAGGTAATAGCTTTCTCCGGAATAGGAAATGCTGACAACTTCCGGAGCAATGTCTCCTTCTGTAACGAATCGGAGCGTGAAGCTCTCGTCTTCGATGGTTCTCAGTTCCTCATTCACAATCTCAAAATGAAAAGGAGCGGGTGGAAGGAATACCGTCTGGTGATGGACCACCCTATTGAGGCTCTCCGTGAAAAAAGACTTGTTTCCCGTTAACCATATCCCCAGAACTATCAGCAAAGGAAGGGACAAGTATTTTAGGTATTTTACGTTTGTGTTAAACCTGACAGCGCTTCGAAAAGGAACCGGTTTCAATTCGGCGGCCTTTTGCTCGATGCTTGCCTCTAACAGGTCCGTTGAAACATTCTCACCCTTCAGCTGAATTATGTTGAGCAATTTGTCTTCTACTTCATGAAAGTGTTTTCCGATGATCAGGGAGGCCTCATCATCTGATATGCCCTTTTTAAGTCCCAGAAGTTTTAAGACGGGGATCACGACAAAGCGGGCAAGAAGAAAGAACTCTGTCAAAATAAAGAGCCAGAATAAGACTGTGCGGCCCGCGGTTCCCAGCCAAAGCGTATGTTCGATGAACAAGGTGAAGAGAAAATAAATGAGGCCCAGTGACAGGAATAAGATGCTTCCCCGAATGATCTCATTTACGTAGAACTTTCGAATAAATTTTCTAAGCTTTTCGTGTATCTGCCTGTAATTGTTCATCTTTCAATCGCTTGGCCTAAAGTACAATTAATCTCCCTAAAGCGATTTTATCGAAATGTTAAAAAGCAGCTGTGCCTAAAATCACCTCCCCCAATAACTCCCTATGGTAATATTCCAGGCCCAAATCTCCGGACCACGTGAAATATCGACTCCGGCGTGCAAGCCATACTGCTTGGCCAGGAAATACCGAAATCCCGTGCCTCCGGCAACTTTCACATCACTAAAGATGTCTCCGTAATCTTCAAGGGCCTCCCCTGCCCCAACGAACCCAACGAGACTCCATCTTTTGTATAAATTCCATCGCCATTCGGTCTCGACAGCATAAACATTGGCTTCTTGATAGCGAAATGCCGGAATCCCACGCAAGGAAATAAATGGTAGAGAGAAGAACGGAACATCGCCCCAGTTTGATGATATATTGAGCCTGTAACCACTGAAGAACTTCCCGCCCACAGGAGTGTAAAAGTAACTTCGCGAATCGAAATTCCCAAAATTAGTATCACCGCCCAAAGCCTCATTGAAGGTTCCAATTTCCATAACAGAATAGATTCCCTTTGTAGGTGTTAATGTATTGTTTCTTCCGTCAAAGAGAAATACAGCATTCAACCCTCCAACCGTAGTTTCAAATTCCAGCTCCTCCAGCTCAGGGATTTCCAAACCTGTTTTGAAAGATATGTTGTTGTTGAAGTATGTGTAGTTCAGTCCAATAAAAAAAGGGGTTTCCGCCTTAATTCTGTACAACAGCTCCTGAATTGTAAAGAACCCTTTCATGTTGAAATTGAATTCGCCGTCAAGTAACTTAAGACCTCCTCCGTAAAAGGTCAGATTTGCCGAGAGATAAGCGAGGGCGCCCAGGTAGCGAAATCTATCATTCTTGTAAGAGCCCTGATGTCCGCCTCCGGCAAACCAAGTGTCGTTCGATGTATAAGCACCTGCTGCAAAGCTCACGGTTGGGCTCAGGCCTTTCGGACGATCTCCCTGATCCCCTTTTCTTTTGTGAAAGTATGCCAAAGCGAACCCTCCTCCTAAGCCCACTGCGGGTTCTGTAATAATAATCGGGACAGGTAAAAAGCCAGTCGTTGAATTGAGAAACCCACTCAAATCAACAGCTCCATCTTCATCACTGACGAACTTCCCGCTATTCTGGGCATTGACCGAAGTAATAACCATTAAAATAAGCAGGTTGCATATTAAAAGAAATCCCAAACTCAATGTGAAGTGTCGATGCTTCTGGTGCTCCATTTTTTGAAAGTTATTTCAAAAATAAGGATTAAAAAGGCCTCATGGAAGCAATTTCATTTCTTTGAGAGCTTCAACAGTCAAATCCTTCATTACCGAATATCCTTCTGGGGTTGGGTGAACCCCATCACCTGCCAATTTCTTGGGAAGTCCGTTTCTTTCGTCTGCCATCACAGCAAAAAAGTCCAGGTAAAATATATTTTTCTCCTTCGCCAATTCCTTTAACAAGGCATTTAACTCCGGGATTTTTTGGTCCGGGCGACGACCTGGCCTCCAGGGATATTCGAATGCGGGAAGCACGGAACACAGGATCACCTGTATGTCGTTTTCCATAGCCATCTGAGCCATTTCGGCAATGTTGTCACGGATCTCGGGCAGGGTGATCTCACCCGTGTTTCCTGCGATGTCATTCGTACCCGCCAATATCAATACCGCCTGGGGGTTCGCATTTAGAACATCCTGTTCGAAGCGCAAGAGCATCTGAGGGGTGGTCTGCCCTCCGATTCCTCTGTTTATCATCTTAGGGTTCAAGAAAAATTCAGGGTCAGACTGCTTCCAGCCTTCGATGATGGAATTTCCCATGAAGACCACACTTCCTTCGTTTTGAGAATTAACAACCATTATCTGAAGCTTGTTCTGGGAATAGACTGAGGTGAACAGGATAAAAATCCATGCTATTGAAAATAACCAATTCATACTTCTTTGCCTGTCTAAATCTACAATTTATTCTTCCTGTGAAAAAACAAATATTGACGCTATCTTTGCCAAAATTTTACACCATGTCAAGACCCGTTCGCGTTCGATTTGCTCCCAGCCCCACAGGGCCCCTGCACATGGGAGGTGTCAGAACCGCCTTGTTCAACTACTTGTTCGCCAAGCAGAATCAGGGCAGTTTTGTTCTAAGAATAGAAGACACTGATCAGAACCGCTATGTAGCCAATGCTGAAAACTATATCATTGATTCTCTTAACTGGAGCGGAATTCCCTATGATGAAGGCCCGGGGAAAGATCGTGGTTTTGGCCCTTACAGGCAATCTGAGCGCAAGCACATTTACAAGGAGTACGCCGATCGACTGGTAGATGATGGTAAAGCCTATTACGCGTTCGACACTGCTGAGAAACTTGAGTTTCACCGCAAGGATCACCAGGAAAAAGGAAAGACCTTTATCTATAACTGGCATAACCGCGAAAAACTGGTCAACTCATTGTCTCTGAGTGAAGATGAGGTGAAAAAAAGGATTGAGAACGGTGAAAAGTATGTTATCCGCTTCAAAACCCCCACGGACGTGAAATTAGAGCTTCAGGATCTGATACGCGGAAAGATCGTCATCGATACCAATACGCTTGACGACAAGATTCTTTTTAAATCAGACGGGATGCCTACCTATCACCTGGCCAACGTAGTGGATGATCACCTGATGGAGATCAGCCATGTTATACGGGGTGAGGAATGGTTGCCTTCGCTGGCGCTGCATGTGCTGTTGTACAAGGCCTTCGATTGGGAGACTCCCGAATTTGCACATTTACCGTTGATTCTCAAACCCACAGGAAAGGGGAAACTGAGTAAAAGAGACGGAGATAAATTGGGTTTTCCTGTTTTTCCTTTGGCTTATACCAATGAGGAAACGGGAGAGGTTTCCAGGGGCTATAAGGAAGATGGGTACTTTCCTGAAGCTTTTGTCAACATGCTGGCTTTTTTGGGTTGGAATCCGGGAACCGAACAGGAAATATTCAGCCTGGAGGAATTGATTCAGGCCTTTGACATTGAAAAAGTCGGAAAATCAGGGTCCAAGTTTGA
>CBDUAY010000151.1:0-5770 GCA_965365245.1 uncultured Flavobacteriaceae bacterium | reverse complement strand
CTAAAGATATCAAATAAACCAGTTTTGAAACCTGAGGAGTGAAAGATTTTATACGCGGCGCCGATATTTTTTGAACAGGCTTCAGGCCAAATTTGGCTAAATTGCGGCTTGTAATTAACATTAAAAACACTCGATCATGATATCCCAATTATTGAGAAAAAGAACTTTGACTTTGTGTATGATCCTGTTGACTCTTGCATTGCAGGCCCAGGATCGATTCGGTGGATTGGCACTTTACACGGTCAGAGATGACATGTCAAAGAATCCAACCGAGACCTTGAAAGCGGTTGCTGACGCCGGTTATGCGTATGTGGAAGCAGCGGGGTACAGCGATGGCAAATTCTACGGCATGTCCCCTGAGGATTTCAATAAAACTCTTAAATCGGTCGGACTTGAGCCCGTAAGCACACATCAAGGGTTCAATACTTTGGATAATATAGACCAAATGATTGCAGACGTGAAAGCCGCCGGATTCAAGTATTTTGTAATTCCTGTTCCACCGATGGGACACTTCAAGAGCGAAGGAGGGAAAATGAGTATGAGCGATGACCTTGAGTTCCTTACTAATGTTATCAACTCTGTAGGAGAGAAATGCAAAGCCGTTGGACTGGAACTTCTGTATCACAACCACGATTTTGAATTTGTAGAAAATAAAGATGGGATTGTTCCAATAGAATACTTCCTTGAACACACCGATCCCGATATGGTGAATTTTGAGATGGATTTGTTCTGGGTTACCAAAGCAGGTGCTGATCCTTTGGCATATTTTGAAAAATACCCGGGCAGGTTCAAACTGTGGCATGTGAAAGACATGGATAAGGAGGGCAAGTTTGCACCGGTCGGAACCGGAAAGATAGATTTTTCAGGGATTCTCAAGGAAAAGGACAAGTCCGGGATGATCTACTATTACGTCGAGCAAGACCAGACCTGGGGTAAAAAGCCGCTTGATGTCATCAAGACCAGTCACAAAGGTTTGAAAAAGTTCGGTTTCAATTAATCGGATTGACCTAGGTTTGGAGTTCTGAAAAGAAGCCATCCGAATATCAAGGCATAGATAACGTAGATAAAAGTTATCAGCCAGAAAGCCTGGGGCAGAGCTGATTTTCTCGTCATGAGTTTTGTTAGGGCAATGCCGACCATCATGAAATGGGTCATATTTGCAATGGCGATTGGTCTGTTGTAAATACCACCGATCAGACTTCTTCTGGACATCCAGTTCAACATGGCGAAGCCAAAATACATGGCACCAATCACTTGTATAAGAAGCATTGCTGAGTCGCTATCGGGTAAGCCCAGACTTTCAGCAAGCTCGTCCGGAAAGAAGGTCAGTGCCAGGCCTGAGAAAGCCAGTAGCAAAGCACTTGAACCGAGAATGACATTTGAGGTTGTAAGTTTTGTTGAAGATTTCATGCGATTCCGTATATGGTTTCAAATAAGTCAGCTGCCCCAATTGGTCTCGTTTTCTGGTTCTCTTTTACTTTTTGGGATTTTTTCGTCAAGACCGGCCTTGTAGGAAGCACGCCTTATTACAGACAGAATGCTGGATTTTGAATATTTATTTCCTTTAGCTCCTTCAAACAGCCACTTGTCAGGCTTATAGACCTCGAGGTAATGATCAAGGAGCTTCCCGGAGTCTTCATCCAGTTTCAATGTGACTGGTTTTTTTTCTTCTCCGCTTGTCGTGTGAATGGTCAATTCCTCAAGGTTAACATCGTCTTTACTGAGCTCGACCAGTTGGTCTCTTTGAAGGTCTGATGCATAGAGCAAAGACATGACTGCCTTGTGCTTGACATTAGGGGTCACTTCCAGCATCCGGACCAAATCCTTTCGGGACACCTTTCTTTTACTGGGTCCTGATTTGTCTCTTTTCACCAGGGGATAGTTCAATGCCTCTTGCTTCATTATGCCGGTGTAGTAGAAATTTATGGCATCGATGAGCTGCTTTTCGGATTTGCCGGAAATCTTTTTGCTCCCCACCTGTTTTTCAATGTAGGAAACTAAATCCTCGCGGTTCAGATCCTTGAGCTTTCTGTCTTTGAAATGATGAATGAATTCCCGGAACAATGATTTGTACACCTGGATGGTCTCCTCGCTATAACCTTTGCGGATCAATAATTGTGAGTAGGCCTCTGGAACTGCGGTGATTCGATCGCCATAATCTTCTTCGGCATCGATGATGCCGATTTTGGAAGTGTCGAAGATCGAGATGTCACTGAATGCCCGAATCAGTGCCTTGAGGTTCTCTCGCGACTTGTAGATGGCCCATCCCTGTTCCGAAACCACCCATCTGCATCCCAGGGAACGCGCAATGGAAACCAGGTTTTCGTCGTAAATGAATTTGAGCAGGAAGTAATCGTTGTTGTTGAACTGATGTGGCAATACTGTAATTCTCTTCTTTTCCATTGATCAGGATAGGATTCTGAACGTGGTTTGACACAAGTGTCAGTCCTCGCTGCAATTAAAATCGATAAATCAGATAGTTATTGCCAGTAACCACAGGTAAAGGTAGTAATTTTAACTTTTGAAAAAACCGAGAATACCTTTCTTGGATTTGTGTTCTTTCGGTTTTGCAGTCTTTAGAAGCTGCTGGTAGATCTCACCCCATCCCAGGAGTCCACCCACATTGCGGTCATCGATGAAAACATCGGCATTGATCTTTCTGCTCACAGAACCGTCAAATTTCTCCTCGGGATAGCTTTTGTTGACGGCATAGAATTCCAGACCGTTCTTGCGACAGAACTCAACGGCTTCATCGAGCCGATCCCCGTAGCGATAGGTCCATAGAATAAGACGATGCCCCTTCCGTTGCAATTCCAATAGGGTGTCAAAGGCAAAGATCTTTGCAGGCCCGATACGCGGATAATCATCTTCCACGATCGTACCATCAAAATCAACGGCAATCAACAAAGAATTTTTTGGGAGCGTTTTCATAATCTTATTTCGTCAAATCTAAGCATAAACCAAACCTCGATCAAATTAAAACGGGATAATCGCTGATATGTTATGAGCCTATTTGGTCAGAACCGTATTTAAAAGCGATTTTCGGTCCATGGCTTCAGGTTGTTCGATATTCAAAAGTTCGAGCACAGTAGGAGCTATGTCACCAAGGATTCCGTCACCGATCTCGTTTTCTTTTTCTTTTTCAACCAGAATGAGAGGAACAGGATTAGTCGTATGAGCCGTGTTGGGTGAGCCATCCTCATTGAGCATAGTCTCACTGTTTCCGTGATCGGCTATGATGATGCTCGAATACCCGTTTTCAAGGGCAGCATTGACCACATCTTTCAAGCAGCTGTCAACCGCTTCGGCAGCTTTCATCGCCGCTTCCATGACTCCTGTATGGCCAACCATATCGGTATTGGCAAAGTTCAGGCAGATGAAATCCGCCTCCCCTTTTTCGAGTTCAGGAATGATGGCTTCCTTGATCTCAAATGCGCTCATTTCTGGTTTCATATCATATGTTGCCACTTTTGGCGAAGGACATAAAATCCTTTTCTCTCCTTCGAATTCGGTTTCCCTGCCACCAGAGAAGAAGAAGGTCACGTGCGGGTATTTTTCGGTTTCGGCGATTCGGATTTGCTTCTTGCCGTTTTTCTCCAGGACCTCTCCGAGGGTTTCGGTCAGGTTGTCCTTAGGATAGATCACTTCAACCTTTTTGAACGAGTCGTCATAATTGGTCATCGTGACGTAGTAAAGAGGAAGTGTGTGCATGCCAAATTCTTGGAAATTCTCCTGTGTCAATACACGTGTCAACTGGCGCCCCCTGTCGGTTCTGAAGTTGAAGAACACGATGACGTCATCTTCTTCAATCTTCGCAACTGGTTCCCCGTTGCCATCAGTCATGACTATGGGCTTGATGAATTCATCCGTAACACCTTCGTCGTAACTTTTCTGCACACTTTGCTCAGCATTGGTAGACTTTTCACCGATCGCGTTCACCATGGCGTCATAAGAAAGCTTGACCCTTGCCCATCTCTGGTCCCTGTCCATTGCGTAGTAGCGACCACAAATGCTGGCAAGTTGACCTGTGCTCTTCTGCATATGATCCTCTATTTCCTTCACAAATCCTTTTCCCGACTTAGGATCCACGTCACGACCATCCGTAAAGGCGTGGACATAAACATCCTTTAAACCAAAGTTGTCAGCCGCATTCAACAGCCCCTTGAGATGTGAAATATGAGAGTGAACCCCGCCGTCTGAAAGAAGCCCGAGAAAATGGACCTTTTTCTTATTTTCTTTTGCATAGGTAAAAGCGTCTACCAGAACCTTCTGTTCTGCCAGTGAGCCGTCTTCAACCGCGTTGTTTATTTTGACAAAATCCTGGTATACGATGCGACCAGCACCCAAATTCATGTGTCCGACCTCAGAATTCCCCATCTGTCCTTCTGGAAGCCCCACATGCAGTCCATCTGTTCGAAGCGTTGCATTGGAATAATTGTCGATTAGGGAATCGAAGAATGGGGTATCGGCCTTATAGATCGCCGAAACCTCGGGATTCTGGGTCTGTCCCCAGCCGTCCAGTATAATGAGAATTACTTTTTTTTCCATGACTTTGCCACTGTTAAAAATGAATTGCAAAGATACGGAAGAAAGCCGATTTGTCGAAGTTTTTTTCTAATTCCGGGGCACGAGTTTAACAATTCCCTTTTGCTCTACAGAGACGTAAATGTATCCATCTGGTCCTTGCCTAACGGTGCGTACGCGGCCAATGCCGTCCAGAAGCTTTTCTTCCTTGACTACCTTGCCGTTTTCGATCACAACCCGGTTGAGGTATTCAAACTTCAAAGATCCGACGAGAAGGTTGTTTTTCCATTCTGGATAAACGTCGCTGGTCACAAAAGCCATTCCGCTTGGGGCGATGGAGGGAACCCAATAATGCAGTGGCTGCTCCATGCCCGGAAGGGAAGTTTGATCCGTAATGATGGAATCGTCATAATTCTTGCCATAAGTGATTACTGGCCATCCGTAGTTCTTTCCTGGTTCAATGATGTTGATTTCATCTCCACCTTGTGGTCCGTGCTCGTGAACCCAAATTTTACCACTGAGTGGATCCAGTGCCATGCCCTGGGGATTTCTATGTCCGTAGGAATAAACAGCGGCTTTGGCTGTTGAATCACTCACAAACGGATTGTCGGCAGGAACAGCTCCGTCATCCATGAGTCGGTAGATCTTGCCCCCGTCCCGGGTTATGTCCTGTGGATTTTCATCTCGGTTCCCGCGGTCTCCAATCGAGAAGAAGAGGTAGCCGTTTCGATCAAATTCCAGCCTTGACCCAAAGTGGTGTCCTCTCTTTGTATTGGGTGTGGCCTTGTAGATCAATTGCTTGTCGACCAGTTCGTCACCCTTCAATTTGGCCCGCATAATGGTAGTATTCCCGCCTTCTCCTTCATCCCCCAGATTGCCAGAGAATGAGAAATAAATCCAACCGTTGTTTTTGTAATCCGGATGGAGCTCCAGGTCGAGCAAGCCCCCCTGGTTCTCGTAGAAAACCTCTGGTACATTTTTAATGTTCGTCTTTTTTCCTTCCTTGAAGAGGATCATCTTGCCCTCCTGCTCCGCAATAAGAATCGAGCCGTCAGGCAGAAAAACCATACCCCAGGCAATTTCAAGTCCGTCAACAACGGTTTCAGTTTTGTATTTGAAGTTACCATCACTTGTGAACTCATTTTTTTGACAATTGACAAATGAAAAACTCAGAAACAAGGCGAGAATATAAATCTTTTTCATGCGTGTAAATTTACCATTTAGTGCTGCGAAGTTACAACTTTCA
>CBDUAY010000150.1:0-5784 GCA_965365245.1 uncultured Flavobacteriaceae bacterium | reverse complement strand
GCTGAGTTTGCCATCTGCCGTATCGCTCATGAGAATCATTCCCTGGCTTTCCACACCTCTGAGCTTTCTGGGTGCCAGATTCACTAACACGATGACACGCTGTCCTATAACCTCCTCAGCAGAGAAGCTCTCGGCAATTCCGCTGACGATTGTTCGCACGTCTATGCCGACATCCACCTTCAATTTCAAGAGTTTTTTTGTCTTCGGAATTTTTTCTGCCTCCAGGATCGTACCTACACGCATGTCGAGTTTGGTGAAATCATCAAAATCGATGGTGTCCTTTTGCGCGGGAACTTCCACAGCTGCATCTGCGGTTTTTGAGGCTTCGAGCTTGTCGATCTGAATTTGGATCTCTTTGTCCTCAACTTTTGAAAATAGGAGCTCCGCCTTTCCTATGGCATGCCCGGCAGGCAGCTGCCTGTTTTCTGAGCCCACTTCTTCCCATGCGCTGAGATTCTCTTGGTCAATGTTGAGCATCTTTCTCAGTTTTTCAGCCGTGAAGGGCAGGAAAGGCTCACTCAGAACGGAAAGAGCTTTTGCGACCTGCAAGGCGACGAACATGATTGTCTTTACGCGGTCGGGGTCAGTCTTGATCTTTTTCCAGGGTTCTTCCTCTGCCAGGTATTTGTTCCCCAATCGAGCCAGGTTCATGAGCTCCGACAAGGCCTCCCTGAATCGGTATCGCTCTATCGATGAGGCGATGATTTCCGGGTATTTGGCCAGTTGTTCCAGGGTTTCCGTGTCTGAGGAAGTGAATGCCCCCGGTTCCGGAATTACACCCTGGTAGTACTTGTTGGTCAACACTACCACCCGGTTGATAAAGTTTCCGAAAATGGCCACCAATTCATTGTTGTTGCGGGCCTGGTAATCCTTCCAGGTAAAGTCATTGTCCTTTGTTTCCGGAGCGTTTGCCGTAAGCACGTATCGCAGCACATCCTGTTTCTCCGGGAATTCCAACAAATACTCGTGCAACCAAACCGCCCAGTTCTTCGAGGTTGAGATCTTGTTGCCTTCAAGGTTCAAAAATTCGTTCGCCGGCACATTTTCAGGCAGGACATAGCTGCCTTCCGCTTTTAGCATCGACGGGAAGATGATGCAGTGAAACACAATGTTGTCCTTCCCTATGAAGTGAACCAATTTGCTGTCTTTGTTTTTCCAATAGGGTTCCCAGTCTTTTCCGTTTTCAGCAGCCCATTCTTTGGTTGAGGAGATGTATCCGATAGGAGCGTCAAACCATACATAGAGCACTTTGCCCTCTCCACCTTCCACAGGCACAGGGATGCCCCAGTCGAGATCGCGCGTCACCGCTCTGGGCTTCAATCCGTCATCGATCCAGGACTTTACCTGCCCAAGTACATTGGCCTTCCAGTCTTCCTTGTGACCGACGAGAATCCACTCCTTCAACCAATCCTGGTAGTCGTTCAGGGGAAGGTACCAGTGCTTCGTCTCCTTCATGGTGGGCTTGTTGCCCGTGATCACACTTTTCGGATTGATCAGGTCTTGCGCGTTATGACTCGTGCCGCAATTCTCACACTGATCGCCATAGCTCTCTTCGAAGCCGCATTTCGGGCAGGTTCCCACAACGAAGCGATCGGCTAAAAACTGTTTGGCCTCCTCGTCATAGAGTTGGGCTGAAGTCTCTTCAATGAATTTTCCTTTCTTGTAAAGCGCTCTGAAAAATTCGGATGCTGTCTCGTGGTGAACGGGAGCGGAAGTCCTGGAATAATTGTCAAAGCTGATCCCAAATTCTGAAAACGATTTCTTGATGATCTCGTGGTATTTGTCAACGATGGCCTGGGGTGTGGTCCCTTCCGCTTTCGCTTTGAGGGTTATTGGAACCCCGTGTTCATCCGATCCGCAGACGAATACCACGTCTTTGCCTTTCATGCGCAGATATCGCGCATAGATGTCGGCCGGAACGTATACACCAGCCAGGTGACCTATATGAACCGGTCCGTTGGTGTAGGGGAGAGCCGCTGTAATTGTATATCGCTTAGGACTTTGCATGACTGGAAATTAAGACCACAAAAGTAAGAAAAAGGTCAGGAAAGGAACTTGAATCCCTGAGAAATATGGAGCCATCCTGACAAGAAATCCTATTTTTACCCTTAGAAAATTCTCAAGCATGAAAATTAACATAGAATTGATTGTTCTGTCCTTATTAGTGCTCTTATGTTCGAGCCTGGCAAATGCGCAGGATGTTTCAAATAGGACAGGGAATCTTATCCGACCCCCTCATCTCAAAAAAGGGGATACGATAATGATATTATCCCCGGCGGGCAGGATAAGAGACCGCAAGGGAATCGAAGCCGCTACAGAGCTGGCCAATCATTGGGGTTTGGTCGTTTTCTATGGCAATCACCTTCTTGCAGAAGAAGGAAGTTTTGCAGGTTCTGACAACGACCGCCTTGAGGATTTTCAGAAGGCCCTGGACGATCGTAGCATAAAGGCGATTTGGGCTTCCAGGGGCGGATATGGAACGGTTCGCATAGTCGACGACCTGGATTTTTCGAAATTCACCCAAAATCCAAAATGGATCGTTGGTTTCTCTGACATCACGATACTTCACAACAAGCTGAACCAGCTCGGCTATCAGTCAATTCATGCGCACATGCCAGTTACTCTGGACCTCGAAAACCCCGAACAAAAGCAATCCATTAAATCTCTTCACAGGGCTCTGTTTGGAAAGAAGCTGGAGTACAAGATCAGCAAAGAAGAAAACAACAGGGATGGAGTTGGAAGCGGTCAGTTGGTCGGGGGTAACCTCTCAATTGTTTACAGCATGCTTGGTTCTGACACTAATCTGAAAATGAAAGGCAAAGTTCTCTTTCTCGAAGAGGTCGGCGAGGCATTGTACCACATTGACAGGATGATGATCAGCTTGAAGCGAGCGGGCTATTTTGAAGGTTGTAACGGATTGATCATTGGAGACTTCAGGATCAAAGAGAATAAAGGTAATCCATTTGGCAAAACCCTCGAAGAGATTGTTCTCGAAGCAACGGAGGGGACGGATTTCCCGATTGTGTTCGATTTTCCTGCCGGACATTTGGTTGACAACCGAACCCTTATCATGGGGAGCAAGGTCGAGCTGAACGTCGGGAAGAAGAAGAGCAAGATTGTCTTTCGCAATTGAACATGTCGATTAAAAGAATCGACAGGCTTTAAGATTTGAGTTGAATGCTTTCACATGATTTGGGAGTGCGTGGTGAGGACCTGGCGAGCAGGTACCTTTTGTCAAAGGGTTATACCATTTTGGAGAGAAACTGGAGGTTTCAGAAAGCCGAGATCGACATTCTTGCCGCAAAGGATAGCACGCTGGCCGTCATTGAGGTCAAGGCCCGATCCACCGCGGCTTTTGGAAATCCTGAAGCGTTCATAAACCGAAACAAGGTCGAGCAAATGAGAAAAGCAGCAAATGCCTATGTCAATAAGAACCGGTTGAATTTGGAGATTCGCTTTGATTTTATCGGAATCGTATTTGAAAGGAACAAGGAGAGGCTCACCCACTTGAAAGATGCCTGTTTCATTTTTTGAAGTCTGTAAGTATCGATTCTAGCGCTCCTCGAATAAGGACTTGAGCTCTTCGAAATCTTCAGGTTTTGCAAGAATATTTTTATCCGCATCCAGCACAAAGTAACTGGGAATGGCTTGAACACCATAAGCTTTTACCCTGGGGCTCGACCACTTTTCCAGATCCAACACATTGATGAACTCCGGATAGTTCACGGTCATGTTCTCCCAACTCTGGACCTCATCCTCGAGGCCGACCGTAATCACTTTCATGTTTTCTATGCCACTTATGAACTTGTGAAATTTGGGCACCTCCATCTGGCAGTGCGGACAACCTGAACTGAAAAACAGGACGATGTAGTAGTCGGTGCCGACAAGTCCGTATAAGTGCTTCTCCTGACCTTCGTCCTCCCAGGAGAAATCGGGAGCCCTCACCCCGATGGCTGTTTTCATTGACGCCGAGATCTTACTCATGAACTTAATATCCTGAACCTCCCTGGGCAACTGGCTGTAATGTTTATCCATCACGTACTTTACCATAGGTGTGTTCTGCATATTGACGTACTCCCGAATAAGCGACTCTTCAAATTTCTCCAGCAAAACATAATTGTCACCTGCCCATGCAACGGACTTGTCAACGGCTTCTTTTTGAAGAATATCGCTGGCCTCCTGCGTGTCCGACTGATTCAAATAAAGGACATAGTCACGCATGCGGTCTGTGATAAATGAAGAATGAGCGAGAATACTGTCACTTGCATCCATGGAATCGAAGAAGTGTGCTTTGATGTCTTCTATGTAGACCTGGGGCTCTTTGACAGGCACAGGGGGATTGTACTGGCGACTGGCGCGTATGAAATGATGCGCCAACATGCCCTCAGCACTTTCTTCAAAATGCTTCTGTTGGGTCTCAAGGTCGTTCAAAGCCTTCTTGTACCCGGCCTCCAATCGATTGCTTTCTTCAGGATCATCTGTGCTGAAATACAGCCCCTGAACCGAGTCAATTGCTTTTTGACTGGCTCTAACCGTCTTGTAATAATCTTGATAAATGCTGTTTTCTTCAGATTGATTGAATAAAATGGATTCTGCCGGATTCTCGGGGTTGAAGGTAAAGTCAACCTCTTCTTTGTTATAAATGAACTCCACATACAGATTGTTCTCTATTTGATAGTAGGCCCTGTATATACCAGAAGCCTCCTCGTCGACCTTGAATTCAAAAGCTCCATCTACGACATCCGCATTATCAACATAGGTCTGGTCTCCGTTTTCAAGTTTGTACAACAGTATCCATGAATAATCGTGGTTGGGGTCTATCGTTCCTTTAATAGAGTACTGAGCCCAAACTCCGGTGCTCAGCAGAACGATCAAAAATGGCAATATCCTCACTTTCTGAAAAATTTCTGCAAAGGTACGATTTATCACGAAATGACTTAATTTGGCGGAATCAGACCTGATTAAATCAAATGCTGACCTCATGACAAAATCGAAAAAGACCATCTGGATCACAGGAGCCTCGTCAGGCATAGGGAGGAGCCTGGCCCTGGCCTATGGACAGGATTCTGTGAACCTCATACTTTCGGCGCGAAATGAAAATAAGCTGGAAATAGTGAAAAATGAAATCGGGGCCCCGGAGCGGGTCCGAGTACTGCCTCTGGACCTGACCGACATGGAGTCTTTCCCAGGAATTGTCGAGCAGGCCTGGAGCCTGTTTGATGGGGTGGACATCATGATCCACAACGGTGGAATCAGTCAGCGTTCGCTGGTAGCCGAAACCCCGCTGTCTGTAGACAGGAGTATTTTCGAGACCAACTATTTTGGCACGGTTGGACTCACCAAATGCCTGCTGCCCTATTTCACAAAGAGAGGATCAGGTCATTTTGCAGTCGTCACCAGCGTAGTGGGAAAGTTCGGCACCGCACTTCGCTCCTCGTACTCGGGTTCCAAGCATGCATTGCACGGTTTTTTCGAAAGCCTTCGTGCTGAGCACCATGATGATAATATCCAAGTAAGTCTGATTTGCCCGGGCTTTGTAAACACCGATGTTTCCATTAACGCTCTAACCGCTGATGGATCGAAGCAGGGCATCAAGGACAAGGCTACTGCCGGGGGTCTCTCACCGGATGATTTCGCCCGAAAAGCCCGCAGAGCCATTTCCCGTCAGAAACGCGAGGTGGTCATTGGAGGTCCTCTTGAAGTAATCGCCGTTTATGTCAAAAGATTCTTTCCCGGCATTCACGCAAGGATGATTCGCAAGGCGGCTGTCACTTGAATTTACTG
>CBDUAY010000149.1:0-5901 GCA_965365245.1 uncultured Flavobacteriaceae bacterium | reverse complement strand
GAGGGTCAAACCTTTCACGGGGACCACGCTTATGTTTTTTACCAGATCCCTGAGAAATCGAGGAAGCTGCCGCTGGTCTTCTGGCATGGGTTCGGTCAGTTCTCCAAGACCTGGGAGAGCACCCCGGATGGACGTGACGGCTACCAGAACATTTTTCTGAGACGTGGATTCAGCGTCTACCTGATCGACCAGCCGAGACGCGGAAGTGCGGGCAGAAGCACGGTGGAGGCCCATATAGAACCGACCCCTGATGAACAGTTCTGGTTCAATGTTTTTCGAATTGGCGAATGGCCGGATTACTTCCCAGGCGTTCAATTCGACAAAGATCCTAAGACGCTCAACCAGTATTTTCGCTCCATGACTCCAAATATTGGAGGATTTGACACAGATGTGATCACAGATGCGGCTTCCGCCCTTTTTGACAAAATTGGAAAAGGAATTCTCGTAACGCATTCCCATTCAGGAGGTTTCGGATGGAAAACGGCCATGAAAAACAGCAATATAAAGGCCATTGTCTCATACGAGCCAGGCTCTGGTTTCACATTTCCCGAGGGAGAAGTGCCAAACGCGCTCCCCAGTTCTGCAGGGGCTCTCGAGGCCGTTGGAGTTCCCAAGGAAGAATTCTTGAAACTGACCAGGATTCCGATTATCATTTACTACGGCGACTTCATTCCTGAAAGCCCGGATCCCAATCCCGGGGTTGATGGGTGGCGGGTACGACTCGAAATGGCCAGGCTGTGGCGGGACACTGTAAATCGATATGGTGGCGACGTGACTGTGGTTCACCTGCCCGAAATCGGAATAAAGGGAAACACGCATTTTCCGTTCTCAGATCTCAACAACCTGAAAATAGCGGATCTCATGTCGGTTTGGTTAAAAGATAAAAAACTGGACAAATAGCAGACTCAATGGACATTAATTCACTTCGAACCTTTTTATTGATGGCCCTCTGCTTCTCAGCTTCCTTCGGTCAGGAAGTTGAGCAGAATGGCAATGAAACTAACCCCGACAAATTGATCGTGAGAATCGCAGAGATTGAAATTGATTCCGATTATTTGAAAGAGTATATCTCCATTTTAAAGAAAGAGGCCGATGCATCTTTAGAGCTGGAACCGGGCGTGATATGCATTTACCCGATGTTTGTGAAAGACAAACCCACAAGCATTAGGCTTTTAGAGGTCTATGCAAGTAAAGAAGCCTATGAATCCCATTTGCAAACCCCTCATTTTAAGCACTACAAAGAGACTACTTTAAAAATGGTCAGGGACTTAAAATTGATTGACATGGCCGCGATTAGCCCTGAATATATGTCAAAGATCTTTAGAAAGATGAACTCCGAAACCTATACGAAACATAAATAAACAAGTTATTAAAATGAAAACATTAGTTCTAAACCTATTTTTAGCTCTCCTATTCACCTCCTTTTGTTTCTCCCAAAGCACGGCAGAAAAGGAACTCATCGATCTATCCAAACAGAAATGGCAATGGATGGCAGACAAGAATGTCGACAAGTTGGCCGATCTATTTCATGACGAATCAAAGTTCGTTCATATGAGCGGGTCCTGGAAAAAGGCCAGGGAGCTCGAGATCATTGAAAGTGGAAGTATTTGGTACAAGAATACCATCGTTCATGACGCTGATGTTGAAATTGTTGACAAAACCGGAGTGGTTTGGAATCGAATCACCCTGGAGGCCCATGTTCGTGGAAACGACGTGTCCAATGAGTTCACGGCCACGGAAGTCTACGTAAAATCAAAAGGAAATTGGAAGTTGCTGGGTCTCACCTTCAGCAAGGTCAGGGACACTCATGAAATTGAGCATTAAAAACCTGACCAATTCGATATGCCATATTGGGTCATGAATAAGGAGGCTCATGAATCGAACTAAATCCGGCATCGCGCCAGGTGGGATGAAAGGATAGATCTTCCGTTTTACGGAAATGATTCGATAAAACCAATCAAATAGAAATTTTTAACTTTAAGCAAATTACGACTATTCATGGCACAGTTTAATTTGAAAATTAATGGAAAAGCACAGGAGGTGAATGTTGACCCTACTACCCCATTGCTTTGGGTATTAAGGGACCATTTGAATCTGGTTGGCACGAAATACGGTTGTGGCATTTCACAATGTGGATCATGCACAATCCATCTGGCAGGAGTAGCTGTCAGATCTTGTCAAATCCCTGTGTCTGGAGTTGGTCAGCAAGAGGTGACTACCATTGAGGGCCTTTCTGAGAAAGGTGACCATCCGGTTCAGAAGGCCTGGCTTGAGATGGATGTGCCGCAATGCGGATACTGCCAGGCAGGACAGATAATGACAGCCGCTGCATTGCTGAAGACCAATCCGAATCCCTCCGATGAGGTAATCGACGCCACTATGAACGGCAATATTTGTCGCTGTGGAACCTACACCCGGATCAAAAAGGCGATCAAACTGGCCGCAAAAGAAGTCAACTCTTAAAAAATCAAATGACACAGATACAAACGAAAATAGGAAGACGTGCCTTTATTAGAAACTCGAGCCTAGCAGGTGGCGCGCTCATCCTGGGATTCAGCTGGCTCAACTCCTGCCGGCCCAAGGATGTAGAAACCATGGCGGTCAAGGAAATGCCTAAAGAATGGTTTGAGATTAACGGGTATTTGAAAATAGGCGAAAATGGTCTTGTCACCATCGTATCTCCTAATCCGGAAGGCGGACAGAACATAAAGACTTCCATGCCGATGATCGTTGCAGATGAGCTCGATGTCGATTGGAGTGACGTGATTGTAGAGCAAGCACCACTGAATACAGAATTGTACACACGCCAGTTTATAGGAGGCAGCCAGGCCATCCGACACGGATGGAACGGACTGAGAATGGCAGGGGCTTCGGCAAAGCAAATGCTCAGGGAAGCAGCCGCCCAAACCTGGTCAGTGCCCGTTGCTGAGATTTCAGTAGCCACGGGAATGTTGCACCACGAAAAAAGCAAAAAATCGGCCTCCTATGGAGAAATGGCTCCAGTCGCGGCCAATCTGCCCGTGCCTGAGAACGTCACCTTGAAAGACATCGACGACTTCACAATCATCGGAACTTCCAAAAAAAATGTAGACGGCCAAGATATCGTAACAGGCAAACCCCTGTTCGGAAGCGACATCTACCGGGAAGGCATGCTGACAGCAATGATTATTCATCCTCCGGCTTTTGGATTGAAATTGAAATCCGTCGACACGGAAACTGTCAAATCCATGCCCGGAATTCGAGACGTATTTCCTATCAAGGTGCTCGAAGATGACTATGTTAGACAGCACTTCGACACCTGTACTTTTCTCGAAGTTGTGGCAATCGTCGGGAATTCCACATGGGAGGTGATGAATGCCAAAAAAGCGATCCAAGTGGCATGGGAGCCTTTTCAAACCTACTCCGAAGAGCGCGTTCCTTATGGCAGATCCCAAATCACCCTGACCATACCGGCCGGTTTGGAAAGCACCGAGGACCATCATGCTCAAATGAAGGCAATAGCCACAAAAGAAGCCAGGGTCGTTCGCAAGGATGGCAACCCTGAGGAAGCCTTTAAATCTGCGTCGCAAGTGATCGAGCGAACCTACAACGCTCCATTCCTGGCTCATAACTGCATGGAGCCGATGACTTTCTTTGCCGATGTCAAAAATGACAGCGCCAAGCTATCGGGCCCCCTTCAAAAGGCAGAGCTGACGGAGCACGCCTTATCTGACCGACTGGGAATCCCGGTGGAAAAAATTGATATTGAACTGAAAAGGCTGGGAGGAGGCTACGGTCGTCGCTCCTACGCCCATTGGGCTTTGGAGGTAGCATTGATCTCTCAGCGAATGGGAGCACCGGTAAAACTGATCTATACTCGTGAAGACGACATGACCGGAGGGATTTATCGCCCGACTTACCAGGTGACTTACAGAGCCGCCCTGGATGAGGCAAACAACCTGACGGCAATTCATGTGAATGCGGGTGGCATTCCTGAAAGCCCTTTATATGCCAACCGATTCCCTGCAGGCGCCGTTGAAAATTACCTGGCTGAAAGCTGGACGATCAACACCAACATTACAATAGGGTCCTTCAGGGCTCCTCGATCCAATTTCATGGCCAGTGCCGAACAATCCTTTTTGGATGAGCTCGCCGAGGTCGTCGGAAAAGACCCTATCGATTTTCGTTTGGAGCTTCTTGAAAAAGCAAGGACAAATCCCGTGGGAGAAAACAATGATTATGACGCCGAACGCTATGCGGGGGTATTAAAGCTAGTGAGAGAGAAATCGAACTGGGATGCTCAGGATTCGGGTCTGAGCCGCGGAGTGGCCGCTTATTTCTGCCACAATTCATATGCAGCACAGGTGCTTGATCTGGTCATTGAAGACGGAAAGCCGGTGACTCGCAAAGTAACCTGCGCCATTGACTGCGGAATTGTGATCAATCCGGACGCGGCCACCAACCTCTGCGAAGGGGGCATCGTCGACGGCATTGGAAATGCCCTTTACGGAGAGCTGACGTTTAATGACGGTGTGCCTGATAAAAGCAATTTTGACAAGTACCGCATGATCCGCATGAGCGAGGCTCCAAAGGAGATTGAGGTACATTTCGTCAAGAATGAAATCGATCCGACCGGACTTGGAGAACCCATGTTCCCACCGGTATTTGCAGCCATGGCGAATGCCCTTTACAAAGCAACGGGAAAAAGACATTACAAACAGCCATTTTTATCTAATCAGTCTTAGAAAAAACAGACACTTCTGTCACCTTGATTACACAGGGAGTTTAAAAACAATTGATTTGGTTACTTTTGAGAAAAGCACTAGCTCAACCCGGGGATCAAATATCAATTTCTTAAAACAATGTAGGCATGAATGCGCGCATACCCTACATGGCAGGACTTCTTTTTCTTGGAATCACACTCCTTTCCAACACAAAATTGTTTGCCCAGGACCTGGACAATCAATTGTGGATGAATTATGTTCTAAAAGTTCCCGTTAATGACCGACTGTCCTGGGGTGGCGATGCCGGGGTTCGGGGAACTTTCTCTGGCTTGGATTGGCAACAGGCCTTAATTCGACCCGCCGTAAATTACGAGTTAAAGGAATCAGTAAGTATTTCAGGGGCCCTGGCCTGGTTTGGCACTTTCATAAATCAAAGCAGTTCGATCAATGAATTGAGATTCCACCAGGAACTCAATGCAACATGGCCGGATCTGGATGTCGTTCATTTCTTTTATCGCATTCGTGTTGAAGAACGCTTCTTTTTCTACCAAAGGGATATTCCCAATGAATTCAGGGTTCGTTTGAGGGGGCTTGTGGGTATGAGAACCCGGGACCTGAACTGGTTCGGAACAAATCGTCCGATTTATCTTGAAAGCATGCTTGAAGGATTCAAAACGATCAAAGACGAGGAAGCGCTGGAAATATTAATCAACCAGGCACGATTGTATGCAGCTTTTGGCCATCGAATCTCCAAAAAATTTCGTTACGAGCTGCATTATATCTACCAGGGTTCGACTCTTTTCACCGGGGAAGGCCCTGACTCCTCTCAAAACATCTTTCGAATTCGGCTGTTTCACACCCTATAAAAAAAGAGCCTCATAGACATAAAATTTAGGCTAAATTGGTCCAATGAAACGATCTGCAGTACTGATCAAAAGAGTGAGCAAGATTAAAGAAATTCATGGAATCAAGAGTTTGCAATCAGCAACCCGAGATCGATAAAAGCACATTTGAAATCCGGCTTCCAAATTCTTGGTGATCTGAGCTATGGAGGATCCGACTGGAAGATTCTTATTTGGGATTGGCGTCGGTAAAAGGAACCCTTATCTCAATCGCATTCGGTATAATTGAGATTTCAAATGGCGGATGCCCGATGAATTCACCGTCGAGATGGGCCACGAGCTCGTTCGAGGAATCA
>CBDUAY010000148.1:0-5962 GCA_965365245.1 uncultured Flavobacteriaceae bacterium | reverse complement strand
GAAGAGCCTCAAAAGTATAGGGGCCTCAAAATAACAGCTATGATTAATGAATATCTCAATGCCATTCTCCTAGGATTCGGCTTGTCTTTCATGGTGGGCCCGGTGTTCTTCACCTTGCTGGAGACAAGTATTACCCGGGGGTTCAGGGCGGCTTTGAGTTTTGATCTGGGTGTGATCCTGGCTGACATCATGTTCATTACCATATCCTACTACGGCAGTGTCTCCATTCTTCAGAAGATACAAAACGACCCGAGGATCTTTCTGGTTGGAGGCGTGGTTCTAATCATCTACGGTACCTTCACCATCTTCTATAAAAAGACCAAGAAAATCGTAACCGATAAGGAGCTGGTCGTGGTGGAGAACAACAATTATATCGGCCTTTTCTTCAAAGGGTTTTTTCTCAATTCGATAAATTTTGGGGTTCTGGCCTTCTGGCTCGCAGTCGTGCTTGCCGTAAGTTCGAATTTCATGATGGACGGGGGCAAGGTTTTCAATTACTTTGCGGTGATGGTGACGGCGTTTCTATGTACCGACATGATGAAGATTCTGTTGGCAAAACAGCTGAAGCGAAAAATGACACCCGTTATGATGCGAAAGATCAGACATACCCTGGGTGTTTTCTTTATCCTTTTCGGGATTGCTCTTGCGACCAAGCGCTATATACCTGAAAAGACCATGGACCAGATTGACTCGGTCATTGAAAGAATGAATCCTTAGTTCTTTACGGATGCAGATACATCGCGATCTTTAATTCTTCTCGACCTTGAGGTTGTATTTGTCGGCAATTTTGTGAAAAAGATCCAGGCGGTCCTTGTTTTGGAGGTCTTTGTACATGTAACCGATCTTTTTGGCGGCGTCTGCCCTGTACGGTGAATTTTGGACAGTGTAAATCGTATAGGCGTGAATCAGGTTGTCAAGGCCTTTTTCCTCCTCGTTTTGGGTGTACTGGATCAGGCCCAGGCCGTAATAGCCTTCCGGATCATCCGAATAGATTTCGATGAACTTCTCGTAGTGCTTCATCGCCTCTTTGTATTGCTCATTGAGGTTGCAGGTGATGGCGATGTTGAGCAATGGCAGCCTGCCTTTGTCGTATATTTCCAATGACTTTTCATAGGCTTCAATGGCTTCATCATAGCGTTTCATCTTGCGATAGGAGATACCGAGGTTGTCCCAGGCAAAGGCGAACTGATCGTCTATGGATACGGCCTTTTTGAACTTCTCAATGGCGCCTTCGACATCCCCTTCCTGGAGAAACTCCATGCCGTCGTCGTAAGCGAGCTGGGCGAGTACGTTTTCCGAATAGGAATGCTTGAATTTCCTGTTTTCAGAAAAAGCCAGTTCCTTGAGAGGCGCGCAACTCTGCACCAGAACAGATTCGACCTGTTTGAAACGGTCTACTTTGACATCCTTGTCATCCCCAAATACAACAAGGGAGCTCTTGATGCACTTTTGGATCTCATCATTCTTGTTTTCGGCCCCGGCCTCGATTCTGGCAATGCATTGGCAGGCGTTTTCGGAGGCCGCAATAAGTTCGTCAGAAGCCGTATTTTGGGCATAACCCGAAAGGGCGCCCAATATCAAAACGTATGTAAGTAGTCTCAAAAGAAGGTTCTTTTATGTTAAATTCCAGTACTGCCAAATCCGCCTTGTCCGCGTTTGGTCTTATCTAGAACGTCAACTTCCTCCCATTTAGTATGCGCATAGGCGGCAATTACCATTTGAGCGATGCGGTCTCCATCATTGATGGTGAAGCTCTCATTGGACAGGTTAGCCAGGATCACCCCGATTTCTCCTCGGTAGTCGGCATCGATGGTGCCGGGTGCGTTGAGCACCGTGATCCCAAATTTGGCGGCGAGACCGCTTCTCGGTCTGACCTGGGCCTCGTACCCTGCAGGCAATGCGATAAAAAGCCCGGTTTTCACAATCATCCGCTCCAGGGGAGCCAGTGTAACGGCCTCGTCAAGATTCGCTCGCAAATCCATGCCGGCTGAGGCTGCTGTCTCGTAGCTCGGGGTGGTGTGTTTAGACTTGTTGATGATTTTTACATTTATGCTTTCCATATTTGTCGTATTTCATTTTTTTGATTCCAGTAGGCGTATGCCACGAAGAGAATGGTGATAAGTATTGACACGAGGTAATTCCCCCTGAAAAACACGAAGGACAGATAGGACATTGCTGTGGCAAGCACCAGGAGGAGCCCCGACTTTTTCAGGCTATACGGAATCGGGTAGTATTTTCGACTGTAAAAATAACTCAGGAGCACCATTGAGAGGTAGGCTGCCAGGGTGGCCCATGCGGAGGCCATAATGCCCATTATCGGGATCAGCGCGAGGTTGAGAACCAGGGTGATGATTGCTCCGGCAAGGGAGAAATACATGCCGTATCGCGTTTTGTCTGTTAGTTTGAACCAGATGGACAAATTGTAGTACACCCCGAGGAAGAGGTTGGCCAACAGGATCACCGGTACAATCATCAGTGCGGCAAAATACTCTTCTTTTCCCAGCAACAAGCCTGCGAACAGATCGATAAAACCAACGACGATCAGCATAAACAGCGCTCCGAAAGCTATAAACCAGGTCATGATACGGGCGTAGGTGTCTTTGGCATTTTTCTTGTCCGCCTGGTTGAAGAAAAACGGCTCTGCCCCCAGTTTAAAAGCCATGATATACAAGGTCATGAAAACGCCGAGCTTGTAGCACGCCGCGTAGATCCCCATTTCTTCTTTTCCAAAAAAGTGTTCCAGGAGTAGTTTGTCGAGATTCTCATTGGTGACATAGGCGATGCTGCTTATCATGATGGGCAGTCCGTAGACCAGCATTCTTCCCAGTAGTCTCGCGTCGAAGGTCATTTTGAACTTCAGAAGCGTTGGTAGAAGCAGGAGAAACGTGGTCGCACTGGCCAGCAAATTCGCTACGAAGATGTAAAGAACCAGGGGGTGCTCTGAGAATCCCCGCGCGACGAATTCGGGAACGTAGCCACCGCTGCCAAGGGCGAGGGGCACGTACCAGAGAAAGTACAGATTGAAAAAGGCGTAGATAAGGATGTTCAAAACCTTGAAAAGCATAAACCGCAAGGGTCGGTTGGTGACCCGCAGGTAAGCGTAAGGCAGAACGACCAGTGTATCCAGGGTTGTCACCGCAATGAGTATCTTCAGATACATCGGACTGGAGAATCCAAAGTAGGAGGTCAGTTGATCCGAGTAGGTGTACATGATCGAGAAAAACAAAAGGGTAGTGATCAGCAGGCTGATAAAACTCGTCGATACTACTTTTCCTTTCTCTTTTTCCTTGGTGAAATAACGGAAGAAAGCGGTTTCCATCCCATAGGTCAGCACGGCATTGAAGTAGGCGGCGTAGACGAAATAGATGGTGTTCTCTGCATATTTTTCAGAGGCCAGGGTGTTGGTGTGCAACTTGACAAGAACAATATTCACCGCCCGCGGCAGCACTGCGGCTATTCCGTAAATGATGGTGTCTTTAAAAAAACGATTGATGGCGTTCAAGATGCGCTCATTGAGAATCCTTCCGAACAAAAATATAATTTATGAGCAACAATAGAAGTTCAGGATCGATTTTCTTTGAACAAAAAAAGGCCCCGGTTCAAACCGGGGCCTTTCAAATCAAGATTCGAGATCTTGTATCAGTCTTTCTTAAGCCTCAATAGGTTCTATTGAAACGTAAGATTTGTTGTCTTTTCTTTTTGAGAATTTTACGATCCCGTCTACCTGGGCGTGCAAAGTGTGGTCTTTGCCCATGTATACATTTTCTCCTGGATAGTGTTTAGTTCCTCTTTGACGAACAATGATGTTGCCTGCGATGGCACCCTGTCCTCCGAAGATCTTCACCCCGAGTCGTTTCGATTCTGATTCTCTACCGTTCTTAGAACTACCTACACCTTTCTTATGAGCCATGATCTACTTTTTTAAAGGTTAATTATTTTTTAGGGCTTTCTTTTTTTGCATCCGCCGCTTTCTTAGCCGCCGGCTTTTTGGCCGCGGGCTTCTTGGCATCCGCCTTTGGAGCTGCTTTTTTCGCCGCAGGTTTTTTGGCAGCAGCCTCTTTTTTGGCTGGAGCCTCCTTCTTAGCGGGAGCTTCTTTCTTGGCTTCGGTCTCCTTTTTGGCTTCAGCTTTCTTAGCAGGAGCCTTCTTGGTCGAGATGCCGTCAATCTGGATCTCGGTCAGGAATTGGCGGTGACCGTTTTTCACCTTGTACCCTTTTCTTCTTTTTTTCTTGAATACGATAACCTTGTCACCTTTGAGGTGGCCAAGGATCTTTGCAGATACTTCTGCATTTTCTATAACCGGGGCGCCAATGGTTACTTTGCCGTCATCCAGAAGCAAAACCTTGTCAAAAGAAACTTTTGACCCTTCCTTGCCTTCCAAACGATGAACAAAAACCTTTTGGTCTTTCGCAACTTTATATTGCTGCCCTGCTATCTCTACAATTGCATACATGACACTAATGTTTTTGCTAATACTTAGTTATGCCTTTCTGTTTAGGCGGGTGCAAATATACATCTTTTTCTTTGATATGGAAAACTTTTTACGCTTTGCCTTTGTTGGTAAGGTAGACCCCCAAAAGGACAAGTCCTCCCGCGAGAAACTGATCGAAATAAATCCGTTCTCCGTCGAGCACCCCCCAGAAGATAGCCACTATGGGGATGAGGTATGTCACTGAACTTGAAAAAATCGGCGAGGAGATCTTCACGAGTTTATTGAAAAGGGTCTTCGCCATAGCAGTACCGAATACGGCCAGCAGAACCAGGTAAAGCAGAGAGGTTTTGGCCTCGACCATGAAATCGACCCGAAAGAAATCCGTAAAAAGCAAGACGATGATAGCTGGGATCATCAAAATGACGAAGTTCCCGGTGGTGATAGTCAGCGCACTTAATTCGTCCAAATGCTTTTTGAGTATGTTAATGTTAAAGGCATATCCGACTGACGCCACGACAATGAGCAGGGCAAATATGTAGTTCTGATCAGGATTGAGCTGAGCTCCTTTCATAATGAGCATCAGGGCGCCAGTAAGTCCGATCAATACCCCGAGAATTTGTTTTCTCAAAAAAGAGAAGCCAAAGAAAGCAGCTCCGACCCAAAGGGTGTTGAGCGGGGTGAGCGAGTTCAATATGGAAACGATGGAGCTGTCGATGTTCATCACTGCGAAGGCAAAGAGAAAAACGGGGATGAAGGTCCCGACAAGCGCCGTGACAAAGATATAGAACCACTGCTTTTTGCTCACCTGAGATAGGCCCCTATATCCCAAAGGGATCAGGGTCATCCCGGTAAAGATCATCCGCAAGGCGCCTACCTGAAAAGGTGTCAAATGTATCAGGGCCTTTTTCATAAGGATAAACGAGCTCCCCCAGATCAGGGCCAGTACGATTAAAATCATCCATCGTATGTTTTCACTCTTCATTCGCTTTCTTTGTCGGGGTCCTTATTTTTCCTAATTTTGTGGTTCATTCAATTTTTTCATTAAAACCTAGCGAAACGCCTGTGAAAATACTCAATAAAATTCTGACGGTACTGTTGTTTGCGGTGATTTTTGTTTCCTGTGACAACAAGGGCAAACAAACGAATGCAAAAAGCAAAGATCAGACAGAGAGCGAGAAACAGTCTGAGATCAAAGAAGCAGATGTCAAAACGGTTCAGTTGGAAATTAAAGGGATGACCTGTGAGATCGGTTGCGCGAAACTGATTCAGTCAAAGCTGTACAAAACAGATGGGGTGAGTTTTGCAGAGGTGCATTTTGCAGACAGTTCGGGTGTGGTTTCCTACGATGCCAACCGCTTGAGTGAAAAGGAGCTGGTTCAAGTTGTGGAAAACGCGGGCGGAGGCGATTTGTATACGGTCAGCTCGATCGAGCCCATGACAGACCAGGGCTCGAATGAGGAATCTCATGAGTCTTCAGACTAAATTTCTTCCCTAAATGCTTTTGATAGTTGGATTTATACCCGAAAAGG
>CBDUAY010000147.1:0-5982 GCA_965365245.1 uncultured Flavobacteriaceae bacterium | reverse complement strand
CTATAAGTTTGATTTCCCGATTCACAAACCCTTTTTCGAGCTTTCCGAAGAGCAATATCAGCTTCTTTGGGAGGGCAACGAGTATTTTGATGGTTTAAACGGCTTTTTTGCCTATCTCGAGGAAAAGAGCTATAAAATTCAGTATCGGGTCATGCTCTCTCGCTATCGCGGAAAGACAAAATGTCCTGAATGCCAAGGTAAAAGGTTGAGAAAAGAAGCCGGATACGTCAAAATAGGGGGCAAAAATCTAATGGAGCTTGTGGATCTTCCGATCGATGAGGTCCTGGTCTTTTTCCAAAACCTGGAACTAGACCCCTACCAGGAAAAGATCGCAAACCGACTCCTGAAAGAGATTGTCAATCGCCTAACCTTTTTGAATGATGTAGGTTTGAGCTATCTGACGCTGAACCGGAATTCCAACACCCTTTCCGGGGGAGAAAGCCAGCGTATCAATTTGGCAACTTCACTCGGAAGCAGTCTAGTAGGCTCGATGTACATCCTCGACGAGCCCAGCATCGGCCTTCACTCCAGGGATACCGAAAAGCTGATTAAAGTCTTGAAGAAATTAAGGGATCTTGGAAACACTGTCATCGTCGTGGAGCACGACGAGGACATCATCCGGGTCGCCGACCATATTATCGACATCGGTCCGGAAGCAGGAAGCTTTGGTGGGGAACTCGTTGCGGAAGGCACCTTCGAACAGGTTTTGAAATCCGATTCTTTGACGGCCAATTACCTCAATGGCTCTTTGCGAATCGAAGTGCCTTCAAAACGACGGAATACTAAAAAATTCATCCAGATCAAAGGGGCCAGGGAGCACAACCTTCAAAATGTTGATGTTCAGATTCCGCTGAATGCTTTATCAGTCATTACCGGGGTATCCGGCAGTGGCAAAAGCACCCTGATCCGTGATATCCTCTATCCTGCCCTACAGCGCATCATACACAAGTATGGTGAAAAAGCGGGTCGCTTCACAGAGATTACAGGAGACCTGGAAACTCTTCAAAATGTCGAGTTCATCAATCAAAACCCCATTGGAAGATCGAGCCGGTCAAATCCAGTAACCTATATTAAAGCCTATGATGACATTCGCGGCTTGTATACCGATCAAAAACTCTCCCAGGTCCGTGGTTACAAGGCCAAACATTTCTCTTTCAACGTAGATGGCGGGCGCTGTGATGCCTGCAAAGGAGAAGGTGAAGTCACAATTGAAATGCAGTTTATGGCCGATGTTCACATTGAATGTGAAACCTGCAAAGGAAAACGATTCAAAAAAGAAATACTCGAAATCGAGTTTCAAGGCAAGAACATCAATGACATTTTGGAAACCACGGTAGATGAGGCCATCCTTTTCTTTGAAGAACACAAACAGAAGCGCATCGTCCAAAAGTTGAAACCCTTGCAGGACGTTGGTCTCGGTTATGTACAGCTGGGTCAGGCCTCCTCGACTCTTTCTGGAGGAGAAGCCCAGAGGATCAAATTAGCCTCATTTTTAGTCAAGGGCTCCAACAGTGACAAAACACTCTTTATTTTTGACGAACCTACAACGGGCTTGCACTTTCACGACATCAAAAAGCTTCTCGACTCGTTCAACGCGTTGATAGCCAAAGGTCACTCCATTGTTGTGATCGAACACAATATGGAACTGATCAAATGTGCGGATTACATCATTGATCTTGGACCTGAGGGAGGTAAACACGGGGGTCAGGTGGTCGGTCATGGCCAACCTGAGGAATTGATTCTCAACGAGAAGTCCTACACCGGGATATACCTGAAAGAAAAACTTGAAAATTAAGGCAAAGGTTTAATTCCCTAAGGCTTCCAACTTGTTTTTGGGTAAGATGAATTCAGGCTGAACCGTCAGTGATTTCTGATAACTCTGTTTTGCAGCATCTTTCAAGTCGAGTTCCTCTTCGATCAATCCCTTGAGATAAGGAATCGCCCCCAGAAGCTCTACCTGTTGGGTTTTGTTCTGGTTTATCACGAAATTTACCTTGTAACTTCCTGTGTCGTTGAGACCTTCGACCTTTTTAATCGTCTCATAGGCTTCCTGGTATTTCTTCAATCCGAATTGCAATTTAGCCAGGCTGTATCCGTGAAAATTATTTTGCGTGAGACCGAACAATTTCTCATAGACCTCAGCGCTCTTGTCAATAGCTCCAAGGGATTCGAGAGAAACTGCCTTGATCTCGAGCATCTCCAGGTGTTCTGGTTCACGTTGGAGAACCTCATCAGCCATCAGAAAGCTCGGGGCGAACTTTCGAGCAGAAAAATAAATATAGGCCAGACTGTCTTTATAGGTGCTGTTCTCTCCCTCAAGAGCGATAATCCGATAAAAAGTAGAGGTTACGACCGTCGGATCACCTACGCGTTTGGCCAAATCTGCAACTTTGTACTCCAATTCCAGATCAGACGCCTTGTCCGCCTGGGCAAAAACTCCAATCCCTGTCAAAACAGCGAGCATCAATGTGTGTATCCTCTTCATTTAATTTTTATTTTATGTGATTCTGAATCGATTTGACTTAGGAATCCAGAATCGTGATTTTAATTTTAATGGACGGTAAAAAAAAACACCCATTGGACCTGGGCGTTCTTTCTTGACTTGGGTGGAAGACCGGTCTCGAACCGGCGACCTCTAGAACCACAATCTAGCGCTCTAACCAACTGAGCTACAACCACCATTGCTTGACGAAATCAGTTCCATCAAATTCGGACGCAAATATAATCCATTTCGCAACTTCTTCAAACAAATTTCGAAAAATATCAGATCAGGCGGTTCAAATGATCTACGGCCACGTAGCGCTCTGCCGTAAACCCTTCTCCGTGCTCCTTTCCAATCAAGCGTCCTAAGTCTCTTGCCCGATAAGTTACGCTTTCCAGGAAATTCTTGCTGGAAATCGGAGATTCGGGCTCTTTGCTGGCTGGATCATAGAACTGTGACGAATACGCGAGCACAGAGTCCACCTTCTGTTGGATGAAACCTGAGACATCCACGACAAAATCGGGTTCGAGATTCTGCCATTGTATGTAGTGATAGACGATTGAAGGGCGCCAGGCCTCCTGGGATTCACCTTCATGCTTAGTTTCAATTTTTCTAAGGCCTGAAAGAAAGCATGCGTCTGACACCAGACTGCTTCCCTTGCCATGATCGATGTGCCTGTCTTTTATTGCGTTGCACAAAACTATGTCGGGTCTGTATTTGCGGATTCGCTTGATGATCTCCATTTGATGCATCTCATCGTTTGTGAAAAACCCATCCCTAAAATTCAAATTTTCCCGGGTGACAACGCCCAGGATCTCAGCTGCACGAGCTGCTTCCTGATCCCTGAGTTCAGCAGAACCTCGTGTTCCGAGTTCTCCCCGGGTCAAATCTATGATTCCCACCTTCTTTCCAAGGGAAACTTCTTTCGCAACGGTAGCGCCACAACCCAGTTCAACGTCGTCCGGGTGCGCGCCAAAGGCTAAAATGTCTAATTTCATGTTTGTTTTCTTAAAGTGTCTTATTCAGACCTTAAGGGCCTGAACCAGGTCCTCAAGAATATCTTCTTTGTCCTCAATACCTACAGAAAGTCTCAGCAACTGATCCGAGATTCCCTGCTTGGCGCGCTCTTCAGGGCTCATCAAAGCATGCGAGGTGAGACTGGGCTGAATCACAGTGCTTTCGACGCCGGCCAGGCTCATTGCAGGTTTGATCAGTTCCAGTCTCTGCAGGTAGGCTTTTGCGTCAATGGATGGGTGAAGCTCAAACGACAGCATGCCGCCATAACCGTGCATTTGAGACTTGGCCAATTGGTGATTCTTATGGGTCTTCAGGCCGGGATAGAAAACCTTGGCCACCCCGTTTTGGCTCTGCAGCTGTTCGGCGACAAAACCTGCATTTTGATTGTGCTTCTCTACTCTCAACCCAAGAGTTTTAATGCTTCTTTCCAACATATAGCAAGTGAATTCACTTAGACTGCCACCGAGATTTCTACCCTTGTGCAGTACTTTTTCAATGTGCTCTTCACTTCCCGCGACCACTCCCGCGCAAAGGTCGCTGTGTCCGCCTAAATACTTGGTTGCGCTGTGCAGCGAAATGTCTATGCCCAGGTCAATGGGAGTCTGGTTAATCGGTGAGGCAAACGTATTGTCGATAATGCTGATGATTCCTTTGGCTCGGGCCAAGTCGGCCACAGCCTTGATATCGGTCAGGCTCAGGAGCGGATTGGATGGGGTTTCGATATAGATGACCTTGGTATTGGGACGAATGGCTTCCTCGAAATCCTGTATCTCGATCCCCCGGGTCAAAGTGAATTCGATTCCAAAATTCTGAAATTCCTTGTGGATTAAATTGAATGAACCCCCGTAAATCTCATTTTGAAAAACCGCATGGTCACCTTGTTTAAGGAAAGACAGCAGGGTTGTGCTGATAGCAGCCATGCCTGAAGAAAAGGGCAATGCTGCCTCGGCATGTTCGAGCGCCGCCAATTTTTTTCCAATCACTTCCTGGTTTGGGGTGTTGAAATAACGGGGATATCGCTTTTCGTCCTGATCAATAAACGGATAGGAGCTCGCCAGGTAAATAGGTGATATGGCTCCGCCAAATTGCTCATCGCGAATCTCTCCTTCGTGAATGCAAACTGTGTGTTTTCCTCTCTTGTCATTCATATTTAATCCTGTTAAACCGATTCTTCTGGTTCTTATTAAACAATTAATCCATCCTCAAAATCCAACCGCTGTGTCATCGCCGCGAGGATCGGCTCCGCCCTCGAGTCTTCCATCAGGAAGAACCAGGATAGCGTCTACCTTTCCGATGATACGCGTATCGCCTTTGCTCAGAGAATAACCTTTGCTCCTCAATTCCGGAAAGGCAATTGTGTCAAAAGTGTTTTCAAAGCGGATGTCATCCGGCAACCACTGATGGTGAAACCTGGGCGCGGAAACGGATTCCTGCATACCCATTCCGTGCTCCACCACGTTTAATATATTCTGGACCACAGAGGTGATTATCGTAGGCCCGCCCGGAGATCCAACCACCATGAACAGCTCTCCGTTTTTCTCCACGATGGTAGGTGTCATAGAACTCAACATTCTCTTTTCCGGTTCAATGGAGTTCGCCTCTGCTCCTACGAGACCGAACATGTTGGGCTCTCCGGGTTTGGAGCTGAGATCATCCATCTCATTGTTCAGGAAGAACCCGGCACCATCAACATAAACCTTAGAACCATAGGCACCGTTCAAAGTGTTGGTAACCGAGACCGCATTCCCGAAAGTGTCGACGATTGAGTAATGGGTGGTCTGGTCGCTCTCCACGATCTCGATGTCACCGTGGGATACATCCGAAGACAGTGTTGCGCGATCCCAATTGAAGTCAGCCATGCGTCGGACATTATAATTAGCTGATTTCAAGGTGTCCAGAGGAATAACATTGAAATCAGGGTCCCCCAGAAAATAGGCCCGGTCTGCATAAACACGGCGCTCTGCCTCTGTCAACAATTGAATGTACTGTGCCGAATTGTGTGGGTATCGACCGATGTCATAGGGTTCAATGCTCTTTAGTATCTGGGCCACACAAATTCCCCCACTCGAAGGGGGAGGCATGGATATGACCCTGTAATCCTTGTAATCAAACACAATGGGATCCCTCCAGACCGCTTCATACTTCGCTAAATCCTCCATGGTGACAATTCCTCCAAGTTTCTTCAAATAATCGACCATTGTTGCCCCGGTTCGACCCTGGTAAAACTCATCTCGCCCATTGTCCCTAATTCGTTCCAAGGTTTTGGCCAGGTCAGGGTAACGAATTGTGTCTCCAGCCTTCCAAGGTCTGTCCAAAAAAATCGTTCTTTCATTGGCCTGTTCGAAATACTTTCGATACCGATTGAGTCGGTCTGCTTGTTTCGGTGTGACAACGACGCCATTATAGGCCAGGTCGATAGCTGGCTGAATGAGCTCTGCAAAGGGTTTGGTTCCAAATCGGGAATGGATTTCAAACAAGCCCGC
>CBDUAY010000146.1:0-6002 GCA_965365245.1 uncultured Flavobacteriaceae bacterium | reverse complement strand
TGCTTCGGAAAGTTCACAAGTAAAGGAGTTCCTCAACGAGACAATCGTTTTACTCGATCCAACAATCAATCCCGACGGTCGAGACAGGCACACGAATTGGGCCAATACGTATCGTGGCAACCCGCTTATCGCCGACAAGAACGACATCGAGCACAATGAAGGCTGGCCGCGAGGAAGGACGAACCACTACTGGTTTGATCTCAACCGCGACCTGCTCCTGGGTGTTAACCCTGAAAGCACGGGGAGACTGAAGTGGTACCATGACTGGTACCCCAATGTGGTGACCGACTTCCACGAGATGGGCACCTCCAGCACCTACTTCTTCGAACCGAAAAACCAATCGGCCTCGCTGAATCCCATTACTCCGGCTGAAAACAGGAATGTGTTGAACAAAGTCTTCGCCGAACAGTACGCAGCGGATCTGGACAAGATCGGCTCCCTGTATTTTACCGATGAGGTCTATGACTCAACCTATCCGGGTTACGGCTCTACCTACATGGATCTGCAGGGTTCCCTGGCACTTTTGTTCGAACAGGCCAGCTCACGAGGACATCTCCAGGAGACTCCCACAGGTGAGATAGGGTTTCCGTTCACCATTCGCAACCAGTTCGTTTCAAGCATGGCGACGCTTAAGGCCGCGGTGAAGAACAAGGATCTGCTTTACGAATACCAGAATGATTTTTTCAAAAAGTCCCTGCAAAAGGCAGGAAGTTCGAAGGTCAAGGGCTACGTGTTCGGTGACAACTATGACAAGAACAGAAATAAATCTTTCATCGACGTGTTGCTCAAGCACCAGATCGAGGTGTATCCGCTGAACGAAGACATGCGGGTCAAAGGGAAGACTTACAAGGCGGGCCAATCTTTTGTGGTTCCCACCTATCAGAAGCAATATTACATGGTTCAATCGCTTTTCGAGACATATAGCAAGTATCGAGACAGCGTATATTACGACACCTCGGCCTGGTCGATGGTGAACTTTTATAACATGCGGGGCAATGAGTTGGGCAAAGTTCCCGGAACAGGGCAGAAGCTGACCTGGGAAACCAATAAAGTAGACGTTGAGAGCGTCTCAGAGGCCTCCTATGCGTATGTAATACCTTACGACGACTATTATGCCCCGGCATTTCTATACCAGCTCCTCGATCGCGGAATCGTAGTGAAGACCTCTACCAAGCCTTTTAGCATGGATATCGGGGGGGAGAGTATAGATTTCCGACGAGGTACCCTAATGGGTCCGGTAGCCGAGCAGCAAGAAGACCTGCTAGACGAGCTGAATCAGGTGATCAATGAGCTTTCTTCTGAGTTTTCGATTCAGACCTATGCTGTAAATACAGGATGGACTGCCAAAGGCAATGGTCTTGGGAGCAGGAGTCTGTTGGCAGTGAATCGGCCAAACGTGATGATGGTTGTCGAGGGAACGGTTCGTAGCTATGAGGCCGGAGAGGTTTGGCATTTATTTGAAAACCGTATGAAGATGCCCCTGGTCAAAGTGCCCGAGCGCTTGTTCTACAAGACTGAGCTCGATCGTTACAACGTGATCATCATGGTCTCAGGGACCTACAAACAGCTCAATAAACGAGAGAAGGAAAGGTTGAAAAAATGGGTGGCAGACGGGAATACCCTGATCACAACGGCCAAAGCGAGCTCCTGGGCAGTGAAGCAAAAACTGGTCAATGAAAAGCTTGTCAAAAGAAAGGATTCCCTGTCAGACGACATGCGAATGGACTATGGTGACTCCAGGGGCAGCATTGGAAAACAGAATATCGGGGGAGCCATTTTTGCTGTAGACCTCGACCTTACCCATCCGATTGGCTTCGGTTATACGGATCGCTTTTTGCCCGTATACAAAAACAACAGGGTATGGTTGGCTCCCAGTAAGAACAGATTCTCCACGGTGGCCAAGTACACATCTGATCCACACATTGACGGATACATTACCCCGGAGAACCTTGAACTTATGCGGCAGTCGGCTTCGATCATTGTAAGCCAGGTCGGCGAGGGAAGAGTAGTGCTGTTTGCCGATAATCCCAACTTCAGAAGTGCATGGTACGGAACGAACAAGCTATTGATGAATGCAGTGCTGTTTGGAGACCAGATCAAGGTGCCTAAGTAAGCCACAAGCTCGAACCAGGACATAAAAAAACTCCAGAGGATGCTCTGGAGTTTTTATTTTATACCGGTCGATTCTTCCCTACGCCTAATTATTCAGTGCTTCCGCACCTCCGACGATTTCAAGGATTTCGTTCGTAATCGAGGCTTGTCTCGCTTTGTTGTAAATGAGCAAGAGCTCGTCACGCAATTCAGTTGCATTGTCTGTTGCCTTATGCATGGCGGTCATACGTGCACCGTGCTCTGCTGCCAGCGAATCCCTCAGGGCCTTGAAAAGCTGCATCTTCAAGGATTTTGGGATCAGACCTTTTACAATCTCCTCCTTGTTTGGTTCGAAAATATAGTCCGTATTGGTCTCATTTCCGGATTCAGGCGGAACAATGGGTAAAAACTGCTCGTAGGTGATGATCTGGGTCGCGGCGTTTTTGAAACGGTTGTAAACGATATCGATCTTGTCAAATTTGCCGTCAGCGAATTTGTCCATCAGATCTTCTGCGATCGGAGCCACGTTTTCAAAGGTCAGGTCGTCAAAGACCTCGCCTTCGTTGCGATAAATGTCAAAGCTCTTCTTCAGGATGTCATTCCCTTTCTTGCCAATGGTCAGAACGGTCACCTCTTTTCCGGAATATTTTGTCTCAGCAATGTGCTTCACCTCCTTGATGATGTTGGAATTGAAACCTCCGCAAAGACCTCGGTTTGAGGTGATGGCTACGATCAATACGCGATCGTCTCCTTTCTGCACAGTAAAAGCTCCGCCATCTTCCATGTCAAGGGTTGCGCTGAGATTCTGAAGAAGCTCGCTCAACTTGTTTGAATAGGGTCTCATCTGCACAATGGCATCCTGGGCTTTTTTAAGCTTCGCAGCAGAAACCATCTTCATGGCGCTTGTGATTTTCATCGTAGAGCCAATCGAAGAGATCCTGTTCCGTATTTCCTTTAAGTTCGCCATGTATTAACTACTCCTTAAGAATTGTTTGAACTTGCTTTTATCTTTGGTACCTGGCAGCTATGTCAAGCGCCACTTTTTCCAAAATCTCTGTCACCTCATCCGTGAGCTTTCCAGCTTTCAGGGTTTTCAAGGCGTCACTGTGTTTGTTTTTGAGGAAGTCGAGATAATCTCTCTCGAATTCTTTTACGCTCTCAACCGGCACAGATTTCAAAAGGTCTTTTGAACCTGCGTAGATGATGGCAATCTGTTCTTCAACCGGGAAAGGATCGTTTTGTGACTGCTTCAGGATTTCCACATTTCGCTTTCCTTTTTCAATTACGCTCATTGTGGCGGCGTCGAGGTCAGAACCGAACTTGGCAAAAGCTTCCAGCTCACGATATTGTGCCTGGTCTAGTTTGAGTGTACCGGACACTTTTTTCATTGACTTGATCTGTGCGTTACCACCTACTCGAGATACGGAGATACCCACGTTGATCGCAGGTCGAACCCCTGAGTTAAAGAGGTCTGACTCCAGGAAGATCTGACCGTCGGTGATCGAAATCACGTTGGTAGGGATATAAGCTGATACGTCCCCGGCCTGTGTTTCAATGATCGGCAGAGCCGTCAATGAACCACCACCTTTTACTTTGCCCTTCAGAGAATCTGGTACGTCATTCATCTGAGAAGCGATTTTATCATCGTTGATCACTTTCGCTGCCCTTTCGAGAAGTCTTGAGTGCAGGTAGAATACATCACCAGGATAAGCTTCACGTCCCGGAGGTCTTCTTAAGAGAAGAGAAACCTCACGGTAGGCAACCGCTTGCTTCGACAAGTCATCATAGATGATCAAAGCAGGTCGTCCGGTATCCCTGAAATACTCTCCAATCGCAGCACCTGCAAAAGGCGCATAAAATTGCATTGGAGCCGCATCAGAGGCGTTGGCCGCGACTATTGTCGTATAAGCCATCGCGCCTTTCTCTTCAAGGGTCTTGGCTATTCCAGCGATGGTAGAACCTTTCTGACCGATGGCAACATAGATACAGTAAACAGGTTCTCCTGCGTCGTAAAATTCTTTTTGGTTGATGATGGTGTCAAGGGCAACGGTCGACTTTCCGGTTTGACGGTCACCAATGATCAATTCTCGCTGGCCACGGCCAATCGGAATCATGGCATCCACGGCTTTCAGACCTGTTTGAAGAGGTTCTGTTACAGGCTCACGGAAAATTACACCAGGCGCTTTTCTTTCAAGCGGCATTTCGAAGGTTTCTCCCTCGATTGGACCTTTACCGTCAATAGGAAAACCTAAAGTGTCAACTACGCGACCAAGAATTCCTTCACCTACATTGATCGAGGCAATTCGCTCTGTACGCTTAACTGTTGCACCTTCACGGATCGCGGTAGACTCTCCGAGCAATACGACACCTACATTGTCTTCCTCCAGGTTAAGAACGATACCTTCCAGACCGCCTTCAAATTCGACAAGTTCTCCGTATTGCACGTTGGACAGGCCAAAAACGCGTGCGATACCGTCACCAATCTGCAAAACGGTTCCTATTTCATTCATTGTGGCTTTCCCCTGGAATCCGATCAGTTGTTCTTTTAAAATTGCTGATACTTCAGCTGGTTTTATTGTTGCCATTTTAATCGATTATATACTTAGTTATAATTTAGATACGTATTCGTTGTCTTCAAACTGCGACAGAAGATCTTCCAAACGGTAGGCTACGCTTGAGTCGTATTCCTTGTCGCCCACGCGCAGCACGAATCCTCCTATGATTGAGGGATCCACTACATTGACAATAGACACCTTCGTGTCTACTGATTCGTGAACTCTTTTCAGAATAGCCTTCTCGAGCTCTTCGGTCAAAGGAACCGCTGTAGTCACATGGGCGACTTCGATTCCTTTCATAAAATCGTAGATCACGATATATTCCTTGGCCACCAGTGGCAGCAGGTTCAATCGCTTGTTCTCGATGAGTACGTCGATCAATCCTTTTGTTATGTCATTGATCTTTGTTTTGAACACCGCAATCAACACTGATCTCTTTTTGGCTGATTTGATAATCGGGCTTTTCAACATGACTTCGAGATCGCTGTTCTCTTCGATGGTGTCCCGAATCAGGATCATGTCCTTGTTGACCTCATCGGCCAGGTTTTTTTCCTTGGCCAGGTTCAGGGTCGCCTTGGCATACCGTAAAGCAGCTCTGGTTCCTATCATGATCTTATTTTAATTTTGCTTCTTGAAGCATTTTTTCGATAAGCTCTACCTGCTTGTCCTTTTGGGAAAGCTCATCCTTCAATATTTTCTCGGCAATGCCGATTGACAATTCGGCTACCTGGTTTCTGAGCTCTGTTATTGCAGCAAGCTTCTCATTTTCAATGGTCGCTTTTGCCTGCTCGATGATCTTGTTCGCCTGCTCTTTGGCTTGGTCTTTGGCTTCAGAGATCATGTTCTCTTTCATGCTTCTTGCATCCTTGAGCATGGCATCTCTTTCAGCTCTGGCTTCTTTCACGATTTGCTCATTGCTCGATTTGAGCTCAACCATTTCCTGGCGGGCCTTGTCGGCTTCATCAAGGGCATTTTTGATTCCTTCCTCTCGGCTGTTCAGGGCATCAAGAATCGGTTTCCATGCGTATTTTTTCAAAAGAAAAAGCAGGATTATGAACAAAAGGGTCTGCCAGAAAAAAAGTCCGAATGAAAAATCGTTGATTAACTTTTCCATGTTGTTATTATCAGGTTTATACGAGTGTCAGATTTGTAATTTTAATTTAATGACAATAGCTATAACCAACCGTTATAGCTATTGTGCATGTTGAGATTAAACTGCAAAAAGTGCAGCAAAACCAATACCTTCAATAAGCGCCGCTGCAATAAGCATTGCTGTTTGAATTTTTCCTGTAGCTTCAGGCTGACGAGCGATGGCGTCCATTGCTGAACCACCAATTCTACCGATACCGATACCGG
>CBDUAY010000145.1:0-6021 GCA_965365245.1 uncultured Flavobacteriaceae bacterium | reverse complement strand
CCTATCGCTAAAAATGTCTGGCGGACATTTTCTTAAAGTACAGACCTTAAAGACATCAAGCATGGATTCGGATTTTGATGTGTCAAGGTATGAAATTTCAATTTTTGAAGAGTGCAATAGAGAATAGATCGTATGGCGGACCTTGTAACTAAGACAATTGTAGGTTTTTAAGACTCATTTTCAAACTACTTCCAAAAGGACGTGGCGAGCTATAAGTGGATATAACTTTTCCCATTTTAGACGCTTATGCATCATTGCGTCATCTTGGAGACATACTGTGTTTCGTCGATTAGGGCCTTTATCCCTTTTTTGATTTTGTCGATCAAAAAGTCACTGCCGCCGATAAACGAAGGAGGAATATTATGGATGTAATTCAGCGTGTAATTGAATGCCAGAGTCTGCTTTTCGTTCAATGCGAAATATCTCGAAATGGAAATTGACATTTTGCTTGTTTCCTGAAACATGACCTTTCCGTATTGGTAATTGTGTTGCACTACGATCAGGTTGGGGGACAGATCTAAACCATCATGTTTTTTGAAGTAGTTGTTGAGTTTTGGATAGTGGGATTCAAATTCTTCAGGTGAATAAAAATGTAGGGTATAGTCTATGTCCGGGGCACCAAAACCAACAGATATATGATAGGTACTGTCAATTCTATTGATTTTTGCCGCAGGCATGGTTTTCGAAATATAGCCAGGATCAGCCAATCTTTCTTCTGAATAAAAATCAACGGGTTTATCCAAAACATAGGCTACTTTGGTCAATAACACATCATACTGTTCTTCGCCCTTATGCTCCCAGTAATCATATAAGTCCAGAGGTTTGACATGATCAGAAAAGGAGAAAGAGGGTGCTTCCGTTGAGGTCCCTTCATTTACATTTCTCTCAAGCAGAGAATGAAAGAAAAAGATGCTCTCACTTGTATAATCTTCTTTCGGAAAATCAAATTCAAGCGTTTCCACGTTTTTCCATTTCAACTCATGTCGCTGTTGGGCGACAGAAGTCAAAGCGAGTAAAAAAAACAAACACAACAGTGAAGATCTAATCATAGCTTGAAAAAGGCAATATTAATTCTGCGATATTCAGTCAGAAATTACGATTTGTTTGCCGTAAAAGTAGCATTTTCGAAATAAATATTCCAAATACTCCGGGAAGAAAAGGATTATGATCTGGTTTTTAATTCAGTCTCGATCATTTCTTGACGGAATCATGGGGAAATAGAGGGAGTGATCAAATTTTTGGCCAAAATTTCTAAAACCAATGCGTCATTCACTTTGCTCAATCTGAGCATCCAAAAGAGAGAGCATGTCCAGTATTTGATTTTTTAAATATTCCATTTCCTGATTATGATATTCAATAGTTTTAGCCATATGCATCAGGAGTGTTGCCATTTGTTGATCCTTGTACAGCTGAGACATGGAACTGGTTTTGATATCGAGCC
This sequence comes from uncultured Flavobacteriaceae bacterium, assembly GCA_965365245.1. GTDB lineage: Bacteria > Bacteroidota > Bacteroidia > Flavobacteriales > Flavobacteriaceae > Lutimonas. The sequence goes on along the minus strand of CBDUAY010000145.1, from coordinate 4,580 downwards.
TGGCCTGGGAGAAAGAATATACACTTTCTTGAGTAGTCAGTTGATACCCCGCATAATCTGTAAAATCTCTTGTGCGAGATTTTATCACCTCCTGGGTTCCTTTTTCATAGTCCGAATTATAATAGTCGCTTAACTTGGTTCTTAATTCAAGATTTGAAATAATATCGATTCCCTCCACATCCAGCAGATTGTTGAATGTGGTTCTTAACGGACTGAATACATTGTATTGCGACAATGCATTCATCTTTGCACCAAAATCATTCAGGTTAAAGCCATTTGTTGAAGCTTTTTCAAAGACCTTAAAGGTTTCGATTATCGCCTTACTTTTCGATTTGTTGAATGACAGCACATTGTTGATCTGAATCGTATCCTTCACCAAATTCTTCTTGATCTCTGTCAAATAAACAACTTCCTTTTGCCTCTTAATCCTTTCTTCGTTCCAGTTATTGATGTAAAGGGCAATAAGAATCCCGATAACTACAAGCACAATCTCCCCGACTGCATACCGCGAATACTGCAAAAACTTGTTGTCCTGCGCCAGACGATATCTTATTTTTCTGAAAAAGGGAAGCATAGGTTTGATTGTTGAAACTAAATATAAGTAAAAAACTATATTAGCATGTTTGAATCAAAAGAATCATCAATGAAGACCATCCTCAGAAGTATTTTCATCTTGACGGCTCTATGTGCTGCTTTGTTTTCAACAGCACAAGAAGTGCCCCTTGGGCAAAAAGAGCTCGTATCGTTATTGGATTCGGAATTATCCGGCGAATCAGCCAAAAGAAACCTCGAATTTATTACGACTCTGCATCGTATGAGAGGTTCTGACGACTATAACAAGGCGATCGCATTTCTCACCGAGAAGCTCGAGGATTATAACCTGGAAGCGATTGAAGTGATAAGGATTCCGGCGGATGGGAAAACCATGTACGGAACACATAAAACCAGGCCAGCCTGGAACGTAAAATTTGCTGAATTATGGGAACTTCAACAAAAGAACGGAGCGTGGGTGAATTTCACGAAAATTGCAGATTATGAATCCATCCCGATGGTGGTGGCCCAGGACAGCAAAAGCGGAGAAGTCACAGCCGATTTGGTTGATATCGGCAAAGGCACAAACGAGGCGGATTATTCTGGTAAAGACATTGAAGGAAAGCTCGTGCTTACTTCTTCTCAACCTTCAAGTGTTGCTGCCTTGGCGGTTACAAAATACAAGGCTGCCGGAATAATCAGTTATGCTCAGAATCAGCCTTCGGCCTGGCACGGGGCAGATGAAAACCTGATTCGCTGGGGTCATTTCGATTATTTTAAAGACACTCAGTCGTTTGGATTCATGGTATCATTGAAACAAGCCCGGATGTTTCAAGCCAGATTGAATCGCGGAGAGAACATCAGGCTGTTTGCCAAAGTAATCACTGAAACCAAACCTGCAGACTGGGAGCTGCTCACCGCTATGATCCAAGGTGCAGATCCCAAGCTGAAGCATGAAGAAATATTGCTCACCTGTCATCTTGATCACCCACGACCCGGGGCAAACGACAATGCCAGTGGCTGTGTCGCCATCCTGGAAGTCGCCCGAACTGTAAAAAAATTAATCGATGAGAAGAAGATCGAACGACCCAAACGAACCATTCGGTTTCTTTGGTCTCCTGAAATAGAAGGAACCAAAATCCTATTGAATTTCAAACCTGAATATGCTGAAAAGACGAAATTCAACATTCATATGGACATGGTAGGCGGAGGGCTTGAAACCAAGGGCGTGTACCAGGTTTCCAGAGGGCCCATGAGTTTGCCGAGCTTCATCAATGATGTAGGAGAATCGTTTGGCGAATTTCTCAACCAGTCAAGTGTCGCCTTTGCAAATGGAGATCACACGGATTTTCCAATGGTTTCAAAAGAAGGGGGCAAGGAGCCTTTGCACGCCATACTTGGCAATTTCAGCATGGGAAGCGATTTTGAAGTATTCGCCGAAGGATCATTCAAAATCCCGTCTATTTATTTGCATCAATATCCCGACAGGTACATCCACACCAATTATGATTCCCCGGAAAACATTGACCCGACTATTTTAAAACGCTCCGGTTTTATCGGAGCCGCCTCGGCCTACTATCTGGCCAATTTTGACAAAGAGCATGTGAGCGTTTTGACGAATTTAATGAAAGAACACTTAGTGAAAAGAGCCTATGAGATGTTGAGATTCAGTGCCTCTTTTGAACCTGAAGAGAAGGACAATGTCAAGCATTATTTCTGGCAGCAGGAATTACAAGCCTTTAATTCGATCAAACCCTATGCTGAGGTTTCAAAAGAAATGGAAAAGGAGCACAAAGATTATGTCGACAGGCTTAAGGCATCTCTCGGAAGCGGGAAGCCCAAAGCAAATTCCCATCCAAAGGGCTCTTTGGTATACAGCCGCAATGAGAGTTTAAAAGGAGGAATGGTGGCCTTTGGCTATGATTATTTTGAGGATCATTATGATTCGAACAGGCCTATGCCACAAATTATGAGTTATTCGACTGTGAGAGGCGATGGTTCAGAATACACCTACGAGATTTTAAATTTGGTAAATGGCACAAACACAGTCTCGGATATAAGAAATGCACTATCTGCTGAATTTGGACCCGTGCCAATCGAAATGGTTGTAGAATATTTGGAGGCACTTGAATCGATTGATGTAGTCAGAACACAGCGCAATAGTCCTGTAAAAGATTGATGTCGCCGGACGAAATGCCCGAGCGCAAAGCCCCGTTTTGCGGATCATAGGTCCAGTTCCAACTTGTATTCTGCAGGAGTAGAGACATGTTATTCATTAATTGACATACTTATCATCGGGCATATCTTGAGACGGATTCTCAATTTTTAATTCCTCATCCAGCATCGCGAGCAGTTCGGAGCATTTCCTGAGGATAGTGCTTAATCTTTCTTCGCTGTTCGCCACTTCATTTTCTTTGGCAATAAGAATTTCGATAAAATCCGAATTTTTATAGATGGATGGATCCCTGAATTTAATTGTCTTCATAAAACCTTCTTGTGTTTCTGACAATTCATATTCAATTAATTTAGGCATGACTCTTTCCTGGATTGCCCTGGACTTTGATTTCCGAAAGTCGATCAATTCTTCTATTCTTGGAAAGTTGAAGTCGTATAAACTTGTCAATTCTGATCGAATTGCATCATTTGAAATTTTGTCCAGCCCAACCGACTTCAAGGATTCGAAAGCTCCCTTGTGATAAATATACCTGTAACCCAGATTAAATTCATCCCAGTATTTCAGAATGCTGTCATTTTCGGGTTTGGCGTCTTTCAGGAAACCGTTTATTTTCTCTATTGCAGCTCCGAGGCGTCTCACTCTTAGTTTTAGGAGGGCGTTAAAATAAATCGTGTCTTTGATCAATTCATAACGAACTTCCTTTAACATTTTCAGTTCATAATTGCGCTCTTTTCTTTGCTCGTTCCAGTTGTTTACCTGCAGGGCAATCAGAATGCCCACCACAACCAGTAGGATTTCGCCAATGGCGTAACGGGCATATTTCATGGACCTGTTAGTCGAAGAGGCCGTAGAATTATCATCAGCTAGTTGTTTGCGCTTGCGGCGAAAGAATGGAAGCATAGGTCTTGGTTGTTCAAGCCCTAATGTAGTGAATTTTTAATCCCCGGTCACCCCGGTTGATGTCTCAAGGTGCGAAACTTTAAGAGATTTCCCTGTCGATCCCGTCGATCAGATCGTCAATGCTTTGCCGAGTCGAAGTGTAAAGGGAAGTCAAGGCTGAATATGCCATGTATTTAATCTTCAAAAGGTGCAATAACTGGTCATCAGGAAAATCGACTTGATAAAAGTTTGAACCCAGATTGGGGGCATTCACATGATCGGATTCCGTGTTGCGCGCAGAACCTTGCGAGAATAATTCTTCCAGGGATTTGCAGTCGAGACAATCATGCGTAGGTTTCGATACCTTTATCAGATGAGGCACGAATCCTTGCTCCAGGATTTCCTTGATGTATTTCTCCAGGTCATCTACACGAACAAGTTGCAACTCGTACAAATCTGTGATGCTCTTTCTCAGATGATCATTTGAAATCAGGTTGATGCCAAAAGCCTGCAGGGATTCATAGGCACTGCTTTTGGGAACCAACTTCGACCGGTTGTAAATGAATTGCATGGAAAACCGAATCGGCCGCGGATTGTTTTCAGCTCTGTCGTTCTGTATCTGCTGGTACAAAGAGTCAATAACCAGAAGCTCATATTGGGCTTTGTCCATGTCGGTCAGTAGGTCCGTTTTGGTTTCCTCCAGGTCGGTTTTCAATTCTTGCAGTAGCTTATGCTCTATCTTCCTGGTATTTTTGTCCTCGTTCCAGTTATTAACCTGAAGCGCTATCAAAATACCCACAACCACCAAGGCAATCTCACCAATGGCGTATCTCGAGTAGTTCAAGAATTGATTATTTGCGGCAAGTTGACGTCTTGTTCGTCTAAAGAAGTTGATCATAAATCAATTGTTAATGCCTTCCTGCCATCTGGCCCCTTCAATAAAAATGTCCACAGGACATTTTCTCAACGCTCGGTCCTGGAAAAAAGGAAGCAC
>CBDUAY010000144.1:0-6114 GCA_965365245.1 uncultured Flavobacteriaceae bacterium | reverse complement strand
ACATGAACATCAAAAAACCGAATTCCGGCATAGGCCTCCAAGGACCATTTAAGCAGTTGATCCTGATAAACTTTTTCTAAGAACCTGTATCCTATGAAACCGCGAAGAATCGTTCCATCAATCGTCCCGCCGAACTTCAGTCTGTCTCCATTGATAAAGGATATATCGTTGTCCAGGACAGCCTTCATGCCATCCGCCTCAATAAAAAACTTCTTATAGCGGTATGAGACATTGGCCAACAGGTAAAATTGAATGGAAACTTTACTCTGTCGCAGCTTGTCACCCTCCCCGGGCTCCTCAGGAAGCTCATTTTCAAATCCAGGATCCACACCAATATCCCCGTATGCAAAAGAACCCCTAAAACCAGGAACCCAAATTGGAACGCTGATGCGCCAACCAGGCTCTTCCAAAATGTGATTCGGATACGTATATTTAAATCGTGTTGAGTCCTTCTGTCGTTCTATGCTATTTTGATCCTGACTCCAAATGGACTGAGACAGAACTAAAAAACAAACAACCTTACACCAGTGCCGCATGAATTCACTTTATTCGAAGTAACTCAGGCTCTTTTTCGGATCGATGGCCAGCAAAGATTCGTAAATCAGTCGGATCACATTTTCGACGTCATCCTGGTGAACCATTTCAACCGTGGTATGCATGTATCGAAGAGCCAAAGAGATAAGTGCCGACGGCACTCCCCCGTTTGAATAGGCGAAAGCGTCGGTGTCTGTGCCCGTTGCGCGGGAAGATGCCAATCGCTGAAATGGGATTTTCTGCTTTTCCGCCGTTTCGATGATCAATTCCCTGACCTTGTTCTGAATAGCAGGTGCATAGGAAATGACAGGCCCCTCTCCCGACTTGGTCTCTCCTTCCTTTTTCTTGTCGATCATGGGTGTAGTCGTATCGTGACACACATCCGTTATAATGGCGAGATTCGGCTGGATGGTATGAGTGATCATCTCAGCCCCACGCAGACCTATCTCCTCTTGAACGGAATTTGTAACATACAGACCAAAAGGCAATTTCTTTTTATTCTCGTGGAGCAGCCTGGCGACCTCTGCGATCATGAAACCACCCATTCGATTGTCCAGGGCTCGGCAAACGAAATTCTTTTTGTTAAGGATCATGAACTCATCCGGATATGTGATCACACATCCCACATGAACGCCTAGCTCCTCGACTTCTTTTTTGCTTTTGCAACCCACGTCAATGAAAATATTGTCGAGCTTTGGCGGTTCCTCTTTGGCGCGATTACGGGTATGAATTGCCGGCCAACCGAAGATTCCTTTGACCACACCCTTTTTGGTATGGATATTCACCCTTTTGGACGGTGCGATCTGATGATCGCTTCCTCCGTTTCGAATCACATAAATCAATCCTTCATCTGTGATATAGTTCACATACCACGAGATCTCATCTGCATGTCCCTCAATTACCACTTTGAACTCAGCATCCGGATTGATCACCCCAACCGCGGTTCCGTAGCTGTCGGTGATAAATTCATCCACATAGGGTCGGAGGTATTTCATCCACAGTTTCTGTCCTTCCGATTCATAACCCGTGGGAGAGGCATTGTTCAGGTAACTCTCGAGAAATTCAAGCGATTTCTTATTCAGTATTTTCTTTTTTGCCATGATGTTTTCTTTTTTACGAATGTAAGAATTAAACCAAAATAGTAAACCAAGGAAACTGACATATTGCTAAATTTGCAATGGATTCATGATGAAAAAGAAACTGATATTATTAGCATTGTTGCTCCCGCTTTCCTTTTATGCTCAGAAAAAGGATAAGGCAGACGAAAAAGATGACTTTTACATCATCAGGAATGACTCATTGACAATACCTCTCGACGAGGTAGTCGTCATCGATAAACGCTCGTTTGCATCCGACAAGGAACGCAGGTATTATTTCTGGTACTATAAAAAAGTGCAACGCGCCTATCCATTTGCCACGCTGGCTTCTCAAAAACTCAGTGAGATCAACGAAGAACTTGAAGGAATCAAATCCAAGAGAAAGAGAAAGAAGCACATCAAAAAAATCCAGAAGTACATGGAGGGTGAATTTGCTGACCAGCTCAAAAAACTCACCCGTACGGAAGGTCGGATTTTGATCAAGCTCGTCCACCGGCAAACCGGTGAGACAATGTTTGAACTAATCAAGGAATACCGCAGCGGCTGGCAGGCCTTCTGGTACAATTCGACGGCTAATATGTTCAGGCTTTCCCTAAAAAAAGAATATAAACCCGAAGAGTTTGCACTTGATTTCATCGTCGAAGACATACTTCAACGTTCCTTTATCAATGGGACCCTGGAAGAACAAGAGCCCGAGCTCGACATCGACTATCTTCAGCTACTTGATCAGTGGAAGGATATTGATGTTCAGGAGGTTATTTCAACTTACATAGATAAATACATGAAATAAACAGAAGCCGGCAGCAAGGATCAAACACCCGGAATCCTTGACTTATCCGGATCAATATTGTGATCCTTCTTCTCAAAATCTGACATGATCGACTCCACGCGCTGCGCAATTTCCTTCTTGTTCAATCCGTATTGGGTCGCCAGGGATTCCTGCCCTGGCAATTGCTCGATCATAAGTGTCGATGACGGGAAGGCAAACTCAACGCCGATATTCGCTGCAAGCCTCAGTATCGCCAAATGAAGGACATTTTTAGAAGCCTGTTCCATCCCCCAGTCAGGGCTCTTGAAATAGACATTGACCATGATGTTCAACGAGAAGTCTGCGAATCGTACAAATTCTACATTGTAGGACTGGCTTTTTGTTTCGGGATGCAGACGAATGATTTCTTTGATGCCTTCCATAAAAGCCTCAATCAAGTCTGGCGGCGTGTCGTATCGAATTCCCAGTTCGGTCGTATAGCGACGATAAACACGAAGTCCCTTGTTGTTGATTTCCATTTCGACCACTTTGCTATTCGGGATCTGAAACATGGTAGTGTCAGCACCTCGCAATCGGGTCGATCGAAAGCCTACCTTTTCTACAGCGCCCTCTACTCCTCCAATCACTACCCAGTCTTCGATCTGAAAGGGCTTATCAAGAAAGATGACTATGGTTCCTATTAGGTTCTTGACAGAATCCTGAGATGCAAAGGCGATGGCGATACCTCCTATTGAGGCTCCTGCCAAAACCGTTGCCGGATCCACCCCAAACAAGGTTAAAATATGCAAGAACCCTATGAAAACGACTATTCCATGTAGAACTTTACCGATCAATGGTGCCAATTGGCGATCTATTTTCGAGCGATTGTTTCGGTTCTTCTCTTCGTATAAATTGATTCCAATCTTCATGAGTTTCAGGAATATGTAGATCCAGAATACCGTTTCGGCAATTCTCACTCCGGTTACCAGGAATGCATTCCACTCAACCATTTGCAAAGAGGGGAGTATTCTCTTGACGAATCGAACAATCAGCACAAATACAATCGGTCTCGCAAGCTCACGGGTGATATCCAACGATTTCACACTCAGTTTTTTCTTGAAGATCACGCGTCCTAACTGTCTGAGTAAAAAGAAGACAATCGGTTCAAGGATAAAATAGAGTAAAATGCAGATCAGAATCATCGCCAGAAAAGCGACGGGTTTCCAAATATGATATCCGCCGAGGGTGTACGTGAACAGATGAGGAAAGTTCTCGTCCAGATAGGAAAATTCAATTGGAAAGGTATTTTTATAAAGCTTGTCAATTTTCTCAACAGTTTCGGCAGAATAATACCAACGGGTCCCTATCCTCTCCACGTAAACATCCGGCATCCTTAACGGAAAGGGAGCGTATCGGTTCTCATTGATTTCCAGGGATTGAGATCCAACTCCTGTGGTGTCAATGTATTTGGGATTCTTTGGAACCTTTGTGAAATCAACCCTAAGCCCATTGCCATCCAGTATTTCTTTCAGCTTTATTGCTTTTTCACGGGCTTCCTCCCTCGGAATGCCCCTGAAGGTAGCAGCCGATTTGTCGACGTCGTAACTGTCGGGCATCAAAAAGTAGATGTGCGTGTAAATTGTCGCATTCGGATTGCTCAGATCCACCTTCTTGTCGCTCTGTCCAAAGCTGAATAAGGTCACCAGAATGAGTAAAAAAGACAACTTTTTCATATTACGTGAATTTGAAGGTAAATTTAGAAATAAAAACTCATCGCTTTTTATTCTTCAACACACTTTGATAGCCTTTCGGGTTATGGCTTGGCGTGTTTTTGGCTCTTGGATTCTTGCCTCTTCGATCTTCAGTGGCAAGCAGCTTTTGAACCAGGTCATTTCGATTGACCTTATTCAGGGTATTTCGTATCCAGTTACGGTTCTCCTTCTTGTACCAGAAAAAGAATCGATGTTGCTCATCTTTTTCTTTTTTGGTCTTTGGGACAAAAACCTTCTTAAGGGTATAAGGATGGTATCCGCTGTAATAGATGACGGTGGCCACAGTCATCGGCGTCGGAGTGAAGCCCTGGACCTGCTCCAGCTTGAAGCCCATGTCTTTGGTTTCTGCCGCGAGGTTAGCCATGTCTTCCACCTCACACGCGGGATGATTGGATATGAAATAAGGGATTAGCTGAAGGTTCAGCTTCTTCTTTAGATTGATCTTGTCAAAACTCTTTTTGAACTGGTGGAAGTAGGAAAACGAAGGTTTCCGCATCAGGCGGAGCACGGGGTCCGAGGTGTGTTCGGGGGCCACCTTGAGACGCCCGGACACATGATTGGTGATGACCTCTTCTGTGTAATCCTCCAGCTCTTTCGGGTCTGCCTGCTTATTGTATTCCGGAACCAGCAAATCATAGCGGATACCACTGCCAATAAAGGACTTTTTCACCTTGGGATGGCTGTCGATTGCCTGGTATAAATCGGTCATGGGCTTGTGGGAGGTATCGAGATTGTGACAAACCACCGGATGGATGCAGGAAGGAGCCACGCAAGCGTCACAGATGCTTTGTATTTTCCCTTTCATCTTGTACATATTCGCGGAAGGACCACCGACATCTGACAGATAACCTTTGAAACCGGGCATTTTGGTAACCTCATCGACCTCTTTCAAAATCGACTCCTGGCTGCGACTCGCTATGAATTTCCCCTGGTGGGCTGAAATCGTGCAAAAGCTGCAACCCCCAAAGCAGCCGCGATGGCTGTTGATCGAGAACTTGATCATCTCATAGGCCGGAATCGGACCTCTCTTTTCGTATTTCGGATGGGGCAAACGCGTAAAAGGAAGATCATAAGAAGCATCGATTTCCTTTTCGGTCATGGTCGGGAAAACCGGGTTGATCACCAGGGTTTTGCCCTGAACCTGTTGCAAGATTCTGCGGCCTCTTATCTTGTTAGACTCCTGCTCGATCACTTTGAAGTTCTCGGCAAAGGACTTTTTGTCTTTCAGACAGACCTCATGGGAGTTGATCTCCACGTCTTCCCAGTTCTTGTTTTTCGGCAAGGCCTCTTCAGGTTCGAGGAGGAAAGCCGTTTGTTGAATCGTTCGTATCGAGGAGAATGGCACGCCGCGTTTGAGCAGGCGTATCAATTCTCTCAGGGGCTGCTCCCCCATGCCATAGACCAATAGGTCGGCACCTGAATCGATCAGAATATTGGGTTTGAGCGTATCACTCCAATAGTCGTAATGGGTAACTCGCCTGAGGGAAGCTTCAATTCCTCCGATAACCACCGGGACATCCGGAAACTTCTCCTTTAAGATTTTTGAATAGACCGTCGTTGCGTAATCCGGGCGAAATCCGATATCTCCATTGGGCGTATAGGCATCCCTGTCACGCTTGCGCTTGCTGGCTGTGTAGTTGCTTACCATGGAGTCCATGGCTCCACTGGTCACGGCAAAAAAGAGCTCCGGGGTACCGAGCTTTTCAAAATCCTGCAAATTGTCATTCACGTTGGGTTGAGGCACGATCGCGACCCGCAGTCCATAGCTCTCCAGAATGCGTCCCAGGGCAGCCGGTCCGAATGCCGCGTGGTCGACATAGGCATCCCCGCTGAAGATGATCACGTCCAGGCGTTCCCAGCCACGTATCTTTACTTCCCGCTTTGTCGTGGGAAGCCAATCGCTCAATTTATACTCGATTTCCATGGGGGCAAAGATACAGCTAAATCCGGCAACCCCTGAATC
>CBDUAY010000143.1:0-6160 GCA_965365245.1 uncultured Flavobacteriaceae bacterium | reverse complement strand
TGCGGATGCTCATGCACGCGATTCGCTGGTCAATCAATACGTAGACTCCTATGATGCCACCGTTGTGGCAAGATATGAGAAGAATTTTTGGGACCTGGTGAATCTCAACGAGACCCATTCCATCAACTGGACCCCTTTGAACTTTGAAGTATTGTACAAATACGAATCCAAAGAAGAAGAATACCTGCCTTTTCTGATCTATACAAAACTCAATAATTCAGACTACAATTACTTTTATGTCAGTGCTGTCAGATACAAAGGTCAGTGGTTCCTGGAAGATAAAATGGAACTCACCAAGGGAGCAAAATACGCTCCAAGGGATTGATTGATTGTATGTTAAAATTTCTTTAAATCTGATTTCAAGATTATTTTTTGTCTAATTTATTTTTATATTTGTTAGACAAAATATGAATCGTGAACATTCGGAACGTAATAACACTCCCTATTGATCCAGCAGGCAGCATCATTGGCGTCTCGATGATTTTGCTCTGGACTTTGAGCCTCACGCTCATGCTCAACTGGAGTGTTGATTTCACCAATCCGCTGACTTATCTGTTTATACTTCTTCAAACACACTTATACACAGGACTTTTTATCACATCGCATGATGCCATGCATGGCTCTGTTTCCAAAAACAGAAAAGTAAATCATTTGATTGGCAGCATCACCTCGATGCTCTTTGCCTTCAATTCATATGACCGTCTCATTGTCAAACACCATGAGCACCACAGGCACGTCGCCACCGAAGAAGATCCCGACTATCACGATTCCGGCAAATTCTGGCTCTGGTATTGGAACTTCCTCAAAAGGTACATCACTGTGAAGCAACTTATTCTGATCTCTGTAAGTCTTCAGTTATTACGCCTGGTATTCCCCCTGGAAAACCTGATTCTTTTCTGGACCATCCCGAGTATTTTGTCGACATTTCAATTGTTCTATTTCGGGACCTATATTCCACATAAAGACGGACATGAAACGGGCAACAAGCACAAATCCAGAACGCTTGAGAAGAATCATCTATGGGCTTTCATGAGTTGCTATTTCTTCGGCTATCACTATGAGCATCATGACTCCCCAGGCGTTCCCTGGTGGAGGCTGTGGCAAACGAAATAAGACATTGAAATGCTCTTCCTGCGGAATTTTTACTATACTTAGATAAAATAATCCGATGGAAACAATTCTCAACCTGAAAGACAGCATTGATTACTCATCCGGGGCTACCGTAAGCAAAATCATCACAAAGAATAAAAACGGGTCCACTACCCTGTTCTCTTTTGACAAGGGTCAGAACCTCAGCGAGCATACTGCACCGTTTGATGCAACTGTTCTTGTCCTGGATGGTCAATGTGACATTTCTATCGCCGGTGAATCTCACCTTCTATCCGAAGGGCAGTTGATCACAATGCCCGCAAATGTTCCACACGCATTGGAAGCGACAACCCCCTTTAAAATGCTACTCATTATGATTAAAGCATGAAGCATCAGATTTCTCAAATAATTAAAAAGCTTGAACTGACTCCTCATCCGGAAGGAGGCTATTTCAAGGAGACTTATAGAAGCTCAGGTGAAATAAAACAAGACAGTTTGGGATCGAGCTTCGAGGGTCCAAGAAACTTTTCGACCTGCATCTACTTTTTGCTTACATCAAATGACTTTTCTGCTTTTCACAGGATAAAACAGGATGAAATCTGGCATTTTTACGATGGTTCTCCTATTCATTTACATGTGATATCTCCCTCGGGGAAATACAGCAAACATCGAATCGGTCGTGACCTCGCCGTGGGAGAAACACCGCAGCTCATGGTTCCTGCGGGGTACTGGTTTGCGGCAGAGGTTGCACTTGAGAACGCCTTTTCCCTGGTCGGATGCACGGTTTCGCCCGGATTTGACTTCCGGGATTTTGAAATGAGATCCAGACAAGAACTGATATCCCTGTTTCCCGAACAAAAAGAAATAATTTCAAAACTTACACATGACTAACTTGAAGAGGATTGCCGTCTTTTGCGGTTCGAGTTCGGGCACGGAGAAAGAATTTGAAACAAAAGCCAGGGAACTGGGCAGAAAATTAGCTGCAGAAAATATCGACCTGGTCTATGGCGGTGCCAAAGTAGGTCTCATGGGGGCTGTAGCCGATGCCACTTTGGCCGAATCAGGAAGGGTCATTGGAGTTTTGCCTGTTTTTTTGACGGCCAAGGAAATTGCCCACCAGGGACTGACACAATTGATCCTCGTGGATACCCTGCACGAGAGAAAAACCAGGATGAACGAACTGAGTGACGGCGTCATTGCCCTGCCCGGGGGATTCGGTACCCTCGAGGAGTATTTCGAAATGCTCACCTGGGGACAATTGGGGCTTCACCAAAAACCCATGGCAATCTTAAACGTCAACGGGTACTACAATGAGCTGATCAACTTCCTGGATACCATGGTAGAAAAAGGGCTCCTCAAGGAAGTGAACAGGCAAATGGTTCTGATCAGTGACGACATCGATGATCTGCTCGCCAAAATGAAGGCTTACAAAGCACCTGGAGATGGCAAATGGATCCGGAAAGAAAATCTTTGAATCTCCGTGAACACTTGATAGCAAATCATTGCTATTTTTGATTCGTCAGAATTTCAATAAACTCTCAACTATGAATCAGAAACGCACAGACATGCTCCAGAGCGCAGGAACTCTGATAGCCCTGGTGATCAGCATCATTGCTATGGTTACTTCCATTTATGAAGCGAACATCCTCAAAGAACAGCAAAGATCAATGGTTTGGCCCTACTTGGGTGTAGGCACCAACTATTCGGACAAGGGCTTCAGTGCTTCGGTTTACAATAATGGAACCGGTCCTGCCATAGTTAAATCCGTTGAAGTCAGGGTTGATTCCAAGCCCGTGGAGAACATGCTTGAAATGGTGAATACATTAATGCCAGAAAACAACCTCGGCTATGATATTTTACGACAGAATAAGGTGAACCAATACGTTTTCAGGCCTGGAGAGGAAGTCGAATTAATCGGGTTTTCATGGAACGAAGAGACGCGGGAACTGGCTAAACTTATGAATGCGAAGGTTCAACTTGTGATATGCTATGAGTCTGTGATGGGTGAAAGTTGGATATATGATTCTAAAGATGACTCCCACAAAGAAGGTAAGTTCAAAGCAAGTGTCGACTATAAAAACTGAATAAAATGGAGTTTTTTAAAATTGTCAAGGTTAAAACCTCAGAAGAATCCATTCAGGAGCACGTCACATTAAGTGCTCTTGAAAACTTTTCCAATGAAATATTCCCGTTGGACGAACCCACCAGCGATTTAGTTGAAATTGGCGGAATCTGGGGTGAATTCACCTTGGCAAGAACATCAATTAAAGGTGGACTCCGGTTTTCTCTTCTCGAATGTCCGAATGCTCTCTGCTGGACAGTCACCACCGGGTACCCACCGGAACGCAATTCCATAGTCATTCATTTGACTATCAACCGTATACGCAAACTCCCTGAATTCATTGATGAAATCGAGGAGTTCTTGACTGATCATTGCGTCTGTCTGGATAATTTTTTCTCACAATTACCTCAAGATTAGAAATTTAAACAAGATTTAAAAAAAGACTTGTCGTATTTATTTTTTTTCTAAGTTTGCCCCATAAAAGAATGAGCAGGCCAACTTCCTGCGCATTGCCTACATAAATGAAATCTTTTTTCAGATTCGGGCTCAGGAGGATAAAGAAGTCTACTCCGAAGGCCGCCTCAGGGATGGGGAGCCGAATTGCCAGGCTGACTTCTAAAATGGTCTTGCTACTTCAATTTCTTAAAGGGAATTTGTTCAGTCCCTCCACTATTTTCATTTACCGGATTTAAGGATTTCCCGGGTTCATGCAATTGCTATCGCTTTTCCCGGAAAAGGATATGAACCTCCTTGCTTGTTCGTCCTGGTTGTCTCGGGCAACCCCCATTCACAAATTCGAAAATTCAGATGAAAACTAAATACATAGATCTAATAGAACAGACCTATGACTTTCCTCAAGAGGAATTCAAGGTCAACACTGCCAACTCCCTGGAATTTCAGGGCATCGACCTCATGAAGCTGATTCAAACCTATGGGGCGCCTTTGAAATTCACCTATCTGCCAAAGATATCCGACAACATTCAGCGGGCTAAAAACTGGTTTTCACAAGCGATTGAGAGTCATGATTACAAAGGCAAATATCACTATTGCTATTGCACGAAAAGCTCTCATTTCAAACCTGTTCTCGACGAGGCACTTAAGAATGACATTCATATCGAAACATCTTCTGCTTTTGACATTGACATTGTCCAACGGCTCAAAGCTGAAGGAAAAATCACCAAAGACACCTTCGTGCTTTGCAATGGATTCAAGCGAGATCAGTACATCCAAAACATAGCAAGTCTCATTAACAACGGTCACGAGCGTTGCATCCCGATAATCGATAATTTTGACGAGATTGAGCTTCTACAGGAGGCTGTTGTTGGAAAAATGAACGTAGGCATTCGCATCGCCTCGGAAGAAGAACCCAAGTTCGAATTCTACACCTCCCGCCTCGGAATCGGTTACAAGGACATCGTTCCCTTTTACAAAAAGCAGATCGCGAACAATCCAAGCGTGAATCTGAAGATGCTGCACTTTTTCATCAACACGGGCATCAATGACAATGCCTATTACTGGAACGAATTAACTAAGTGTTTGAAGGTATACACTGACCTGAAGCGCATTTGCCCTTCTTTGGACAGCCTCAACATTGGGGGTGGCTTCCCGATCAAAAACTCACTCGCATTCGAGTACGATTACGCCTATATGGTCTCTGAAATCATCAATCAGATCAAGTTGGTCTGTGAGGAAGCGCAGGTCCCGGTACCCGACATCTTCACTGAATTTGGCAGCTTCACCGTTGGCGAGAGCGGAGGGGCTATCTACCAGGTTCTTCATCAGAAACAGCAGAATGACCGGGAGAAATGGAACATGATCAACTCCTCTTTCATCACTACCCTGCCTGACACCTGGGCGATCAACAGAAAATTCATTATGCTGGCAGTGAATCGCTGGAATGACAACTACGAACGAGTTCTTTTAGGAGGCCTGACTTGTGATAGCGACGACTATTACAACAGCGAGCAGCATACAAATGCTATCTATTTGCCCAAATATTCGCGGGAAAAGCCTCTTTACATAGGATTCTTTCACACAGGAGCCTATCAGGAAACGCTCGGCGGCTATGGAGGCCTTCAGCATTGCCTCATCCCCCAGCCCAAACACATCTTAATTCAAAAAAATGAAAACGGCGAATTGAGAACCGAGGTGTTTCGACCTCAGCAAAGTGTAGAGCAGTTTCTCGACATATTGGGTTACGGGAATCCGTTGAATGATTCTCTCGAGCTGGAGATATCCCGGAAAAATGAAGATAAAAAACCATCAGAATCTATTACAAATCACATATAAAATGAACACCAACAAAACGTTTGCCGGCATTCCAGAAGAATTCGGCAATTCGAGCACAGCGAGCATCGTTCTGATTCCTGTTCCTTATGACGGCACAAGCACCTGGGGAAAAGGGGCTGATAAGGGTCCCGATGCGTTTTTGGAAGCTGCCGAGAACATGGAGCTTTACGACATCGAGACTGACACAGAAGTATACACCCATGGCGTTTATCTTGCCCCCCGAATTGAGGAAGACCACAGTCCGGAGGCGATGGTGAATGAAGTTTACAAAGTGACCAAAGACTATGTGAATCGAAATAAATTCACAACACTTGTCGGAGGAGAGCATTCGATCTCTATAGGGGCCATTCGCGCCATGAATGAGTCGTTTGACAACCTGACCGTTTTGCAAATTGATGCACATGCAGATTTGCGTCAGGAATACGAAGGATCGAGATACAACCATGCCTGCGCACTTTACGAGGCTAATGAGCAGACCAACCTGGTTCAGGTGGGTATACGAAGCATGGATGCCATTGAAAATACTGTAATGAAAAGAGATCAGGTCTTCTTCGCCCATGAGATGATTCAGGACGACTATTGGATGGACAACGCCATTGACCTTATGACAGACAATGTTTACATCACCTTTGATCTCGATGCTTTTGACCCCTCTTTGCTTCCTTCAACGGGAACCCCGGAGCCGGGTGGATTGCAATGGTATGAGACACTGGAATTTCT
>CBDUAY010000142.1:0-6294 GCA_965365245.1 uncultured Flavobacteriaceae bacterium | reverse complement strand
AATCAATCCCTCCAGTAAATCCCTCCATTAAATCCCTACAGCAAATCCCTCCCAGATGAAATTATCTCTCTTATAAGATATAATCCCTGGAGGCTTTGAGCGCATCTTCCAGTCCGGCCGGGTTTTTACCTCCCGCAGTGGCAAAGAAAGGCTGTCCGCCTCCACCACCCTGGATGAATCTGCCCAGTTCCCTGACGATGTTTCCCGCGTTCAGTCCTTTGGATTCAACCACGCTTTTCGATATGTAAACCGCCATCAGGGCCTTTCCGTTGACCTCAGAGCCTGCGACAAAGAAAAGGTTGTCCAGCTGCGAGCCCAGCTCGAAGGCCAGGTTCTTGAGCCCGGCGGCGTCCAGTTCCAACTTTGCCCCGATATAGCTCACCCCGTTTATCTCTTCCCGATCCTTGATCAGATCGTCTTTCAGGGATGCGGCTCTCAACTTGTTGAGCTGTTCGATTTCTTTTTTGAGTTTGGCATTTTCCACCTGCAGGGCCTCAACGGCCTTCAACGTGTCAGAAGGGTTTTTCAGGGCTGAGCTCACCGCTTCCAGCTCCTGGTCGCGCTCAAAGAAATAGGCCCGGGCCGCATCGTTGGTGATGGCTTCGATCCTGCGAATTCCGGAGGCGATGGCACTCTCGCTGGTGATCTTGAAATGCCAGATGTCACCCGTGTTCTGAACATGTGTCCCTCCGCAAAGCTCCATGGAGTTTCCAAATCGAATGGTCCTGACGCGATCCCCGTATTTTTCACCGAATTGCATGATGGCCCCGGACTCCTGGGCTTCTGCCAGAGGCATGTCTCGCGTCTCATCCAGGCTCAGTTTCTCTTCGATACGGGCATTGACAAAATCTTCCACGGCCGCAATCTCTTCTGCAGTGAGTTTCGAAAAGTGTGAAAAGTCAAATCGCAGGTTTTTCGAATGCACCGCGGAGCCTTTTTGCTCCACATGGGTTCCCAATACGGTTCGAAGGGCCTGGTGAAGCAGGTGGGTTGCAGTGTGATTGCACATGGTCCTGAACCGCTGTTCCGGGTCTACCACGGCCTTGAGAACACCTTCCGGGTGCCCGGGCAGGTTCTTGGTGAAATGCAAGATCAGGTTGTTTTCTTTTTTGGTGTTTAGGATGTAGATGACATTGCCGTTCTCCTCTTCCAGGTAGCCTTTGTCACCCACCTGTCCGCCACCTTCAGGGTAGAAGGGTGTCTTGTTGAATACCAGCTGAAAGTGGTCCCCTTCTTTTTTCGAGGACACTTTCCTGTAACGGGTCAGCTTGATGTCGGCCTCCAGGTTGTCATAACCGATAAAGGCCGGATCCTCTTCTTCGCCCAGCACCACCCAGTCATCTGTTTCCATGGCAGCGGCCGCCCTGGATCGAGATTTCTGCTTCTGCATTTCAGCCTCGAAACCTGATTCGTCGAAATCCATGCCATTTTCCCTCAGGATAAGGCTAGTCAAATCTTTCGGGAATCCATAGGTGTCATAGAGCTCAAAGGCTTTGGCCCCGGGAATGGTCTTCCCGTCAGAGGCTTTGACGATCTCATCGAGCAACACCAGCCCTTGTTCCAATGTTCTCAGGAAAGAGTGCTCCTCCTCCCGGATCACGTTGTGGATCAGGTTGCGCTGGTTGTGAATTTCCGGAAAATGCTCTCCCATCTGCCGGCTCAGCACGTCGGTCAGTTTGTAGATAAACGGTTCCTTTTGATTCAAAAAGGTGAAACCATAGCGAATCGCGCGTCTCAGGATCCTGCGAATCACGTAGCCGGCCCCGTTGTTCGAGGGCAGTTGACCGTCGGCGATGGCAAAGGCCACGGCGCGGACGTGATCGGCAACCACGCGTATGGCCACATCCGTTTTGGTTTCCTTGCCATAGGTGTTTCCCGTAACGGTTTCAATTTCCTGTATGATAGGGGTGAAGACATCGGTGTCGTAGTTCGATCTTACCTTTTGGATTACCATGCATAGCCGTTCAAAACCCATGCCCGTATCGACATGCTGCTCAGGCAGCTTCTCGAGGCTGCCATCTGCCTTGCGGTTGAACTCCATGAATACCAGGTTCCAGATCTCAATGACTTCGGGGTGATCCTTGTTCACCAGCTCCTTGCCGGGCAGGCTGTTTTTTTCAGCATCAGGGCGAATGTCCACATGGATCTCGCTGCACGGACCACAGGGTCCCTGGGCGCCCATCTCCCAGAAATTGTCTTTTTTGTTCCCGCGCAGAATGCGCTCTGCGGGCAGGTGTTTTGTCCAGAAATCATAAGCCTCCTCGTCAAAGGAGGTTCCATCTTCCTTATCACCCTCAAAGACCGTCACATAGAGACTCTCTTTGTCAATTCCAAATACTTCAGTCAGCAGTTCCCAGGCCCAGTCGATGGCCTCCTCCTTGAAATAGTCGCCAAAGCTCCAGTTCCCAAGCATCTCGAAAAGCGTGTGGTGATAGGTGTCCATGCCCACTTCTTCCAGGTCATTGTGCTTTCCGGATACGCGCAGGCATTTCTGCGTGTCGGCCACCCTGGGGAATTTGGGTTTCTTCTGCCCGAGAAAGTACTCCTTGAAGGGGTTCATACCCGCGTTGACGAACATCAGGCTGGGATCATCCTTGTTGACCAGCGGGGCCGAGGCCACGATCTCGTGTTTCTTCGAGGCAAAAAAGTCTAAAAACTGTTTTCTGATTTCCTGTGAAGTCATAAAAATGATTTAAGTGGCAGGGCTTAGAATCCTGTTAGAGAGACGAAAAAAAATTGTAAATTTGTTTTCTGCGTCTGCCAGGAAGGCCTGTACAGGTGCAAAAATAGCATAATTACGCTTATGGCGAAGGTAAAATATTACTACGATTCAGACACCTTGTCGTACCGGAAGATCGAGCTGCGAAAGCGCGATAAATTCAGGCGGCTGTTGGTTTTTATGGCGGCTTCAGCCCTCATGGGCGGACTCATGGTTCTGATCATGTACCAGTTCGTAGAATCTCCGCGCCAGAAGGTCCTCAAAAGGGAGCTCGAAAACATGAAGCTGCACTACGAGCTGCTGGAGAAAAAGATGGCCCAGGCCGAAGAGGTGCTCGAAGACATTCAAAAGCGAGACAACAACATTTACCGTACTTATTTCGAAGCCAATCCGATCCCGGAAGAACAGCGCAAGGCCGGTTTTGGGGGTGTAAACCGATACAAATCCCTGGAAGGATTTGACAATTCCCAGATGATCATTCAGGCCACAAAGGATCTCGACATCCTGTCCAAGCAGTTGTACGTGCAGTCCAAATCGCTAGACGAGATCATCAACCTGGCCAAAGACAAGGAGGAGCTGCTGGCTTCGATCCCGGCCATCCAACCCGTCAGCAAGCAGGATTTGACCCGAATGGCCTCAGGATACGGCTGGCGACTGGACCCTTTCACCAAGGCGAGGAAGTTTCACAAGGGCATGGATTTCACCAGCCCGAGGGGTACTCCTATCTACGCCACCGGTGATGGAAGAGTGATTCGACGAGACAACAGTGCCTCGGGTTATGGAAAGCACGTTCGAATCGATCACGGTTTCGGTTACGTCACCTTGTATGCTCACCTATCGAAATACAATGTGAAGCGCGGACAGCGCATAAAGCGAGGTGACCTGATTGGATATGTCGGAAGCACGGGTCGTTCGCAGGCACCCCATCTGCACTACGAGGTGCGGTACAATGAAAACCCGGTGAATCCGATCAACTTCTACTACGGAGACCTCTCGCCTGCAGAGTTCCGCGAAATGTTACAAATGGCTTCTCAGGAAGGACAATCTCTCGACTAATGCAAATAGACCTGCCAGAAAAAAGATATTACAGGATTGGTGAAGTAGCCAAGGCCTTTGGCGTGAACACCTCCCTGATTCGTTTTTGGGAAAACGAATTTGACGTGTTGCGACCCAAAAAGAACAAGAAAGGGAATCGGCTTTTTACCCAGGAGGACCTGAAAAATCTTCAGATGATCTATTTCCTGGTCAAGGAAAAGGGATTTACCCTAGAAGGGGCGAAGAAGAAATTGAAGGAAAATCCCGGAAATCTGTATGCTAAACACGATATGATCCTCAGGCTCGAGGAGATAAAAAACGAGTTAATCCAAATAAAAAATCAACTTTAAAACTTAACAATCATGAAAAAATGGCTCCCCTTAATTGTAATTGTTGTCATCCTAATCGGAATCTTCAGATGGGGTGTGGGACTGAACAACACCATGGTCGAGAAGCAAGAGACAGCTCGCACCCAATGGGCCAATGTTGAGAGTGCTTATCAGCGAAGATCAGACCTGATTCCCAACCTGGTAAACACAGTCAAGGGCTATGCCGATTTTGAAAAGGAGACCCTCGAGAGCGTGATTCAGGCTCGTGCCAATGCTACAAAAACAACTATTGATCCAACGAATATCACTCCCGAGCAAATGGCTCAGTTCCAGGAGTCGCAAAATTCGCTTAGCGGTGCGCTCAGTCGTCTGATGGTTGTCGTTGAAAGATATCCTGACCTGAAGGCCAACCAAAATTTTCTGGAATTGCAGAGCCAGCTGGAAGGTACTGAGAACCGAATCAATGTTGAGCGCAACCGGTTTAATACGGTGGCTAAAGACTACAACATCTACATCAAGAAATTTCCGGCCAGCGTGGTCGCAGGGTTCCTGAATTTTGATGAAATGGCATTGTTCCAGGCGGCTCCCGGAAGCGAGCAGGCGCCCGAAGTTAATTTCGATTGATCAGTCCCTAAATTTTAGAAAAGAACAAAATCCAAGCAATCGTGGAAGTAGAGGCATTTTTAACGGCAGAAGAGGAGCAACGGATCATTGAAGCGATCATCAAGGCTGAAAACCATACCTCCGGAGAGATCCGGGTTCATCTTGAAAAGGCCGTAGACAAGGATCCGATTCTGAGAGCCGAGGAAGTCTTCTTCTTTCTCGGCATGGACAGAACGCAAAATCAGAATGGCATTCTTTTTTATGTGGCCGTCGATGACCACCGGTTTGCCATCATTGGCGACAAGGGGATTGACACGGTGGTGCCTGATGATTTTTGGGACAGCATCCGGGATGAGGTCATTGACGAGTTCAAGTCAGAGAAGTATGCCAGCGGGCTGATCAAGGGCATCCTCCACGCTGGAGAGAAACTCAAGGAATTCTTTCCGGTAGACGACGCAGACCTGAACGAGCTGCCGGATTCGATTTCCAAGAATCACTAGATGAAGTTCCTCAGGGCAAAACTATTTCGTATTTTTGTCAGCGAAAAACTTCTACTATTTCATGTCTGTATTTTATAAACTCCCAATCAAGGAAGTGAGAAGGGAAACGGTCGAGGCCGTTTCGATTGCATTTGATGTTCCCGAACATCTCAAAAGTGAGTTTGAGTTCATTCCCGGCCAATATGTAACCCTTCAGGCGGACCTGGATGGTAGCGTGCTGAGAAGAGCTTATTCGATTTGCTCCACACCGTCGAGCGGGGAACTGCGGGTATCCGTCAAGGAGGTTCCCAAAGGCCGCTTTTCCGAATTTGCCAACCGAAAGTTGAAAGCCGGTGATCAGATGGAGGTGGCGGGGCCCGAAGGAAGATTCACACTGGAGACGTCTGAGGTCGCAAAAAACTACATGGCTTTTGCTGCCGGTAGTGGAATAACCCCGGTGATATCTATGGTCCAGACGGTTCTGGAGAATGAGCCGCAAAGTCGATTTGTGCTCGTCTATGGAAACAAGTCGAAAGAGCAGACCATATTTCGGGAGAACCTCGACGCCCTCAAAGAGACCTATGGTGACCGCTTCACCCTGTATTACGTGTTTAGTCAAATCATCAGCGACAAGGCCTTCTTCGGAAGAATTGACAAAAAGCTTGTAAAAGAAGTTCTTGATAAGAACGACCCGGCATCCTTCGATGATTTTTTCCTGTGCGGGCCAGAACAAATGATCGATACGGTTAAAGAGGAACTGATAAAAAGCGGTGTAAAGGAAGACAGGATCAAGTTGGAGCTTTTCTCGAGCACCTCGCACAAGAAAGAGATAAAGAAAGAGCTTTCAGGCAATACGCAGATAACCGTTTTGCTGGATGACGAGGAGACGACTTTCGAAATGCGCAAAGACGAGTTGGTGCTCGATGCAGCCCTGGCCAAAGGTCTTGACGCGCCATACTCGTGCCAGGGTGGCATATGCAGCAGCTGTCTGGCCCGCGTGACGGAAGGTTCGGCCACCATGGAGAGAAACAATATACTCGATGAAGAGGAAATCAAAGAAGGTCTCATCCTGACTTGTCAGGCCCATCCCACAACGGATGTGCTCAAAATAGATTTCGACGACGTGTAG
>CBDUAY010000141.1:0-6339 GCA_965365245.1 uncultured Flavobacteriaceae bacterium | reverse complement strand
ATGTATGAAGCATCCGTGGGCGGACAAAAATTCAAAACTGAGATGAGATAAAACCCAGTATCTTATTCGACAACTGGAAAAGGCCCGGCTCGTAGCCGGGTTTTTTCATTCAACAAGAGGTCCTAAGACACTCCAGACATTAGAGGCTACAATTACTTGCCCTTCGACCGTGGGATGAATCCCATCTCTTTGATTCAGGTCAGGATTCCCGGCAACCCCATCCAAAAGAAAAGGAATCAGAGCGATATTGTTGGCTTTGGCCAGATCCGGGAAAATGGTTCTGAACTCAGCAGTATATTCGGGGCCCATATTGGGCGGAATCTGCATCCCAGCCAGAACAATTTCGACTTCAGGATTCTTCTTTCGCACTTTGTCTATGATCGACTGGAGATTTGAACGGGTCTCTTCCAGGGGAATTCCCCGGAGCCCATCATTGGCACCCAATTCGAGAACGAATACATCTGGTTTCTGATTCAAAACCCAGTCTACCCGGCTGTCACCTCCTGAAGTCGTCTCGCCACTCAATCCGGCATTGATCACATTGTACTTCAGTCCGAGGGAATCCAGCTTGTTCTGAATCAGGGCCGGGAATGCCTCCCTGGGGTCTAATCCGTAACCAGCGGTAAGGCTGTTGCCAAAAAAAACAATATTCCTGACCCTGGCTTCGTCATTCACACCTTTCTCAGGCTCAATCTCAATCTCGTTTTTCTTAGGAGAATCTTCGGCAGTCGTCTTTTCTTTGGGCTGACATCCAAGAATGGACAAGGCTAAGAACAAATAACAAAATTTTAACAAGTGGCTCATGTCGGGGTGAAATTGAAGCGCGTCATTTTCCGTATCTTGCTGCTTCGCAAAAAAACGTGCGTTTATGGCAAATATATTAAATGTGTCTAACCTGGAGAAGCACTACAGCAGCGGCTCCAAAGATCTCACTGTTCTCGACGGGGTTT
This sequence comes from uncultured Flavobacteriaceae bacterium, assembly GCA_965365245.1. Lineage (GTDB taxonomy): Bacteria > Bacteroidota > Bacteroidia > Flavobacteriales > Flavobacteriaceae > Lutimonas. The sequence continues at coordinate 5,389 of CBDUAY010000141.1, read as the reverse complement.
CCTTTGAAATAGAGTCCGGCGAGACCTTTTCCATCGTAGGGCCGTCGGGCAGCGGGAAGACTACCCTGCTCGGTTTATGTGCCGGGCTGGATCAGTCAGATACGGGAACGATCGAGTTATGTGGAGAAAACCTGATGGATTTGTCTGAGGACGAGAGAGCTTTGCTGAGAAATCGAAAAGTAGGCTTTATCTTTCAGGACTTTCAATTGCTCCCTACCCTGACAGCCTTAGAGAACGTAAGTGTGCCCATGGAGCTCCAGGGCATCAAGGATCCTACATCAAAAGCACTGTCTCTTCTCGACAAAGTAGGACTTTCGGATCGATCTGATCATTATCCTTCCCAGCTTTCGGGTGGAGAGCAACAACGCGTGGCACTTGCCCGGGCCTTTGCAAATGAACCGGACATCCTGTTTGCCGATGAGCCCACAGGCAATCTCGATGCTGAAACCAGTGAAAAAGTTGAACGCCTCCTGTTTGACCTGAACAAGGAGCTGGGAACTACCCTGGTTATGGTGACGCACGACATGGAGCTCGCCAATAAGACGCAACGAATGCTCCGACTTAAGAATGGCAGGGTCTGGCACGAACAAAGCAAACTCTGAGGCAAAACCTAAATGAAGGAGAAAAAAAGCATACAATTGCCCTGGCTGATAAAGATGGCCTGGAGAGACAGCAAGGCGAGTTACAAAAAACTCAGCTTGTTCATGGCCTCGATAGTTCTTGGAATAGCTGCTGTGGTCTCAGTGGAATCCTTCAGTGACAATCTGCAATACAATATAGACCTCCAGTCAAAATCCCTGATGGGGGCTGATTTCGTAATCGATTCGCGCCACAAGCCGAACGAGCGTGTTCAGTCAATCATAGACTCCCTGGGTGGTGCTGACGCCATGGAAGTGAATTTCTCTTCGATGTGCCTCTTTCCAAAGAACGGAAATACCAAATTCGTGCGAATCGTCGGGATGGAGGGCCCATTTCCGTTTTACGGAACCCTTGAGACAGAACCCGAGTCAGCAGGAAGATCCTATCAGGACATGGGCGGTGCCCTGGTTGATGCCACTGTCATGTTACAGTTTGACATACAGGCGGGAGACAGCATTAAAGTAGGTGAAGTCACCTTCCCGATCTTGGGAGCTCTAAAATCGGCACCGGGGAGCGGCGGTTTTAACAGCGCCATTGCACCAGCCGTGTACCTCCCTTATGAACAGATCGAGAAAACCGGGTTGATTCAGACCGGCAGCCGGTTGGAATACCAGTATTATTTCGTCGCCCAGCCTGGAACTGATCTCGCAGCTATGAATGACAAGCTCGATCCCATTCTGGATGCTGAAGAGGCAGACATGGACACACATGAAGATACGAGTCAAAGAATAGGAAGCCGCTACGACAATTTCATTGTATTTCTCAATCTCGTTGCCTTTGTAGCTCTCCTGTTGGGGTGTATCGGAATTGCAAGTTCCGTCCATATCTACATCAAAGAGAAGCTCAAGACGGTCGCTATTCTAAAATGCCTCGGGGCCACCAGAAAGCAGACCTTCGTTCTTTTCTTATTGCAAATCGTTGGTATGGGACTGGCCGGCGGCATCCTCGGCTCTATCTTTGGGTTTTTGCTCCAGGAATCTTTTCCCGTGCTCTTTGCCGATCTGCTTCCTTTTGAAATAGAGACACAGATAAGTCCCGAATTTTTCTTCATGGGCATTCTGCTGGGTGTACTCATGTCGGTCCTTTTTGCGCTGATCCCTTTGCTGAGCACATGGTATGTCTCTCCCCTGCGTGTTCTTCGCATCACCAATGACGATGATCAAAAATCGAAAAGAGCCATCTCACTGGTATCGCTTTTGATTTTCGGCTTTGTGCTGATCTTTTCCTTCTGGATTCTTCAAAACTGGAAATATGCGCTGTTCTTCCTGTTGGGCATGTTGGTCACTTTTGGAATTCTAACCGGAGTGTCCGCATTGTTTGTCCGTGGGATTAAGGCCTTCTTTCCAAAGTCCTGGGGGTTTTGCGCGAGACAAAGTCTTTTGAACCTTTTCAGGCCCCAAAACCAGACGCTGGTGCTCATTCTCACAATCGGAGTGGGAACTTTCCTCATCAGCACCCTGTATTTCACAAAAGACATGCTCCTGTCCAAGCTGTCCTTTGACACCAGTGGGAACACGCCCAACATAATTCTTCTGGATGTACAGTCGGATCAGAAAGAAGCCGTGGCAGCGAGCCTGGACAAAGTAATCGACAATATTCCGATCGTAACCATGCGCGTTCACAGCATCAACGGCAAGTTGTCCAATGACATTCGAAAGGACACGGCCTCCGGGATCAACGAGTGGATGCTTAACCATGAATTCCGGGTAACCTACCGGGATTCATTGATTTCCTCGGAAGAGATCATAGAAGGTGAATATGTCCCCGAACAGGAATTCAATCCTGAAGTTCCAGTTGATATCTCAGTCTCAGAAAGTGTCGCACGGGATGGCAATGTGACCGTTGGCGACAGCCTGACCTTCAATGTCCAGGGCGTACTGATGAAAACACGAGTATCGAGCATAAGAGCGGTTGACTGGGGGCGCATGCAACCGAATTTCTCCCTGCTCTTTCCCAAGGGAATACTTGAAAATGCCCCTCAGTTCAATGTGTTGACCACCAATACCCCGGATGATGCGAGCTCTGCCCGTCTTCAATCAGAACTGGTGGAAAAATTCCCGAACATCTCTATCCTCGACATGAGGCAGATGCTCCGACTGATCGATCAGGTATTGACCAAGATTTCATGGGTGATCAATTTCATGGCCATTTTCAGCATTATCACGGGCATCATCGTTTTAATTGGAGCAATCCGAAACAGCAAGTTTCAGCGCATTCGAGAAAATGTGCTGTTGAGGACCATTGGAGCCACGAACAAACAGATCATCAAGATCGTATCCCTTGAATACATCTATCTCGGTGTGCTGGGCAGCCTGAGTGGCATTCTTCTCTCGCTTCTAAGCAGCCAGATTCTGGCCTGGTCGGTTTTCGACATGACCTTTGCTCCCTCTGCGTTTCCTTTTCTTGTGCTTTTCCCGGGAATCACCCTGCTGGTTTTGCTCGTAGGCCTTGGAAACAGCAGAAGCGTTTTGAACAGCCCTCCCCTTCAGGTTCTGAGGAAAGAAGCAGAATAAATGGTCAATATTCTAACACCTTGCTACTCAAACAAAAATTGAGTATCTTAACCTATCCAAATCAAATAGTCAACGACCATGAAAAAACAAACCTATGCGAATCATCGCCGATTCGTACCTCTGTTCCACTACATTACATTCATCGCATTGCTTTTATTGCTTGTTGGATCGATCGTGAACCTGGTTAAGTCTTCCCATGACAACCTCTATTCGGCTTCATTGATTGTCCTTATTTCCGTTTTACTCATTCTTGCAACTCTGTTCGCCCGGGGTTTTGCTCTGAAGGCCCAGGATCGGGCAATAGTGGCAGAAGAGAAGTTGAGGTATTATCTTCTCGCCAAAAAAGCACTTCCTTCTGAGTTGTCCGTCAGGCAGATCATCGGTCTTCGATTCGCCTCTGATGACGAGTATGTTGAGCTCGTTGACCGAGCGATCAGGGAAAAGCTGAGCGAAAATCAAATCAAAAAAGAAATCAAGAATTGGAAAGGAGACTACTACCGAGTATAATCCTGAACCATTTTTACTTGCATTTTTCTTTTTACCAATCAATCTTTAACCTAAACCTATTGACATGAAAAACAAATTCACCATTTGGCTGACGCTGATCATCTTCATGATGGGCATCAGCATGCATTCACAGAAAAAACCCAATATTCTCGTCATTTGGGGCGATGATATTGGTTGGTTCAACATCAGTGCCTACAACATGGGCATGATGGGTTACCAAACCCCAAACATTGACCGGATCGCCAAAGAGGGAGCCATCTTCACCGACTGGTACGGCCAGCAGAGCTGTACGGCAGGTCGTGCTGCTTTCCTGACCGGGCAGTCACCCATTAGAACGGGATTGACAAAAGTCGGTCTTCCCGGCGCCAAAGAGGGGATGTCAGAAAAAGATCCGACTATTGCAGGATTGTTGAAAAGTCATGGTTATATGACCGGGCAGTTCGGAAAAAATCACCTGGGCGACCGGGATGAACACCTCCCGACGAATCACGGTTTTGACGAATTTTACGGGAATCTCTATCACCTGAATGCCGAAGAGGAACCTGAAAATGTGGACTATCCCAAAAGTGCTGAATTCAAGGATAAATTTGGACCCAGGGGTGTGATTCTTTCCTACGCTGATGGCCGTATTGAAGATACCGGACCTTTGACCAAGAAAAGAATGGAGACGGTTGATTATGATGTAACCGAAAGGGCCCTGGACTTTATGGAAAGAGCCCATGAGGCAGACAAGCCCTTCTTTCTTTGGTGGAATTCTACGCGGATGCACATCTGGACACATTTGAATGAGGAGGCTAAAGGAAAAACAGGTCTGGGTGTTTACCCCGACGGCATGGTAGAGCACGATATGCATATCGGGCAGATCCTGGACAAGCTGGAAGAGCTCGGCATTGCAGACAACACGATCATCATGTATTCCACAGACAACGGAGCTGAGGCTATGTCCTGGCCCGATGGAGGAACACTTCCCTTTCGAGGCGAAAAGAACACGAACTGGGAAGGCGGCTACAGGGTTCCTTGCATGATAAAGTGGCCCGGCGTGATCGAGCCCGGTACAATCATCAATGAGATTGGTTCGCATGAAGACATGTTGCCCACCTTCCTGGCCGCTGCAGGAGACTCCAATGTCAAGGATAATCTGTTGAAGGGAGTTACATCCAATAAGAGATCCTATAAGGTGCATCTCGACGGTTACAACCTGCTGCCCTATTTTAAAGGGGAATCAAAAGACTGGCCCAGAGAGGAGTTTTTTTACTGGACGGATGATGGCAACGTGGCTGCTTTGCGTTACAACAACTGGAAAATTGTGTTTATGGAACAAAGGGCCCACGGATTTGACGTTTGGCAGGAACCATTCGTGACTTTGCGTTTGCCCAAGCTCTTCAACCTGAGAACGGATCCTTTTGAACGAGCCGATCACGAAGGGATGGGATACGGTTACTGGAGAATCAATAGAGCGTATGTTCTGGCCCCAGCCCAAGCCTATGTGGGCAATTATTTAAAGAGTTTTGGAGAATTTCCTCCCAGACAGAAACCCGGTTCATTCAATTTAAGCGATGCCATGTCCAAAATGACCGAGGGAACGCCTAACAACTAATGTGTTCGGCATTAAAATTTTTTGGGAACCGATCGTTGGGGTGATCCCAGCGATCGGTTGTTTTCAATTCATTTAAAGCCTGAAATGAGTCATCTTGCATCCCGCGGAATATTTGTCACCTTAATATTTCTTG
>CBDUAY010000140.1:0-6401 GCA_965365245.1 uncultured Flavobacteriaceae bacterium | reverse complement strand
ATTAATAAGCTTTACAATAATTCAAAGTGCTTATTCGCGCTTTCTCTTCATGATCACTGACACCATCTCTACGTTGCCCCCGATGGGCGGGTTTAATTTCGAGACTTTCACCCGGGCCCAGGTCACAAGCTGCAGCTCTTCAAGAATTCGGTCAAGTATGCTGCTGGCCACTGTTTCGAGGAGTTTGGTCCTGACTGCCATTTCCTCTTTCACGATGCGGTTCAGGTGCACGTAATCAACTGTGTCCGCGAGCTGATCGGTCTGTGCTGATTTCTTGAGATCGGCTTTTACATCGAGATCTACGCGGTAGTCAGATCCGATTTTACCCTCTTCCACAAGGCAGCCGTGATAGGCATAGACCCTGATATTTTTGATTTTGATGATTCCCAACTCGAGTTGTTTTGTGCAAAGATAAGGGGTTGAAGCCGATGCCCAATGCCTGGCTTGTTCAATACTTGGCGTCTTCGGGATATTTTGCCATGAACTCTTCAATGATGCGCACCATGTTCTTGCTTCCCACGAATATGGGAGCGCGCTGATGAAGCTCTTTGGGCTTGATCTCGAGAATCCTGCGGTAGCCGTCAGAAGCTTTTCCTCCAGCCTGCTCGGCAAGGAACGCCATCGGGTTGCACTCATAAAGCAGTCGCAGTTTGCCTTGTGGGGCTTTTGAGCTTGTCGGATACATGTAGATGCCTCCTTTGATCATGTTGCGATGAAAGTCCGACACCAGGGATCCGATGTAGCGAGCCGAATACGGGCGGTCATCTTTTTCTTCCTGGCAATATTTCAGATAGTCTTTCACCCCCTGCGGAAAGTGGACGTAATACCCTTCATTGATGGAATAGATCTTACCGTCATCCGGGAAGGTCATATTCGGGTGAGAAAGGTAAAAAGTCCCGATGGCCGGATTCAAGGTGAACCCATTTACTCCATGCCCGGTGGTGTAGACGAGCATGGTGGAGGTTCCGTATACAACATAGCCCGCCGCAACCTGCAAATTGCCCGGCTGCAAAAAGTCTTCCTCGGTGACAGGTGTTCCGAGTGGGGTCACCCGCCTGTAGATGCTGAAAATGGTTCCGACGGAAACATTTACGTCGATGTTCGACGACCCGTCCAACGGGTCTATGAGAACGATGTACTTGTTGTCATGGGAGCGGTTCTTGCCTTCGATGATCACAAACTCGTCCTCTTCTTCACTGGCGATTCCGCAAACGATCTCGCGATTGACCAGCGTGCCCATGAAAACTTCATTGGCATAGACGTCAAGCTTCTGCTGATCTTCCCCCTGGATGTTGGTTTCACCTGCTGCGCCTAAAATATCAACCAGGCCGGCTTTGTTCACCTCGTGATTGACCACTTTGGCCGCCAGCTTTATGGAGCTGAGAAGCCTCGAGAGCTCACCTGAAGAATACTGAAATTCCCTCTGGTTGTCGATAATGTATTCACCAAGAGTTTTGTGTTTGTTCATTTTGGTTTGGATTAGGGGGTTCCTATGCAAATATGGTTATTTTTGTATAATTTAAAACGAAATAATGGGCATAATATTGAGGCAAGCGGATAAAACGGACATGGGTTCCGTGCTCGAATTGGTGCAGGAGTTGGCGGTCTTTGAAAAGGAAACGAGTGCCGTTGAAGTGACGGAAAGCGAACTCATAAGAGATGGCTTTGGCAAGGACCCCCGTTTCAAGGTTTTTCTTGCTGAAGAGGAAGGTGAGATTTTGGGAATGGCCTTCATTTATGATCGATATTCAACCTGGAAGGGCAGGATCATTCACCTCGAAGACCTGGTGGTTCGGGAAAAGCACCGCAACCGGGGCATCGGGGGAGCCCTGTACAAGGAAGTCATGAAATATGCCATGGATCAAGGGGTGAAACGCGTCTGTTGGGAGGTGCTCGACTGGAACACGGTGGCTATCGATTTTTACCTCTCTACCGGTGCCAGGATTCTGGATGGATGGCAGGTGGTGCACATGAATGAGGAGGCCCTGAAGAACTATGTCAAACAAATTGATGAGGGTATATAAATTTGGAGGCGCTTCCGTAAAGGATGCTGCAGGGGTTCGAAATGTGCTCAGGGTTCTCAACGAGCTGAAGGCCTCTGATACCGTGGTAGTCATCTCCGCCATGGGTAAAATGACCAATGCTTTTGAAACGGTTGTGCAACTCTATTTTGACGAGCAGAAAGCTGCGGGATCAGAGACAAAATCCGCAACTGTCAATTCTCAGCTCAAGTCGATAGAGGATTTTCATTTTCAAATTGTCAAAGATCTGGGTTTTCAGGATTCTCAACCTGTTCTTGAGGAGGTTGAGGCTCTGCTCAAAGGAGTTCGAACATTTTTTAAAAACAACGATTCAGACTCCTATGACTTTGTCTATGACCAGGTGGTCAGTTGCGGGGAGTTGATCTCGACCCGGATTTGCAGCGCTTTTTTAAATGAAAAAGGCTTGGAGAACGATTGGCTGGACGTGCGCGATTGCATTGTGACAAACAGCGATTTCAGGAGGGCCCGGGTGGATTGGAATGCCACATGCCGTCAAATCAATAAGCGTGTCGAACGAAAGAAGATAACCCTGACACAGGGCTTCCTGGGAGGGGATGCCCAGGGTAATACAACAACCCTGGGAAGGGAAGGATCAGACTATACGGCAGTCATCTTTGCATACTGCCTGGAAGCTTCGGAGGTATCCATTTTCAAGGACGTCCCTGGGGTGCTCAATGCAGACCCAAGGGAGTTTGATAAAACTCAGCTTCTCAACAGGATATCTTATAAGGAAGCCATCGAGATGGCTTTTTTCGGGGCCTCGGTAATTCACCCAAAGACGCTCCAGCCGCTCCAGAGAAAAGAGATTCCACTTCGGGTGCGATCCTTTTTGAATCCGCTTGAATCGGGAACCTACGTGAGAAAAGGGCAGCATCTGGAACCCGAGGTACCCTGTTTTATAGTTAAAAAGAATCAGATCCTGCTCTCTGTATCCGACAAGGAATTTCATTTTGTCATGGAGGAGGACATCAGTGAGTTGTTTAGCCTTTTGAGCACTTATAAAATGAAGGTTAACATGATCCAAAATTCTGCGATCAGCTTTTCGGTGTGCGTTGAGGATAATTTTAATAATTTTAGCAGGCTCGTCGAGGCATTGAACCCGAAATACAAAGTGTTGTTCAACAAGCACCTGACCCTTTACACGGTGAGACATTTTCGGGAGGAGGACCTCGACAAACTCGAACAGGGACAAACCGTGCTGTTGAAACAGCTGAGTAGGGAAACGGCTCAATTGGTCGTGCGCAAAACAGGGAATAAATAAAACTCAAAATATGGGTCTGGTCACTTCTAAGGAGATCGCAAAGGTCATCAATCTCGATCGGTTCGGTTGGACTGGGACATTTGCGGGTTGGATGCTTCTAAAGACCCTCCGCATTTCAGAGCTCAATAGAATTTACGAGCGACACAAAGACAAGCAGGACCTTGTGTTCCTGGATGCCCTGCTGGAAGATTTTCAGATTCATTTTGACATACCTGAAGAAGATTTGGAGCGAATTCCCAAAGAAGGCGCTTTTATCACTGTGTCGAATCACCCTTTGGGAGGAATTGACGGGATATTGCTGCTCAAGCTCCTGATAGAGCGACGACCTGACTACAAGATCATCGCCAATTTCCTGCTGCACCGAATCGAACCCCTGAAGAAGTATGTGATGCCGGTGAATCCTTTTGAGGAGCACAAGGGGGCCAAATCCAGCCTGACGGGCATCAAAAACGCCCTGAATCATTTGAAACGGGGATACCCCCTTGGGATGTTTCCCGCCGGTGAAGTGTCTACGTTCGAAGAAGGGAAGCTGGTAGTTGACAAACCCTGGGAAGAGGGTGCTATCAAAATCATCAAAAAGGCTGGGGTCCCGGTCATACCGATCTATTTCCACGCGAAGAACAGCAAACTTTTTTATTTTCTCTCGGGCTTGAGCGGCACTCTTCGAACCGCTAAATTGCCATCGGAGCTGCTCAGTCAGAAAAACAGGACGATTCGTGTTAGAATCGGTAAGCCCATACCCGTCGCTGAGCAGGAAAAATTTGAGAGCCTTGAGGACTTCCACCAGTTCCTCAGGCGCAAGACCTACATGCTGGCCAACCCCTATGAAAAGAAGTCAAGATACCTGAACTCTCAAAGTTTCGCCTTTCCGAAGTCGCCCGAAGAGATTATTGACCCCGTCGATCCTGAGTTGCTTGAGGCCGAAGCGCTGAGCCTGGAGGAAAAGGACGCTTTGCTTTTCAAAAGCCGCGGCTACATGATATTCCTGGCCGAGGCCAGAGACATCCCCAACTTGCTGATTGAGATTGGGAGACTTCGTGAAATCACGTTCAGGGAAGTCGGTGAAGGCACCAACAAGTCCATGGACCTTGACCCCTATGACAGTTATTACAAACACCTTTTCCTGTGGGATAGCGATCGCTGCCAGCTTGTCGGGGCCTATCGAATGGGAATGGGCGGGGAGATCTTCCCGGAATTTGGAATCTCGGGGTTCTATATCAATGAGCTGTTTCGAATAGAGCCTGAGCTTCACGACATGATGGCGCAAACCATAGAAATGGGAAGGGCCTTTATAATCAAAGAATACCAACAGAAGCCAATGCCCCTGTTCCTCCTCTGGAAGGGAATCGTCCATGTGACCCTGAGGTATCCGAAGCATAAGTTCCTCATGGGTGGTGTGAGCATCAGCAACAAGTTCTCCAATTTCTCAAAATCGCTCATGATTGAATTCATGAAGTCCCACTATTACGATCCGTTCATCGCTCAATACGTTTCTCCAAAAAAGGACTACAAGGTCAAGTTGAATGTGGCCGACAAAGACTTCGTGTTTGACACGACCCAGGCAGACATGAACAAATTCGACAAGATCATTGACGAGATTGAGCCGGGAGACCTGAGACTTCCTGTGCTCATGAAAAAATACGTCAAACAGAATGCTCGTCTTGTCGCCTTTAACGTGGATCCGAAATTCAACAACGCCGTCGACGGACTGATGTATATTCGCATTGCGGATTTGCCCGAATCAACGGTCAAGCCGGTGATGGAGGAATTCCAGGCAGAACTGGAAAAAAAGGTAAGCGGCAATCAGGACGCGGACCCGGAATAAAATCAGGTGTAAGACCAGGTCTAAGGTCTAAGGCTGACTAAAAACTCAATCAAGACTAGAACCAGCCCCTTTTGTTTTCCTGGTAGATCTCGTAAAACTCTTCGTCAGATTTGGTGAGATAGATGATGCCCTCGATGAGACCGATCAGGCCGATGGCAGTCGCACCTATCCCACAGGTCAAAACGCTGATGAGCAACATGATCAATCCCTCATTCTGGTAGCCCAGAACGAATTTGTGTATTCCGAGAGCGCCGAGCAATATTCCCACCACACCGGCGAGTACGCGTTTGTTTTCTTGTTTGGGAGGTATCCGGTTTCCGTGTTCGTCTACTATTTCCATTGAATCAATTTAGTTGAGGATAAGATTAGTTGAGGATCAGATTGGTTGAGAATCAGAACCAGGGTCTTTGGTTTACCTGGTAGGTCGAATAAAATTCTGCATCGGATTTGGTCAGGTACAGAATGCCCTCGATCAATCCGACCAGTGCCATGAGAGCGGCGAGAAACCCGAAACTGAGCAGGCTCACTACAAGCATGATAACTCCTTCCTTGTAGTACCCGAGCACGAATTTGTGTATGCCCAGGGCTCCAAAGAAAATAGCCAGTACCCCGGCCAGGATTCGTTTGTTTTCTGCTTCTGAGCTCAACTGCTCATAGGCGTCCTTAGCGCCTTTTGTGAAGTCTGAAGCCATCGATTTTGCCTCTTCCTGGAATTCTTTGGTTCCTTCGTCAATATCCTTTGCAATATCCTTGGCCTCTTCTTTGATCTTTTTTGCAGCTTCTTTGGCGTCGGAGATCACTTCGTCTACTTTCTTCTTTGTTTTGGAATTCGAATCCCTGGCTTTTTCGTCTTTGGGATCGCTTTTTGAATCACTTTCTTTTGCAGTCATGCCTCGAGGGGGTTTGAGGGTTGATATAGACAAAATTAGAAATTTCTACCGGATACCCAGTTGGCAAATTTTACTATTTTTGATCCAAACACGGGCTCCCTATGAATTCCAAACAAAAAGTCGCCGTTATTGGCGGTGGCAGTTGGGCGACAGCGATCGTCAAAATGCTTTGCGAGAACCTCGACGAAGTCGGATGGTACATGAGAAGCAGCTATATCATCGAACACATCCGTCGCAACAAGCACAACCCGAATTACCTGAGTTCGGCGTACTTCGATCCTGAGAAGTTGAGATTTGCTGAAGACATCAATGAGATTATCGACTATGCCGATTACCTCATATTCGCGGTTCCGTCGGCATTTTTACAGGGAGAGCTTGACAAA
>CBDUAY010000139.1:0-6424 GCA_965365245.1 uncultured Flavobacteriaceae bacterium | reverse complement strand
TTTTTCATTTCCTGAAACTCTTTCAGCAAATCGTCCAATTTCTTGTTTTCCGGAACGAAAAACGCCTCGCGAATTATCTTTTTCCATTGAAAACTCTTCTTGTTCAGATGGGGCAGTAGGTCCTTTGTGTAAAGGATGCCAATGATCTTGTCTATGCTCTCCTCGTAGACCGGTATTCTCGAATGACCCTTTTTCACAATCTTGTCGGTGATCTCTGCAAAGGGTTCCTCCGACGACAAGGCAAAGATATCCATTCTGGGGCACATGATCTGGGAAGTTTCGGTGTTTCCGAAGTTGACGATTCCCTGTAGGATTCTTTTCTCTTCCTTGGTCGTTGCACCTGAGGAAGTAAGCTCCAGCGCCTGCGACAAAACTTCGACGGAAAGGTCAGAAGGCTTCTTGCCGAGCTTCTTCTCCACCAGGCCTGTGAGCTGCATCAGGGGTATGCTCAAAAAAGTCAAAAATCGTGTCAGGAATGACATGGGCCGGGCCATAAAAGCCGCAAACTCATACGGATTTCTGTTGGCGTATACCTTGGGCAGCACCTCTCCGAAGAGAAGTATAAGAAAGGTCACCAATAAGATCTCGATGACGAACTTGACGATTTTCGACTCTATGCCCTCGAATAGGTAATCCCCAACGTAGGCAAAAATCAGAATGAACAGAATATTGATGAAATTGTTCGAGATGAGAATGGTTGCCAGGAGCTTCTTGGGCTTGGTCAGCAACTCAGCAACGAGCGATGCTTCCGGTTCGTCGGTCTGGTCCAGGTCAGATTTGGTAAGTGAGAAGAAGGCTACCTCCGTCCCGGAAATGATTCCGGACACTATGAGCAAGCCCAGCAGTGAGAGCAAACCGGCAATAAGGCTCCAGTTCTGTTGAATCGCTACTAAAAAACTTTCGGGTTCAGGATCCAATGATCAATATTTTGATTTGCAAAAATACAAAGAATCTAGAATGGAAGATCATCCATTTCATCACCCTTGATCCCCTGGTCAACAGGTTTCGGAGCACTCGCGACCGGCGAGTCAAAACCGCCCGGACTGTTGAGTTCCTTCTTGGTATTGAGAAAGGTCATTTCCTGGGCCTGAATTTCAGTGGTGTAGCGCTTGACTCCTTCCTGCTCCCACTGTCTCGTTTTGATCCTGCCTTCGACGTACACCCGGTCACCTTTGCTCAAAAACTTCTCGCAGAGCTCGGCCAACTTGTTTCTGACCACGACATTGTGCCATTCGGTCGTCGTTATCCGCTCACCTGTCTGCTTGTTGGTATAGGTCTCATTGGTAGCCACCGGAAACCTCCCAATGCAGTTTCCGCCTTCGAAATAATGCATTTTCACCTCATCGCCCAAATGTCCGATAAGCATGACCTTGTTAAGTGAATTCGCCATAAATCATATGATTGAGAATCAAAGATAGCACAAATTGAAAATTTGATGTCAGGTGTCTCCTTTGTATTTATCAACAAAGTTCTGTAGGGGCACGGGCAAAGCGTGATTTTCCAAATCTTCCCATGCCGTGGTTTGTCCCGGCTTCTCATCCGTGCGGATCAGCCAGAAGTCCATGTGAAGCTCCTGATGTGACAGCTTATGCACAATAGTCTCTGAATTGAACTTTTTCAGTCCGTAGCTCTTTCCAAGATCAAACTCGCGCACCACCTGGTTTTCTATGCTCTCGGGATCTACAGCCGATTCGGAGGATTCGATAAGGGGAAATTCGTAAAGGTTTTTCCAAATGTCACGCCCTGTTCTTTTTTTGATCCTCGTCAATCCTTCTGAAGAGTCCAGTACTAAATAGTTGAAGTATCGCTTTCGCACCTTTGTTTTTCCTTTCTTCACTGGCAAAAGGTCGGTCTGTTTGGCCAGATGCGCATAGCAATGCTCCTCTAGCGGGCACGTCTCACACTTCGGACGCTTCGGGGTGCAGACAAGCGCGCCGAGCTCCATGACAGCCTGGTTGTGGTTGCCCGGCTGATCCGGATCGAGCAGCTCCTGGGCCAGCGATTTGAATTCTCTTATGCCTTGTGAAGTGTCTATAGGTGTGCTGATTCCAAAGAAACGGGAGAGCACCCGGTACACATTTCCGTCAACAGTGGCGTGAGGAAGATCAAAGGCAATGGAAGCAATTGCTGAAGCAGTGTAGTCACCCACTCCTTTAAGTTGGACAAGGCCTTTGAAATTCTCCGGAAATCTACCGTTGAGCCTTTCGGCCAGGTGTCTGGCAGTTTCGTGCAGGTTTCTAGCCCTTGAATAATAGCCCAGACCTTGCCAAAGCTTCAAAACTTGTTCCTCTGAGGCTGCGGCCAGTTCGAACACAGTGTCAAATTCCGCAGTGAATTTTTCATAATATTCCGTTCCCTGAGCAATTCGGGTCTGCTGGAGAATGATTTCTGAGAGCCAGATTCTGTAGGGGTCTCTTGACTTTCTCCAGGGAAGATCCCTTCGATTCTTTAAATACCACAAAATTAATGGCTTAGAAAAGATGTCTTTTTCTCTCATTTTGCAAACGTAGTATTTTTTTATCTAATTAAATTTTAAACAATTAGCTTTCCGAAATTGATTTAATGTCTTATATTTGCCGACTCAAATATCGAATTAAATAACATCTAAATAATTTAAAATGACAAAAGCAGAAATTGTAGCTAATATTTCAGATAAATCTGGTATCGAAAAAGCTGATGTTTTAAGAGTGGTAGAAGATTTTATGGTTGAGGTTAAAGATTCCCTGAATTCTGGTAACAATGTTTATTTGAGAGGATTTGGAAGCTTTATCGTTAAGGAAAGAGCAGAGAAGACTGGAAGAAATATTTCAAAGAATACAACAATCAAGATCCCGGCTCACAATATTCCTGCTTTCAAACCTGCAAAGGTTTTCGTTGAGAGCGTGAAAAGCGGAGTTCCGGTAAAATAAAAATTCAATAATCCAGTTATTATGCCAAGCGGTAAAAAAAGAAAACGAAGCAAAATTTCTACGCACAAGCGTAAGAAAAGAAGCAGACAAAACCGACATAAGAAGAAAAAATAGCAAATAGGTGAGCGATCACCTATTTGTTTTATCTTCACGTCCTTAAGTTCATTGACATAAAATTTGCGAAAGCAAATACGGTGGTTATCAAAAGCAGATAACCAAAATAAATATTAATCTATCCGTACCGGAGGTTTGTTTAATCCGGTAGGATGCAAAAAATATAACAGAGTGAAAACAGAATTAATAATTAGATCGAATTCCTCTGATATAGATTTTGCCTTATTAAAAGATGGAAAACTTGTTGAGTTACACAAAGAGACTTTAGACAACAACTTTTCAGTTGGTGACATATTTTTAGCAAAAGTCAAGAAAACATTATCCGGACTCAATGCTTCATTTGTAAATGTAGGAAGTGAGAAAGATGCCTTTCTGCATTATCATGATTTGGGCCCGCAATTATCATCTTTACAAAATTTCACTCATCAAGTCACATCTGGTAAAAGAAAGGATTACACGCTGAAGAATTTCAAGTTCGACAAGGATATCAATAAGCATGGTAAAATTGACGACGTGATTAAAGGGGGTCAGAATCTGTTGGTTCAGGTTGTTAAAGAACCAATTTCGACTAAAGGGCCCCGTATAAGTTCAGAACTTTCAATTGCCGGCAGATACCTCGTGCTGGTTCCATTCTCTGATCGTGTCTCTGTATCTCAAAAGATCAGCAACAACAAGGAGAAGGAGCGATTGAAGCGATTGGCTCAGAGCATCAAGCCCAAAGGGTTTGGGGTTATTCTGAGGACAGTTGCCCAGGACATCAAGGTAGCCGAATTAGATCGGGACCTTCAGAATTCTTTACAGAGATGGATCAACATGTGCAAGCAGTTGCCACGTGCCAAAGCTCCGCAGAAAGTGCTCTCAGAGCTCAATCGCGCCTCGTCAATATTGAGAGACGTTTTCGATGAGTCCTTTACGAGCATCGTTACCAATGACGCTTCATTGCACCAGGAAATCCTGGACTACCTGGAGCGCATTGCACCCGAGAAGAAGTCGATGGCAAAGCATTACAAATCGAGAGTGCCGATTTTTGACTTTTATGGGATCGAACGGCAAATCAAAGCTGCATTCGGACGCACCGTTTCTATGAGAAAAGGCGCATATCTGGTGATCGAGCACACGGAAGCCATGCACGTCATTGACGTGAATAGCGGAAACCGATCAAACAGAGCGAATTCACAGGCTGACACAGCCCTTGAAGTCAACTTGATTGCTGCCACTGAGATTGCGAGGCAATTGCAGCTCAGAGACATGGGGGGAATCATCGTTGTCGATTTTATTGACATGCATGTCGCCGCGCACCGAAAGAAGCTCTACGATCACTTGAAAGATGCGATGAAATCCTCGCGTACCAAGCACAAGATTTTACCACCCAGCAAGTTCGGACTCGTCCAGATTACAAGACAGCGTGTGCGACCCGAACGAGACATCAAAACTCAAGAAGAGAATCCAAACAAGAACGGGGAGGTTGAAGCCCCTATAGTTCTGCTCGAGCAGATCGAAGCTAGATTGAAGAAAGTAATGGAAGACAACCCATCGGGTGTAGCACTGCACGTGCATTCATTTGTAGCTTCCTACCTGACTTGCGGTCTGAAATCGATTCAAATGAAGTGGTTCTTCAAATACAGAAAATGGATCACGGTCATCTCAAGAGATGCCTATCCTTATCTGAAGTTTGAGTTCTTCGATAAGAATGATGAATTAATAAGGTAAGTATATATCACAAAGCCCACCCGAAACGGTGGGCTTTTTTTATGGTCAAAGGTGAAGGATTCGGGTGGTCAGCATTCCACTTTTATTAGTGGCAACGTGCAGGAAATAAACGGCGTTATAAGCCATGTTCAGGTCAGGAACATGAACGGATTTCTCGCGGGGCTGTAACGAGACCAAAGTACGTCCCAGCATATCGTATAGTTTCAGGTCTAGTATTTCTGCGTTCGATCGCGTCCTAACCTCGAGTGCCTTGTTTTGCAGCGACCAGATGATTTTGTCCGGGCTTTCCGGGTCCTGGGTTAGCTGTTCTTCATCAGATAGAAGTTCATGATCGTACTGATCGAAGAATTGCAGGGTAAACCGATCTTCCTCGATTCCCGGTTCCGGAACACTGAATGCATATGCTCCCTGCCTCAAATCGTGAAGAAGATCTTTCAGTCGGTCATACAAGTAGATGCCATTTTCTTGTAGTGATTCCGATAGGTGATCAATGTTAATCTCAAGCGAATCTATTCCTTCAGATTTGACTTCAACCCCCAGAGGAATTTTCTCATTCCCTTCGAGCGGTGGTTCTCCGCGAATCGCGAGCTTTCTAGATCCCAGTTTGGAATAGAGCTCGACATGAGCATTGGCTGAAAGACGGGGGCCGTCATAATACGGATCAAAACCTGGAGTAGCTCCCTCCTTGAATCCCACAAGTATTTGGCTGAAAGCGCCATCACAGCTGGAAAGATTGAGCCAGATTTTCTTGTCCGGTTCACTTTTTTTGGTTCTCGATGGTTTGTAAAAATGGCTTGGTATGCCAACCCTTCTCATCTGATTGGTGAACCGCAAAGTTCCCTGCCGCTGGGCCTCGATAAAGAAACTCTGACCGCTGGAGATATTCCCATCAGGTACGGGGCCACCGGAGCCGGCCTGCACACCACCCATGCCCACAGTGTAGATCGCGTAGTCAGAACTCGAATACTCGTTTTGACCCGTATCTTCATCGAACCGAAGAGGCGTATTGTGGGTCCAGAAATAAATCGTTCCGCTGAGCAGCCCCTCATTCTCAGGGTCACTTATCAGGGCTTCGGCATCCAGGCTACAGGGATAGGGGTTGCCGATCAGATTCCAGTCGTTGTCGGAGTTTTGAGTTCCCTGCAGAGAGATCGGTATATCGATGGGTCCATTATTGGGCGCCCCTCTGAAGATCACCTTTTGTCGATTGTCGGACGGAATTGTCTCAGGCGCAAGGATCGCATAGCCTTTCCCGGGAATCATTTTTTCGGTTTCACGTACCCAGGCATCCCCGTTATCGTCCTGACCATCTCCATCTCCATCAGAGTAGAGTGCTGTAGAAAATGAATAGATGTGATTTGGATTTGATCCTTGAAAGGTCCTTGCCAGCTCCGCAGACTGCACTGGACTGGACCAGTAGGTATAGTCATATGGAGAGAGCTCGGAACTCGATTTGTGAATCCGGATGTCACCCTCGTTGATTACCTGGCCAGCATTGTCAATCATGAGTAACTCTCCATGGTTCATGATCTCAAGTACACCATATACGGCCAGATCATTTTGGATTACGACATGATCTCCGGAATCCACGACTAAACCCGCATCTGAATCAATCTCAAGGCTGCATGCCCGGAGCTGCCCGTGGACCGAGGTGTTGAAATCATCTTCAAGGATGGCCTTGCGATACAGGC
>CBDUAY010000138.1:0-6532 GCA_965365245.1 uncultured Flavobacteriaceae bacterium | reverse complement strand
AGGAGGACTTTGCCAACAGGGTCTACGAGAACATGGACGGACGGGTTGTCACTCATGCGCGAGTAGCTCACATCACGGGCGATAAAACCTATGAGGGAAGAGGAAAGTGCCAGTACCGGGACCGTTGCATGAGAGGATGTCCTTTTGGAGGGTACTTCAGCAGTAATGCCTCAACGCTACCAGCTGCCGAGAGAACAGGCAACATGACCCTCCGTCCCAACTCAATTGTGTATGAAATCGTGTATGACGATGATTTGAAAAAAGCTACAGGGGTTAGGGTTATTGACACCCTCACCAAGGAAAAGCTCTTTTTCAAAGCCTCGATCATTTTCTGTTGTGCTTCGGCAATTGCCTCTGCTGCCATCCTAATGCAGTCGAGGTCTGAACGGTTTCCAAATGGTCTGGGCAACGACAGTGGTGAGCTGGGCCACAACATCATGGATCACCATCTTGGAGCAGGTGCCTATGCGGTCGTTGATGAACATGAAGAAAAATACTACAAGGGAAGGAAGCCTGCTGGTTTTTACATCCCTCGTTTCAGGAATGTGGAGGGAGAATCCGAACCTGCAGATTTCATACGCGGCTATGGCTATCAGGGTAGCGCAAGCCGGATGAACTGGAAGAGAGCGATTAAAGAAATGAGTTATGGAGAAGAAATGAAGGAGGAGCTTATGAAACCCGGTCCCTGGGTAATCGGCATGGGTGGCTTTGGTGAATGCCTGCCCTATCACGAGAATAAGATGAGCCTTAACTATGACAACCTGGACGAATGGGGGCTCCCAACAGTGGATTTTGATGTGGAGTTCAAGGATAATGAGAAGAGGATGCGTCAGGATATAATCGATCAGGCCGTGCAAATGATGAAAGCCGCGGGATACACGAAAATCATGCCTTATGACAATGACGAAGAGTTTTTTCCCGGGTTAGGCATCCATGAGATGGGTACGGCCCGCATGGGACGGGACCCAAAAACTTCGGTTCTCGGAAAATACAACCAGGTACATGCTGTGCCCAATGTCTATGTCACAGATGGAGCGTGCATGACTTCTTCCGGTTGCCAGAATCCATCATTGACGTATATGGCCCTGACAGCCAGGGCAGCCAATTATGCGGCAGATAAGTTCCTGCAGGAAAACAAAAGAAAGGAGTCATGAAGAGGAGGGAAGCTATAAAGAATTTGTCACTGGGCATCGGCTATGTGGTTAGCGTACCCACGGTGCTTGGAATTCTTGAGTCTTGTTCAAAACCAGATACGGGCTGGGAGGCTGTTTTTCTCGGTGAGGAACTCAAGCCAATTGTAAATCATCTTGTAGACATTATATTGCCTCGCTCCGAAAGTCCTGGAGGATTGGATCTTAATCTGCCCCAGTTCATCGACAAAATGTTTGCCGACATCCTGACGAAAACAGACCGCGAATGGGTATTGAGAGGTGGATCACTTTTCGCCGAACGCGTTGTGAGCCATACGGGTGGAGCTGCATATAATGCGGATCGAAAGGAAGTCCAGGAGGTCTTCAAATCCTATTTTGATCTTTCCCCTGAAGAACAGAAGGCAGTTCTGGACAGGCAACAAAAAGGAGAAAGTGATTTAAACAATGAAGAAAAGGACAGTTTTGCGCTTTATAAATTTTTGTTTGGCGTTCGGGAATTTTCCTTGCTTGGGTATTTCACCTCCGAAAGAATTGGAAAGGACTTTC
Organism: uncultured Flavobacteriaceae bacterium; assembly: GCA_965365245.1. Classification (GTDB taxonomy): domain Bacteria; phylum Bacteroidota; class Bacteroidia; order Flavobacteriales; family Flavobacteriaceae; genus Lutimonas. Next base: position 4,835 of record CBDUAY010000138.1, on the reverse strand, counting down.
TCGTTTTCGATCCCATCCCGGGAGGGTATAAGCCCTGCATCCCTTTGAGTGAAGTGGGCAATGCCTGGACAATCGGCTAAAATGTTAGCAAACCTGAGTTATGGATGATCTCTATGTGATTTTTGGCGTAAGCGGATGTGGGAAAACCACGATCGGAAAACTGCTTGCCGATCGTATGGGGCTTTCTTTTTACGATGCCGATGATTTCCATCCCAAGGAGAATATAGACAAGATGTCCCGTGGGGTTGCTCTGGATGATGAGGATCGCAAGGGATGGTTGGATATCCTCTCTGTAAATATGGAGCAATGGCAAAAAAAGGGCGGGGCCGTTCTCGCCTGCTCGGCTTTGAAGGAGAAGTACCGTCAAAAGCTTTCGAGCCGTGTCAATGACCCTCATTGGATATATCTCAAGGGAAGTTTTGAGCTGATTGAAGCGCGTCTTAACGAAAGGTCAGGCCATTACATGGGTTCCGAATTGCTCAAGTCGCAGTTTGATGCGCTGGAAGAGCCTGGATATGGGTTGGCGATTGAAATTGAAATGCCCCCTGAGCAGATTATCGAACAGATTATGTCAAAATTAAAAATGGAGAACAGGAGTGTTTTTGGAGTTTACGGCCTGGGCGTCATGGGCGCAAGTATGAGCCTCAATATCGCCGACAAGGGATACGAGCTTTCAGTTTACAACAGGTCGGAGGGTGAAGAAAAAGAAGTGGTGCGGGACTTTCTCGATAAAAATCGAAATTATTCGAATATTCAAGGTTTTACCGATGTTGGAGTATTCGTGAAATCCATTGCCCGCCCAAGGCAGATATTGCTCATGATCAAAGCCGGCCCTGTAGTCGATCGTGTCATCGATCAATTGCTACCGTTGCTTTCACAGGGTGACGTGCTTATCGATGGAGGAAACTCACACTATACAGATACGCAGAGAAGGGTTGAACTGGCTGGTTCTCATGGAATCGGTTTTATTGGTGCCGGTGTTTCCGGCGGGGAAGAAGGGGCTCGAAAGGGGCCGTCCATCATGCCGGGAGGGAAAAAGGAAGACTATGCAAAAGTGGCCCCTGTCCTGGAAGCGATATCAGCCCGGGATGCTTCCGGGAGTGCCTGCTGCTCTTATATAGGCCCTGATGGCTCCGGACACTTCATCAAAATGGTGCATAATGGCATCGAATATGTTGAAATGCAGCTTTTGGCAGAGTTGTACGCTTTGCTGCGACTGGAAAAGAACAATGAGGAAATCGCCCGGATTTTTGAAGCGTGGAACCAGGGTCCCCTGTCGAGCTACCTCCTGGATATAACCGTGCAGATCCTGAGAAAGAAAGAGAACGATCACTACCTGCTGGATAAGGTTCTTGACCGTGCGGGCAACAAGGGCACGGGTTCCTGGTCGAGCAAGGTGGCGATGGATCTTGGTACACCCAACGGAATGATGACGGAGGCTGTATTCGCCAGGTATATTTCTTCTTTTAAGGAAAGAAGGGATTATCTCGCCTCAACGCTAACACAAGCTACGGTGAATTTCGTTCCGGTTGATCTCGAGGCCTTGAAAAGGGCCTATGAATTTGCACGGCTTGTAAATCACCAGCAAGGGTTTCAGTTGATGGCCCAGGCTTCAAAAGAGTATGATTGGGATCTCGATTTTCAGGTCATAGCAAGGATATGGTCTAATGGATGCATAATCAAGTCCAACCTGATGAATGAGCTTAGGGCTTATTTCGCAAAGGAAGAGGATCTCTTTATGATCCCCAACATACGAGAAAAGTTGGTCAGTGGAGAAGCTTCACTTGTCGAAATGCTAAGAGAAGGTTTAAACCGGCGCGTGAGTTTGCCTTGCTTTACAAGCGCTTACCAGTTTTGGATCGATTCAACGACGAGAAATTTACCAGCAAACCTGATCCAGGCGCAAAGAGACTTCTTCGGGGCCCATACATACCAGAGAACGGATGATCCCAAAGGGGAATTCCATCACTCAAATTGGAACTGATTAACTCCCAGTAGTATAAACAGTTATAATAAAGAGGCGGTTTCTTGCGTTTAAAATAGGAAATTGCTAAAAAATGAGCGTTGAAAAAGAAAAGTCTGCCAAGGAATCCCCTAAGAAGGCAGGCAAGGTTATAAAGGCTCTCTTCGAGACGAAGGAGCACAAAAAGGCGGAGCGGGAGTACGAGGAGTATTACAATCGTATCCGCAACATGAGTCGTGGTCGCGTCTGATCAATTCTTCTTGAAATAATCCTTTACGTAGGCGATCTTCTGATTGTCAGTCATATTGTCTGAGACCTTGGTTTCCTTAAGCTTCCGAACCAGGTTCTGATCCTCAAACATCATTTTTTCCAACCTTTTTTTCGTCTGGGCCGGACCGAAAACCATAATCTGGTCGGCACTTTTGAGTTCATCGATCACCCTGTTGAGATACCTCGTGGTATAATGCTCAATGCGATTCTTCTTTCCTTTCTCATCCACGAGATATTGGTCGCCAAATCTCCCAAACTGTTTCTTTTCGCCTTCAATACGGACGCGCGTCTCTACATCTGAATAAATGGTCTTGGTCTTGATTGCCTCCTCATCCACCAGGGTAATGATATTTGCCTCTTTCTGGTCTATCCAAACTCCAACATTTTTCATAATCAAGAATTTAGTTAATACTCTGTTTTGTCTTCTTTTTCATCCCATCGCGCGAAGGCTTGAAGTGCCTCCTTTCGTCCCATTTGACGAAACTCGATGTTCCTGTTCCCGGGAGTAAGCCCAATCTGTTCGTAGATAAACGCATCATCGAATCCACTTTTAGCGGCATCTTCGCGTGTGCTCGCGAAGAAAACTTTTTCTGGCCTGGCCCAATAAATGGCTCCAAGACACATCGGACAGGGTTCGCAACTGGTATACATAACACATCCATCGAGCTGATGGCTGCCCAAATGAGAGCAGGCATCACGAATAGCCAGGATCTCTGCGTGAGCCGTTGGGTCCTGGTTGGAGGTCACCCGGTTGTTGCCCTTTCCGACGATTTTGCCGTCTTTTACGATCACACATCCAAACGGCCCTCCGTCATTGTTCTCCACACCTTTCAGGGACAGATCAATGGCTTCTTTCATGAAGCTGTCCACCTGTTCCTGGTTTTTTTCTTCTGAACTGCTCCAATGTTGTGCAGCCTCGTCGAGGAACTTTTTATTGAAGCTGTTGCACATGTCAGACTTTTAAGCTTCCAACCATATCCTCGGGTTTTACCCAGGAATCGAACTCCTCTGCTGTGAGCAAGCCAAGATTGATGGCCTCTTCCTTGAGGGTTGTTCCATTCTTGTGAGCCGTCTTGGCTATTTTAGCCGCATTTTCATATCCAATCTTCGTGTTTAGTGCGGTGACAAGCATTAGTGAATTATCCACCAGGTACTTGATCCTGTCCAGGTTGGGTTCGATGCCTATTGCGCAATTCTCGTTGAAAGACAGGCAGGCATCGCCCAGGAGTTGAGCGCTTTGAAGCGCATTGGACGCCATTACCGGTTTGAACACATTCAATTCATAATGCCCGTTGAGTCCTCCAACTGTAACAGCTACATCATTTCCGATCACCTGGGCACAAACCATGGTCATGGCCTCTGCCTGGGTCGGATTTACCTTGCCTGGCATGATTGAAGAACCTGGCTCATTCGCAGGGATTATGATCTCTCCGATACCGCTTCGCGGACCGGAAGCCAAAAGGCGGATGTCATTTGCAATTTTCATAAGGGAAACCGCAAGCTGTTTGAGCGCGCCATGGGTCTCCACGATTGCATCATGAGCTGCCAACGCCTCGAATTTGTTCTTTGCCGTTACGAATGGAAGGCCGGTGAAATCCGCTATATATTGCGCTACCAGCGTGTCATAACCTTCCGGGGTATTGATTCCCGTGCCAACGGCTGTGCCTCCCAGGGCGAGTTCCGACAAATGGTCCAGGGTATTTTTAAGAGCCTTCATCCCGTGATCGAGTTGGGAGACATAGCCCGAAAACTCCTGCCCAAGTGTCAAAGGGGTGGCATCCATGAGATGCGTGCGTCCGATTTTGACGACGTTGGTAAAGGTTTTGGACTTGGCATCCAGCGTGTCTCTTAGCGTTTGTATTCCCGGGAGAGTGACTTCTACGACTTTTTTATAGACTGCAATATGCATTCCCGTTGGGAACGTGTCATTTGAAGACTGAGATTTGTTGACGTCATCGTTTGGATGAATGAATCGCTCCTTCCCTTCAAGAGTACCGCCATTATTTACATGCGCCTTGTTGGCGATCACCTCATTGCAATTCATGTTGCTCTGCGTACCGGAGCCGGTTTGCCATATGACAAGGGGAAACTGATCGTAGAGTTCTCCTCTAAGGATCTCGTCGCATACCTCAGCGATTGCATCTCTTTTTTCAAGGGTAAGCACGCCCAGGTCGTGATTGGCAAATGCCGCTGCTTTTTTCAAATAGGCAAAACCCTCTATGATTTCCCTGGGCATCGAGGCCTCAGGACCTATTTTGAAATTGTTTCTTGACCTTTCTGTTTGGGCTCCCCAATATTTGTCAGCAGGCACTTTAACCTCTCCTATGGTATCGTGCTCAATTCTGTATTTCATGTGATAAAATTTAGCGGTAAACGTATTAAACAAAGATACGAAAACGCCTCAAAAAATGCCTGATTTTCCCTTTAAATTGGTCGTTTTTACGAACCGAATTCCCCATCGTCGTCCCCGCCAAAGGAATCCCGTAATCGCTCTCTTTTCTTCTTCTGATTAAAGCGATAAAAGACGGTTGAACGACCATTTACCTAGCATAAAATCTTTTGCAAATGATTGTTAATCTCAAAATATGTCTTATTTTTGATG
>CBDUAY010000137.1:0-6549 GCA_965365245.1 uncultured Flavobacteriaceae bacterium | reverse complement strand
TAAAAAAGAAAAACAATGACGTGCAGAATGACCTGAAAAAGAAATTCAGGCAGAAAGCCCTTGTTTATGTCTTTCAACGCATTCACAATTCCAAATCTAAAAGATATTTGCCACAGTAGTATGAAATAATTTGCCACAAGCAGATACATTCGGCTAAACGGCAAGAACAGGCTGATAAAAAGTTAAGGGAAAAGCAGTTGACAGATGCAGAAATGTCGTTCAAAGAAAGATTTTTGAATTTTCCATTATTCAACGGTTCTTTCGATTGAAAGAATCTGGCTGATGTGCTATCTTGCGGCCGAATAAATTTAAAAATCAAAAAATGAAAAAAGGAAACATGCAGAATAAAATGCGGGTGTACCACCGTTATCTCGGTTTTTTTCTTGCCGGTATCATGGCCGTCTATGCGCTTAGCGGAGTTCTGATGATATTCAGAAACACGGATTTTCTCAAAAAGGATCAAATTGAGGAAAGGACCTTGGAAGTGGGGACCAAAGCCGAAGAGCTGGGCTCAAAATTGAGGATAAAGAATTTCAAAATCGAAAAGGAAGAAGGCGCAATCGTCTATTTCAACGGGGGTACTTACAACTCGGAAACCGGACTGGCGACCTACACCAAAAAAGAGTTGCCTTACGTGCTGAAGAAGATGACTGATATGCATAAAGCGACCTCAGACAGGCCGTTATTCTTTTTAAATATCTTTTTCGGATTCTCGCTTCTGTTTTTTGTGCTTTCGGCCTTTTGGATGTTTCTGCCGAAAACAACTATCTTTAAAAAGGGACTTTACTTTGCTGCCGCGGGTCTCGTACTCGCTTTGCTCGTAATTTTCATTTGAATCAGATATCAACCTTTTAAATCAACTTAGCCATGAAACCCATTCGAAAAGAAGACATCAAACAGGAAGTTTTTGACCTTTATGACGATTATGCGCACAGCCGCATAAACCGTCGTACATTTTTGGATAAACTCTCTTTATATGCTGTAGGCAGTGTAACGGTACCCTCATTGTTGAGTTTTATCATGCCAAATTACCAGGACAAGATCCAGGTGGCCGAAGATGATCCGAGGCTAAAAACGGAAACCATCAGTTACGAATCTCCCAAAGGAGGGGGAAAAATAAGTGGACAGCTTTCCATGCCCGTTGACAAATCGGGCAAGTTACCCGGCATCCTCGTCGTGCATGAGAACCGTGGGCTGAACCCTCATATAGCTGATGTCGGTCGTCGCGCGGCCCTGGCAGGTTTCGTTTCTCTTGCCCCTGACGCTCTGAGTCCTCTGGGTGGCTATCCCGGAACAGATGACGAAGGAAGGGAAATGCAGCGTGAGAGGGATCGCAATGAGATGCTTGAAGATTTCATCGCGGGTTTCAATTATTTGAAGAATCATCCGGATTGCACGGGAAAAGTTGGCGTGGTTGGCTTTTGCTTTGGAGGTTGGATCTCGAATATGATGGCAGTGAAGGTCCCTGACCTTAAGGCTGCCGTGCCTTTCTATGGTGGTCAGCCTGAATCCGATCAGGTTCCCCAGATACAAGCCCCATTGATGCTTCAATTTGCTGAATTGGACAAACGCGTGAATGAAGGATGGCCTGCCTATGAGGAAGCGCTTAAGAAAAATAACAAAGAGTACCAGGCTTTCATGTATCCGGGAGTGAATCATGGTTTCCACAACGACACGACTCCCCGATATGACAAGGCTGCAGCTGAGCTGGCCTGGAACAGAACCATTGAATTTTTTGAGATAAAGTTGAAATAGATCACGGGCATGATCCGTACTTTTTGTTTCTACTGGTTATTGGATTCTCTTTTTTTTTTGACCACGTAACGGATATTTCAGGAAAATATGGAGGCAGCTCGTATCTTTACAGCGGGCACTGGTCCTGGATTTATTCTCATGCGAACAAGGCCCGTATTGACTCCAATGGGCTTGCCGTTGAGTCATTGCCCGGGGAGCCTTCACTGATGGAATGGCTGGCCCTTCAACGGAACGAGAAACAATAGGCCTGTCGTTCACCTTATTATTCCTGAGGAATACAGACTTTTTTTACTTCTGACATGGCAATTCCCGTCTTTTGTAGATTATGGGATATTGTGCTGTTTTCAAAAGTCCTGTCACATTTTCCGCAGTGTATTTATATCGTGTATTTAGGCGCATTCATGAAGGATAAATTATTACTTTTTTTTCTCGTTTTTTTGACTTCATTGAGCAGTTTTTCGCAGTCAAAAGAGGTTCACGTCAAGTGGGTCGATGGTGGCATCGAACTCGATGGCCAGCTGAATGAGGCTGCCTGGTCGGAAGCTCTTCCCGCTACAGATTTCTGGCAGCATTTCCCCACCGACTCCCTGCAAGCCACCTACCAGACAGAGATACGGATGCTTTACGATGCGAAGTACCTATACGTTGGAATTATTGTTTATGCTCCCGGCAAGGATTATGTAGTCCCCTCATTGCGTCGTGATTTCAGAGCACGGGGAAACGACAACATAAGCCTCATGTTTGACACCTTCAATGACGGCAACAACGCTTTTTTCTTTGGGACAAACCCCGAAGGAGTGCAACGTGAGGCCCTGATTGCAGGTGGGGGTTCAACAGGCACGGGGGGTTTCAACACCTCGTGGGATGTGAAATGGCAGAATGCCTCGAGCATGGGAGATGACTACTATATCTCTGAAATGAGAATTCCCATGTTTTCATTCAAATTCAGAGAAGGGGAGACAAAATGGCGATTCAATGCGTATCGCTTTGACACCCAATCGAACGAATGGAGCACATGGATGAATATCCCTCAGAACCAGGTGATTTTCAACCTGGCATTCATGGGAGACATGATCTTTGAAAGACCATTAGGCAAATCAAAGACTCCTGTGGCAGTAATCCCTTATGTCGCTGGAAATGTGACACAGGATTTTGATGCCAGCTCTACCGATACGGATGCGTCATTTGGAGGTGATGCCAAGATTCCCTTTGGCAACAGCATGAACCTGGACTTGACTGTGAACCCTGATTTTTCGCAGGTTGAGGCTGATGAACTTGTAGTGAACCTCACGCGTTTCGAAGTACTGCTTCCGGAAAGACGTCAATTCTTCATTGACAACGGCGACCTTTTCGCTGATTTTGGGAACAGCAGGGCCTCGAACCCTTTCTTCTCCCGCCGAATTGGTATTGCGGAAGATCTTGAAGGTGATAATATCGCCAATCAGATACTTGCGGGTGTGCGACTGAGCGGGAAACTCAACACGAACCTGAGATTGGGGGTCTTGAATATACAGACGGCCGAGGATAAAAAAAATGAGATACCAACCAACAACAATACGGTCATTGCACTCCAGCAAAAAGTTTTCAGTCGCTCCAACATAGGGTTCATATTTGTAAACCGGCAGGTCACCAAATCGACTGATTTCATTGAAGAGGCCGAAGAATTCAACCGGGTGATCGGCCTGGACTACAATTTGCTGTCGGAAGACAACAAGTGGGTGGGGAAATTTTATGTGCACAAGTCGTTCACTCCGGAGTCAGGGGATCAGGATTTGTCTTCGGGCGCTTTTTTGGAGTACAACTCAAGATACTGGAAGTTCAACCTGGGAGGACGTTACGTCGGTGAAGACTTTCAGGCGGACCTGGGTTTTGTGCGAAGAAATGACATTCTACAGGTAGACCCGGTCGCCACGAGAATCTTTTACCCCACAGACTCGAAGATAAATACCCATACAATTGAGGTGAGAGGTTCGTCAACTTGGGCACCTGAGCTTGACCTTCAGCACACAGACGCCTTTGTGGATGTTGAATATCAGATTCAATTCAAGAATCAGAACCAGATCGAAATGGCGCTCAACAGCCGATATACATACTTATTGGAAGATTTTGATCCGACAGGATCGGATGACGGGGAGCCTCTGCCTGCTTTTTCAGATTATTACTACACCAAGTTTGATTTTACATTCGAATCCGACAGAAGGAAACCTTTCTCATTCACGGCGAGAACAGATCTTGGTCAGTTCTTCAACGGCAACAGGTATTCTTTGACGACAGATTTTCGACTGAGATTGCAACCTTTTTTCACGGCGTCTTTCAGGTCGAGTGTGAACTACATCGATCTTCCGGATCCTTACCCCACCGAGACGATCTGGTTCGTCGGCCCGAGAATGGAGTTTACCTTTTCGAAGAATGTATTTTGGTCAACATTCATTCAGTTCAACAGCCAGGATGAGGATTTTAGCATAAACTCGAGGCTGCAATGGCGTTTCAGGCCCCTGTCAGACCTCTTTCTCGTCTATAACGACAACTACAAAACAACCCCTTTCGGACCCAGTACGAGGGCTGTCATCCTGAAATTCACGTATTGGATCAATATCTGATGATCTGATTCTCTCTGATGATCTGATTCTCTTTTTTGCCAAAAGGTCCCGAATCTCCTGTGTCATCAAAGGAGAATTTACTAATTTCATGCCCTTATGAACATCCCTGCCTTATGAACAATGCACCTGTTTTTACCAGTGATACCATCGTCTTCGGACTCCTGATGATCACTCTTGGATTTATTTTTTACACCTCTTCACTAAAAAAGGGGTTTTGGAAGAAGTTTTACAGCATCGTTCCTGCGCTTTTCATGGCCTATATGCTGCCTGCTGTGCTCACGACGTTGGGACTGATTGCTCCCGAATGGGAAACGGTCTCGGCGGATGGCGAAGTTACAGAACACGCGTCGAACCTATATTACATGTCAAGTCGCTACCTGTTGCCAGCTGCGTTGGTTCTCATGACCCTGAGCATCGATCTCAAAGCGGTATTCAATCTGGGATGGAAGGCCCTGGCCATGTTTTTCACGGGAACCCTTGGGATAATCATCGGTGGGCCCATTGCGATATTGATAATTTCTGCCATCGCACCCGATGTTGTTGGCGGATCAGGACCCGATGCCGTATGGCGTGGTTTGGCTACCCTGGCAGGAAGCTGGATAGGAGGTGGAGCCAACCAGACCGCCATGCTCGAGATCTATGGCTATAATCAAAAGCTCTATGGGGGCATGGTCTTCGTCGATATCGTGGTTGCCAACATTTGGATGGCGATCATACTCATTGGGATCGGACGTTCCGAGCGCATTGACAAATGGCTGAAAGCTGATAACCGGGCCATTGAGGAGCTTAAATCCAAAGTGACGTCTTTTAGCAAGAAAGTCGAAAGGAACCCCACTTTGACGGATCTCATGATCATGGTGGCCCTGTCCTTCGGAACCGTCAGCGTGGCGCATTTTGCAGCGGGATATCTCGGGGAATTTTTCTCTGGGTGGGTCAATGGATTTGAAAATCAGACTACTAGAAACATATTTACCTTTTTGGGCTCGTCCTTTTTCTGGATGATCAGCCTTTCGACCCTGGCGGCCATATTCCTGTCATTTACCAAGGCTCGTAACTACGAGGGTGCGGGAGCGAGTCGTATAGGAAGCGTCTTCATCTACATCCTGGTTGCCAGCATCGGAATGAAAATGGACCTGGCTCTCATACTTGAAAATGTTGGCTTGGTCGCAGTTGGTTTGGTTTGGATGACCATCCACGCCGGATTGCTCATACTGGTGGCGAAATTGATCAGGGCTCCCTATTTCTTTTTGGCGGTTGGCAGCCAGGCGAATGTCGGTGGTGCGGCCTCTGCTCCGGTGGTGGCCTCTGCTTTCCATCCTTCGCTCGCAACCGTTGGAGTTCTGCTTGCAGTTTTCGGGTATGCGGTGGGGACGGTAGGGGCCATTGCCTGTACGATCCTCATGCAGCTTGCATCACCATGATCGTGTCCCAGAAAAGAGGAGAGGAGCTAGTTTTATCGAGATTTTCTAATATATTTGCCGCCATAAAACCGAAAGGATGAAGAAGATTGCGCTTTGGATGTTGGTCGTTGCCATGGCAGTGGCATGTAGCCGTGAGGCAGACAATACAATGTATGTAAAAGGGACGATCAAAGGGTTGAAAAAAGGAACGCTGTATCTTCAAAAACAGAAGGATTCCCTGATTGTTTCAGTTGATTCTGTTTTTGTCGATGGGACTGACACCTTTATCCTTCAGGATGAGATCGAGAGTCCTGAGATGTACTACCTGGCTCTTGGAAGCGGAAACAAGAAAATCGCCTTCTTCGGAGAGAGAGACACGGTCAGCGTGAGTTCGGACCTCGAGAAATTCGCGATCAAGGCGAAGGTCACAGGATCGGAGAACCAGGCCCGGCTCGACAAATACTACGAAATGGCCAAAAAGTTCAATGATCAGAACCTCGATCTGATCAAAGAGGAATTTGAGGCCAGGAAAAAGGGCAGCCAGGATTCGATCGCAGCAGTTGAGAAAAAAATGAACAACTGGACAAGGCGCCGATACCTCTATACCACAAACTTTGCCATCAACAATGGCTCCTACGAGGTTTCTCCCTACATCGCTCTTACAGAGCTGACGGATGCCAATGTGGCTCTGTTGGATACCATCAACAGCTCTCTTTCGGACGAGGTGAAAGCCTCAAAATACGGAAAGCAACTGGATCGATTCATAAAGAGCATCAAAGAGAATCAGCCGACTG
>CBDUAY010000136.1:0-6604 GCA_965365245.1 uncultured Flavobacteriaceae bacterium | reverse complement strand
CAGAGTAATAGGGTGTACAATTTCTTTCACTGAATAAAAATACACAGTCGACTCGTCATTATCTGTTACTTTCACAGTGGATTAGGGTCCATTAATTTTTTCTGTATGATATCAACACGTTCCTTTGGAGCCGTGCGGCTGATCGCTGCACTTCTTGTTTTCGTTTTATTTGCGGGCTGTAACAAAGCCAAAGACTCAAGTTCGACATCTTCAGAATCCGGTTTGGAGTCTTCAGTTGAGTCCGGGCAAATTGAAAGTGACGATTCGGGAGATGAACAGTGGTTCAAGCTTTCACTTGCACAATGGTCGCTGCATAAGATGATCCAGTCAGGAGAATTGGATCCGGTTGACTTTGCTCAAAAAGCCAGTGAACTGGGTTTCTCGGGCATTGAATACGTCAGTGCCCTCTATGATAAGTATTTAGAAAAGGGAGATGATCCTGAGAAGGCCATGCAGGAGCTCTTGATGATACTCAAGGACCGGAGTGCGCACTACCAGGTTGAGAACGTTCTCATAATGGTGGATGGTGAGGGCCATCTGGCAGAGCTGGATGATGTAAAGCGGAACCAGTCTGTGAACAACCACAAAAAATGGGTGGATGCTGCTGCATTTCTCGGCTGTCATTCCATTCGCGTAAACGCCCATGGCGAAGGCTCCGAAGAAGAGGTTGCAGCTGCTGCTGTCAAAGGACTTTCGGCACTGGCGGATTATGCGGCAGAAAAAGGAATAAACGTCATCGTAGAGAATCACGGGGGATACACCTCGAACGGGCAATGGCTGGCCAATGTCATGAAGCAGGTCAATCTTCCGAATTGCGGGACCCTGCCTGATTTTGGAAACTTTTGCATCAATGTGAGCTATGGTTCGATCAATGCCGAAGAATGCGAGGATGTTTACGATATTTACAAGGGAGTATCGGAATTGCTACCTTATGCCAAGGGAGTAAGTGCCAAGACCTACGATTTTGACGATGAAGGCAATCAACCCCTTATCGATTACAACAGAATGATGAAGGTGGTCAAAGATGGTGGCTACACAGGCTATATAGGTGTGGAATTCGAAGGTGACAGCATGACCGAGTTAGAAGGAATAGAAGCCACACGTCGCCTGATCCTGAAAGCTGCAGGAGAATTGAAATGAAAATAGTTCCTAAGAAATGAGTTCAAAGATCAAACTCGGATTTGTCGGTGGAGGAGCCAACTCCATGATCGGGGTATTGCACCGCATTGCCTCGGGCATGTTCGATCGCTTTGAAATAGTAGGAGGCGTATTCGGCTCAGACATCGATCAGAGCTTTTCCTTCGGCGAAAGGCTTGGGGTTGATCTCACACGGGTCTACCCATCTCCGGAATCATTGGTTGAGGCGGAGAGAAAATTGCCTGAAAGCGAACGTATGGAGGTGGTTTCAGTACTCACTCCAAACTACCTGCATTTTGAAAATGCAAAGCTGCTCATGGAGAATGGTTTTCATGTGATATGTGAAAAACCTCTCACCACCACGTTCAATGAGGCTGTTGAATTGGCCGAGCTTCAGAAAATGAGTCAGAAGGTTTTCGCAGTGACCTATACCTATACCGGTTATCCCATGATTCGTCAAATGAGATCCATGATAAAAGAGGGGGTTATCGGAAAGATTCAAAAAATCGATGTACAGTACTTCCAGGGCTGGATCAATCCGGTCATTCACGATTTTGAGAGCAGGAAGTCCACCTGGCGCCTGCAACCGGAAAAATCCGGTATCAGCTGTTGTATTGGAGATATTGGCACCCATGCCTTCGACATGATCGAATACGTGTCTGGCCTCAGGGTGAATACCGTTTTGTCGGATTTGAATTATCTCTATGACGACAATCCGATGGATGTCGACGGCAGCATTCTGATAAGATGCACCAATGGAGTAAAGGGATGCATCCGGGCCAGCCAGATTGCCACGGCAGAAGAGAACAGCTTTGAGGTCAAAATTTACGGGGACAAGGGCGGAATGAAATGGGAGCAGGAGAATCCGAATTATCTCTATCTCATGAAAGAAGGTGTCCCGATGCAGGTGCTAAAGCCGGGAAACAATTACAACAGTGACCTGTCACTTGACGGTACCAAATTGCCCGCCGGGCATCCTGAAGGCATCTTTGATGCCATGGGCAACATCTATAAAGGCGTGGCGCGTGCAATTCGAAAGGAAACTTACGATGAGGGAGAATTCCCTTCAATTAAAGATGGTCTTCGTGGGATGGACTTCATTGAAAAGGTGGTCGCCTCTCACAAGGATGGAAACCGTTGGAAAGAATTGGCGGACGTATGAGAAATTACATTTACAGCATCATCTGCTCTTTGGGCATAATTATGACAGCGTCCTGCGACAAGGCGGTTGAGAAGAACCCGGGCGAAGCAGTCAAGGAGTCAACGGAGCAAAAATCTCAGGATCTTGAGGATGGCTGGGTGTACCTCTTTGACGGAACGAACCTGGATGCCTGGAGGACTTACATGAAGGACAGCATTACGGGTGAGTGGGAGATAAGCGACAGAACCCTGGTTTACAGACCTCATCCGGACAGCGCTCATGGGATGAACAACCTCATCACCCGCAAGAAGTACAAGAGCTTTGAACTGGCTCTGGAATGGAAAATTGAAAAGGACGGCAACAGTGGCGTCTTTTATGGGATCCTTGAGGATGAGAAGTATGTGGTGCCCTACATGACAGCGCCTGAGGTACAACTGAGAGACTATTCAAGTGATCCGAATTTTGACGACAAATTGCAAATGTCGGGTGCGATATTTGGGATTGTCGGTCCTGAGAAGGACGTGGCACGACCGGCGGGAGAATGGAATGAGCTTTTTGTCTCTGTAGACAGGGCGAAGAACCTCGGAAGGGTGGTTATGAATGGCGTGGAATTGTTCAACTATCCGGTTGGAGGAAAGGAATGGCAGAAGCTGGTTGAGGCTTCCAAGTTCAAAGACTGGGAAGGTTTTTCAGCAACTGAAGCAGGTCATATTGGCCTGCAGGATCACGCACACGAGGTGTGGTTCAGAAACATTAGAATCAAAGAGTTAAAATGATAGAGACAGCACAGATCTTGAGCACTAATAGGGCCTTGTCGCCAAGGCTTTTTAAAGATTTGTTTTTATATTTACACTGTTTCGCAAAAACGAATACAAATCACCGATTTTTTCTAATTAATAAAGCATTGAAATTATGAGTAAAAGTAAGAAGCCGAGTGGGATCTCCCGACGGGAATTCGTCAACAAAAGTTTGGCTGCGAGTGCGGGAATCAGCATTGTTCCTTCTTTCGCCGTGAGCGGACTTGGGCATGTAGCCCCAAGTGATAAATTGAACATCGTGGGCGTAGGAGTAGGCGGCATGGGCCTGAGAAATTTGAGAAACCTTAAATCGCAGAATATCGTGGGTCTTTGTGACGTGGACTGGAAATACGCAAAGGGTGCCTTTGATGAGTTTCCAAAAGCGAAGCAATATTGGGACTGGAGAAAGATGTACGACGAAATGAAAGATCAATTCGATGCCGTTGTCATTGCAACTGCTGACCATACGCATGCCATCACTGCAGCGCATGCCATGACTATGGGCAAGCACGTGTTTCTTCAAAAACCTCTTACGCACTCAGTATATGAGTCAAGACTTTTGACGAAACTGGCAGCTGAACACAAGGTGGCCACGCAAATGGGGAACCAGGGGGCGTCAGGAGCCGGGGTTGCCGAAACTTGCGAGGTCCTTTGGAGCGGAGCCATTGGAGACGTGACTCGCGTTGAGTCGTTCACGGATCGTCCGATCTGGCCTCAAGGGTTGAATACGCCTGAGGAAGTTCAAAAAGTGCCTGACACCCTAAACTGGGATTTGTTTACCGGGCCAGCCAAAATGCGTGATTTCAATGAAGTGTACCATCCATGGAACTGGAGGGGCTGGTGGGATTATGGAACCGGTGCCCTCGGCGATATGGCTTGTCACATTCTGCACCCTGTATTCGAAGGACTCAAACTTGGATATCCGACAAAAGTACAGGCGAGCTCTTCACTCTTGTTGAATGATTCTGCACCTGTTTCTCAGAAGGTGAAATTGACCTTCCCGGAAAGAGGCAAGCACGCCGGAATGAATCTTTCTGAAGTGGATGTTCACTGGTACGACGGTGGAATCAAACCTGAGTTGCCGGCGAATTGGCCTGCAGGTAAGAATCCGAACAAATCTGGAGGAGGGACTTTCTTCTACGGAACAAAAGACATACTTCATGTAGGTTGCTACGGTGTAGAACCCGAGCTGTTGTCTGGCAAAAAGATTTCTGTGCCGAAAACGGAGCGCAGGGTCGAAGAAGAAATGGGCAAAGCCTGGAACGATGGAGCGCATGAAATGGACTGGGTTAGAGCTTGTAAAGAAAGCCCTGAGAACAGAAAGCCTTGTACCTCTGACTTTGCTGAGGCAGGACCTTTCAACGAGATGGTTGTGATGGGTGTGCTGGCGGTTCGTCTGCAGTCGCTCAACAAGACCCTCGAGTGGGATGGAGAGAAAATGGAATTCACCAATATCGGCGCCAATGAGGAGATCAAAACCGTGATCAAAGACGGATTTGAGATTCACGATGGTCACCCAACATTTGACAAGACCTGGACGGATCCGATGAATGCGAAGGCTTATTCCGAAGAGTTAGTGAAACATACCTACAGGGATGGATGGTCTTTGCCTGACATGCCTGCATAAGTGTAAATATCAAACGACAACAATAATTACAGAAAAATGAAAAAAAGAGTGTTTTTGATGGCCTGCGGAATAGCAGTGTCCTCTATGGTAATCAGCTGCAATACAGCGAAAAAAGAAGCTCCGGCCGAAGCAGAAGAAGCTGTGGAAGCCGCTGCACCTGAAGTTCAGGAAGCGGCAGCTCCCAACACGCTGACGGAAGCTGAAAAAGCCGACGGATGGGTCCTGCTTTTTGACGGGGAGACTTCCAACGGATGGAGAGGATTCAAAAAAGAGACTTTCCCATCAGGATGGGAGATTGTAGACGGAACCTTGCACATGATTGGTTCGGGCCGCGGAGAGGCCGGAGCTTCTGATGGGGGAGACATCCTCTACGACAAGGAATTCCAGAATTTCACCTTGAGCCTGGAATGGAAGATTTCAGAAGGCGGAAATTCAGGTATTTTCTACCTCGGACAGGAAGGCGACCATGACTTCATTTGGAAGACAGCGCCTGAGATGCAGGTACTTGACAATGACAAGCATCCGGATGCCAAGCTGGGCAAAGACGGTAACCGCCAGGCAGGTTCACTTTATGACTTGATCCCGGCCAAGCCCCAGAACGCCAAGCCTGTTGGGGAGTGGAACCAGGTAGAGATCACAGTTTACAAAGGAACAGTTGTTCACAAGCAAAATGGTGTGAATGTGGTGGAATACCATCTCTGGACGCCTGAGTGGAACGAATTGGTAGCCGGAAGCAAATTCCCAGGTCTGAACAAGGACTGGGCCAATGTAGCTTCAAAAGGCTTTATCGGTCTCCAGGATCACGGTGACGACGTTTGGTTCAGAAACATCAAGATAAAAGAGTTGTAATCTGTTTTGAATTATTTTGAAAAAGGCATTGACCGCAAGGTCAATGCCTTTTTTTATTGCTCAACCGCATCGAGTGACTGAGTGAGCGGCATATAGATATCGGCGCGCCAATCGAGCTCGTCTCCTCCCATGTTGGGATTGTTGAAAAAGATTTCGACCGGCTTCTCTTCGAGTTCAATGCCTTTTTGCCGGGCATAGTCGAGTAGTGCGTACCAGGCCCTGTCTGAGCTGATATAGTTGCCGTTGTATGTTGCTTTTAGATATTTTCCTCCCTCGAACTGTTTAAAGGATACGAGCCCATCAGCAGGCAGGCTGTCTTTTTTTACGATCGGGTAGCAGAAATTGTACTTTAACTGTTCTTTGTCCTGGTTCCAGTAAGTAACCTCCACAAAGGGCATTCCGTTTAGCTCTATTTTGTTCTCGAGAAGCACATTGCTAAGGAGCGAATAATTCTGCATCATGCCCAGTGCTTTCTCCAATTGCCCATTCTCAATAGTCACATAGGCACAATAGATCGGTTCGAGTGAGGCCTCCCCGTCAATGCGAACCTTGAAACTGGCCAGGTGCTCCTTTAATTTCTCATTGAAATCGAGAATGGTATTCCGTGAGCGTCGTTTGAAATCCGTTTCAGAAAAAAGATTTGCTATTCGAAGCAAGTGATTCTTTTCTTCCAGGGATACTCCAACTTTAATGCTTGTCAGTGAGTCGTTTATCCGGATCAATTTCCAGTCATATATGAAAAGACTGTCGTTAAATTGGCGTTCCTGACGGAGGCGGCTACTGTCATCGATTTGTCGGATATCAGAATTCTCAATCGAGCGACTCCAGGTTTTCAGGGTATGGTTGATGGTTCCCGGAACCGATTTGGCCTCGAGAACAGCAACAAAGTCATAGGGCTTTAGAAATAGGAGCCATACCAAACCTCCCAAAAGAGCCAGTGACACTATGCCGAGGATTTTCTTCATCAGATTGGAAATGCTTTGTCGGATCAGCTCTTGTTGATCATGTCTATATTTTCAACCACAAATTTTCCGAGGTCCCTTCCCTGATCCA
>CBDUAY010000135.1:0-6648 GCA_965365245.1 uncultured Flavobacteriaceae bacterium | reverse complement strand
AGCTTCTTGAAGCCATTGCGGTTCTTCCATCCACTCGCATCGAGTCGCAAAGACTGGCTCCACTTGTTCTGATTGGTTCGAATGAAATTCACAGTAGGTAACAAAACTCGCACATAAATGGCCTGATCCGGAAAGCGTGCTACCACGAATTCATCGAGTTCCTGTATGCCATTCTCATTGAAATCGATCCATTCGTAGAAACCTTTGCCTGGCTCCACTTCGACGTAAGTGAACTCCTGTTGGGGAAGGCTTCCGGAGCGCGTCTCCAACAAAGTTTGAAACTGCACAAAGTCCTTCAGCATCTTCTGCCTGTAATTGAGCCTGCCATTGACATTCGATTCGTCATCCCGGAATTCATTGTTGACTTGGCGATAATTTATAAAAAGGGAAAGGTCGGCCGAGGCGCTTTTTACGAGTCGCGATTTCAAAAAATAGGTATGGGCCCTGTTGACCCGGTCCAGGTCGTTGGTTACCACGCTGTCGGTCTCCCGGTAGTTGTATCCGATTTCGGCGAATACCCTTGTTGAATCGCCGATTCCACCATAACCCTCGAGTTCCAGGAATCGATGACTCAGGTCGTTGAGCTGCATCGTTGATGTGTTCTCGCCTAAACTGTTTTCATAGTTGAACTTGGCCCCTATCCAAAACTTCGATATGCGCTGGGCAATACTGGAATACAGCCGGTCAAAGCTATTCCTCTCGACTCCCTCCTCACTGCGCATCAGGCTACCGTTGACAAACAAGAAAGTGCCTTTATTCTCAAATTTGCCGAACATCCTGTGCTTCGACCCCCTGTAATCCTCGCCGATCTGAAGCTCGTCAAAACCATAGGAAAATGTACCCATGCTGTCATTGGCGAAAACAAGCCCTCCTGAGAAAAGCTGCTGCTTCTGACCCTGTTCGATGTCGAGCAAGTCAATGTTCCAGTCACGCGCAAACTCGACATTTCGAATTCGCTCAATGGAGCTGAAATTATCACTCAGGTATTCCATACCGATAACTCCGTTCAGTTTCCAGGCCCTGTCGAGTATTCGTTGGTCGTAGTCCAACTTTCCGGCAAACCCTTTGTTATCTTCGTCGTCGATGCCCGAATACAGGTTCAGGTCCCTATCACTGATGGCTAATTCAGCGGCCACCTGGGTTTTGTCGCTCGGGTGATAGCCGCCCGCAAAGTTGATCATTTGATACTTTTCAGGTGCGACAAGCTGGATGACTGGCATATAGGAGCCCTGGGAAATGCCGTTGGCCGGCTCGACGTAGGCATAAACCCTACCGGCAGCCAGCGTAGTTTCGATGCGATAGTCCCCATTGTTATCCCCTACAAAGCTGAAACTGACCTGGTAAAGCTCGTCATCAGGATTATTGGAATAAACATAAATCTCCCGACCACCAGTCACTTCTTTTCTATAGAGAACCCTATTCTCGGCGTACTCTGCCGGCACCTCCGAAGGTGCAATCATTTTATCCGGGTCATTGCCTGCCTCTGCAAGTATCTCCTTCTGCTCATCGCTCAAATCCTGATCCAACGGACTGTTCTTCAAGTCGCTTTCATTGTAGTAATGAACACTAGCATGCCAGTCTTTTTTATCGACCTTGACTCCGTCATAGGTCATGAGACGCGTATAATTGCGCTCAGCCAGTTGATATTCAATGGTGAATCGCAAATTGGAAGTCACGGTGTACAAGCTTGTAAAGGTGATTTCAGCTGTATTGTAATCAATGGTATAGTCAAAGTTCTCACCCCTTTTCAGGAGCACACCATTTGCGTACACACGCTCGCTACCGGAAATCATGATCACGAATTGCTGATTTTCAGGGCCTTCAATTCGATAAGGACCCTGATTGCCATCCTGACCGGTGAACTTGTAGCTGTTGAATTTGCCTCGCACTATAGCCCCGGACGCAAAGACCTCGACCTCTCCAGTCTTCTGGCCCGGAAGGGCATTCACCATTATACCCGACACCTTCTTCTGAAAACGCAGGAAGTAATTCTCTCGATTGATCAGATCCAGATCTCCTGCACGGAGATTCCACTTGTCACTGAACATCTCGATAAAAACCTGGTCAAACTCATCCAGTCTTTGCGTAAATCCTCCCGACTGAAGCGGAATCTCATTGTCGGTTATCGAAGCGCGAATTCCGACCTTTTCGGATAGCCTGCCCTCGATCTGAAGGTTGAAATTTGAATTGACCACGGCGTCCTGGTTGGATCCGATCGTGACACCACGAGACAGGCTGCCCCGTGTGGAAAGTCCCTCGAAAGGCCTTTCCGCGGTACTCTTTCGATCGGCCCTCGAGCTGTAAACCTGTGCGTCACTCGTCGCTCGGGGAACAATCAGGTTCGGGTCAAAGGCCTGATAAGACCTTGTCATGAAATCAGGCAGCCGCTCATATCGAACCTCAATGACACTCCCCTGGTAAGGGAAATCGTCATCTGAAATAAAAAGACCTTTCGCGTAATCCACACGGTAGCTCCCAGGATCAATTTCATTTCCCTTTTTATCGTAGACTTCAAAAAAATAAGGGCTGATGCTCACGCTGTCGATGAGCAATGTGTCAGATACAACTTCAAGGGACTTGATTCTCGCTTCTCGGGGTCCGATCTGAGCCTGAGCCCAGGCCGAAAGGCATAAGACCGCCAAAACCAGAATCCTTTTCATTCCATAGAGATTTGGACAAAAATAGGAGAAATTATCGTCACGCTTGCAGCGTAAATAAAGTCAATTGACACAGCTAAAAAGTCAGAAAAGGCTCCTTTGTGCCGGCGGATTTTCATGTTCGAGAAGCCATTTCTTGCGCCAGAGGCCCCCGGCGTATCCTGTGAGTTTGCCATCTGACCCGATAACCCGATGACAGGGAATGATTATAGCGATAGGATTCTTTCCATTGGCTCCAGCCACGGCTCTTATCGCCTTGAGGTCTCCGAATGCCTTTGCCTGCTCTGCGTACGAGGAAGTTTTTCCGTAACTGATGCCCGTCAGCTGGACCCATACCTTTTTCTGGAAAGTGGTTCCTTCCGGGTCAAGCAGCAGGGAAAACTCGGTCAAAGTTCCCTGAAAATAATCATGGAGCTGTTTCTTGCATGCTCGGAGAGTTTCAGGAGTGTTCTCAATCTCAACTTCAGACATTTCGGTGAAAGACACCGAACGGATCCCTTTTGAGGTCCCGCAGATTTCCAAAATGCCGAGAGGTGTTTTGAGATGTGTTCTATCCATTGAAAATATCTTGGGCACTTCGAGTTGTGATCTCCGCGATTTTATTAGGTTCAATCCCATAGATCTCAGACAACTTCTCAACAACATACACCAGGTAAGAACTCTCGTTTCGCTTGCCGCGAAATGGCTTGGGGGCAAGGTAGGGCGAGTCGGTCTCAAGGACGAGGTTTTCTAACTCTATCTCGTTCAAGAACTTGTCTATCCCCCCGTTCTTAAAAGTCACCACTCCTCCTATGCCCAGCTTGAAGCCATAACCAATGATCTTTTTGGCCTGTTCAAGCGTACCTGTAAAGCAGTGAAAAATCCCTTTGAGCTTCGGTGACTGTTCCTGGTCCATAATTTCAAAAATCTCTGAAAATGAGTCTCTTGCGTGAATCACAATGGGTAAAGATTTGGCTTTGGCCCAGCCAATCTGGGTGCGAAAGGCCTTCTTCTGCTCCTCCAGGAAGGTTTTGTCCCAATACAGGTCGATACCGATCTCACCAATGGCCGCAAAATTGTCTTTCTCAAGAAGGTCTTTGACAAATTCAAGCTCCTTCTCATAGTCTTCCTTCACATGGGTAGGGTGCAGCCCGGCCATCAACCTGACGGCTTCAGGATAACTGTCTCTCAGTTCAAACATTCTCTCATAATACGTGGAGTCAATTGCCGGTATATAGAACTTGCTAATCCCTTCTTTCATAGCGCGTTCAACTACCTCTTTCCGATCGGCATCGAATTGCTCCACGTAGAGATGTGTATGTGTGTCGATCAGGTTCATGCCTCAAATATAATCGTATCCCGGTTTATATTGGTGAAAGCTGCCAATTTTTAGTAAATTCGTCTGCCAATCAAGAAACAAACCTTATGAAAATACTTCACAACCCGAGATGCAGAAAAAGCCGTGAAGGCTTGAAAATACTTGAAGAGTCAGGACAAGACTTTACGATCGTGGAATACCTTAAGGAACCCCCCTCAAAAGAAGAGCTGACCGACATACTTGAGAAACTGGATATGAGCGCCATAGACCTGGTTCGAAAGAATGAAAAAGAGTGGAAGGACAACTTCAAAGGCAGAGAGATGAGTGAAGAAGAGATTGTCGCTGCAATGGTTTCACACCCCAAGCTTATCGAGCGACCCATCGTCATTTCAGGCGAGAGCGCTGTGGTTGGCCGACCACCGGAGAACATTCTTGAACTGATCGACTGATTTCCCTTATTTGTAAATAACGAAAAATACCCCGTTTCCGCTATTTTTTGATATTTATCAAAACCCTACATTTATCGGTTGATCATTTTGAAAAAGAAAATCCTTCATATCCTGATCATAGGTCTCCTCTCCTTGCATCTTACAGGGCAGGAAAATGGAATGTACCATGAAGTCAACGGATTGGTGCAAGACGCAGAAACCCACAGCCCGCTTCAATTTGTGACAGTCAGCTTCAGGGACATCAATTCCGGGGAGCTAATAGGCGACGTAACAGACAAAACAGGTCGTTTCGATTTGACGGTTCCTGAAGGGAAATATTATTGCATCGTCCAATCCCTGTCCTTTCAGCCCTTTGTGATTGATGTATTCAACATTCAGCAGGATGTTGACATGGGGGTCATCGAACTGGAACAGAACTTTGAGAAGCTGGAGGAGGTAGAATTGGTGGCACAGGCCAATCTCATGGAACACAACCTGACCAAGAAGGTGTACAATGCCTCTAAAGACATAGCCAATATAGGCGGAACTGCCATAACGGTCCTCGAAAACACCCCTTCGGTTCGGGTCGACGAACAGGGAAATATTTCAATCCGCGGGAACACGGCAATGGTCCTTGTGGATGGAAAGCCTTACGGGGGACAAAGGAGCAATGCGGATCTTCTGAGCATGATACCCTCAAGCAGCATCGCCAAAGTGGAAATAATAGCACAATCCGCGAAATACGATTCGGAGGGAGGCGGCGGAATTCTGAACATCGTTTTAAAAAAGAGGTCCTCTGAGGGCTACAACGGCACAGTTGAAGCCCATTTTGGGAATCCAGCCAATCACGGTGTATCCACGTTTATCAATTACCGCACTGACAAGGTCAACATCTTCTCAACGGCCAGCTTCAATCATCAGGTTCCAATAAAGAAGACAGAAATCGAACAGGTGTTTTTGGATCAAAATCAGGGTCCTACCGGCAACTTTCAGGAATTTCGAACCGACTACAAACAGCGGAACAGCTTTCTCTTTAACATTGGGAGTGATTTCTTCATCGATGACAAAAACACGCTGACGACCTCCATCATGTATACATCCAACAATAAGAACTATGACGCTGAGTTGATCCTGGATGACTATCGGCCTGTTGATGAGTTGTTGCGCTCATCCCTGCGCGATGTTGATGAGAATACAGACGAAACCTTCCTGGAGGCTTTTTTGCAGTACAGCAGAAAGTTTGAGAAAGAAGGACACCAGCTATCGGTGGACCTCAAATACGATAACAATGTGGGAGAAAACGATACTGACATACTCAACACGGAGACTTTCCCGGGGGATGATCAAACGATACAGAAATATGTCAAAGACGAAGGGGTAGACAACTTCTATGTGCGCCTCGATTACAGCCTCCCGCTGGGGAGCGCCTCAAAATTTGAAGCCGGGCTAAAATCGAACTTCAGAATGTACAACAATGACTTTTTGTCTAGCAATCTGAACCCGAGCACCCAGAGGTTCGATATCAATCCTGATTTCTCCAGTGAGATAGTCTACGACGAGAGAATCAACGCCTTCTACGCCAATTTCGCCCACGAGATTGATCAGTTCAGCTTTTCAGTCGGGCTCAGGGCAGAACTTACCCAAACCCTTATCGAGGAACAAAACGTTCAGGAGGATTTCGAAAATGACTACAACGATCTTTTCCCTTCGGCTTTGTTGACCTTCAACATGAAGGACCAGAACTTTTTCTCGATCGGATACACGCGATTCATCGACAGACCGACAGTTTCCCAACTGAATCCGTTCAATTCGTTTGCGGATGAGCGCTTCATTCTATTGGGCAACCCATTTCTGCAACCCTATTACACCAACTACTTCTACCTTGAATACTACCACCAGTTCGAGAGGCTCTCATTGAACACTGCCCTGTTCTATTCGAATTCGACCGATCGGATCATGAACGTCCTTCGAAACACCGGGCTGCAAACCCCGGACGGTTTTGACGTTTATACCCGCCAACCCATCAACAACGGAACACTCAACTACACAGGGCTCGAATTGGAAGCTACTTACAACCCCACGGGAAAGATCAGACTGTACGGGATAGTTAGCCCGTATTATGCAGATTTGTTCGACACCCTTGACGGAGCCTATGATTTCACAAACTGGGTATTCTACGGCAATTTCAGATTCCTCTACCAATTCACCAACACGTTTCGTTTTAACATCGACTACACCTACCAGTCGGCTCAAAAAACCGCGATTA
>CBDUAY010000134.1:0-6737 GCA_965365245.1 uncultured Flavobacteriaceae bacterium | reverse complement strand
GCGTATGCACGGCTCATCTCGAAAAGGCTGGCTGATGTGGTTCCCAGCGCAACTGCCGGCTCATACTCCAATTCCTGGCTGTAGCCCAAAGCCGTCCAGATCTCGCTGAGTTCATCAAAATCCTGCCGAAAAAACAAATTCACGGTAGGGATGTTCATGGAACGGGATAGTGCGCCCGCAATCGAATATTTTCCACCTGAAGAGTGGTCGTAATTCTGGGGCTGCCAACCCTCGAAGTCAGTCAAAACAATGGGATCGTTGTCAAGGTACATGCAAGGCATAGCTCCCTGTTCCAAAGCTGACGCATAGAGTACAGGTTTGAAAGCCGATGCCGTTTGTCGCTGGGCAAAGACCTGATCATAAGGTTGAGTTCGAAAGTCATTTCCCCCCACCCAGGCCTTGATCTCGCCATCGATAGGATCGAGAGCGATGAATCCTGCCTGAAGGCTCCTCAGCGACTGTGCTATGCTGTCGCGCAACGAAATCGAATCATTGCGAAACCCCTCCCAGGTGAAGATCTCCCTGGGCCTTATCTCCTGCTCTCTATCCTTGAGGTTATTATTCTCTAATTCCCGATCGACCAGAGCAGCCAGGTTCTTTTTCGACTGACCGGAGCTGTATTGCCTGTCGAGCCGGCTCTGCATGGTTGAAAGATGATTCTTTATAGCGTTGAGGGCATAGGTCTGAAGTTCCAGGCTGAGCGAGGTCTCTATGATCAATCCACTCTTGTTGAGGTCAAGCGGCTCGTCTCGATCCTTATTTAGCGCTTCCAGGATTTCCTGGGCCTCCTTTCGGATGTGAACCAGGAAATAATTGGCCGGCCCTTCTGACTCCAGGTTGGCATAATCCAATTCCAGGGGGAGCGATTTCAAAGAATCCGTTTCGGCTTCATCCAGGTATTCGTATTTTTCCATCTGCTCCAACACGACATTGCGACGAGTGATCGAATGATCCGGGTACAACCTGGGATTGTAATAGGTGTTTGCCTTGAGCATGCCGATCAGCACGGCCGATTCCTCGGTTCTGAGCTTTGCCGCACTCTTGTTGAAATAGCGCCTTGCAGCAGCTTCTATTCCGAATACGTTTTCCCCGAAAGGCACAGTATTGAGGTACAACGCGAGAATTTCTTCCTTGGAGTACAACTCTTCAATCCGGCCTGCCAGGATGATCTCTTTGGTCTTGTTGACTGGCATGCTGAACCACCCGAGGTTCTGACGCCCAAACATATTTTTGGCCAGCTGCTGGGTGATAGTGCTTCCACCCCCGGCGTTTTTCTGCTGGAGAATTATGCTCTTAACCAAAACGCGAAGAAGGCTCCTTGAGTCAACCCCTTCATGCTCAAAATAGCGGGCATCCTCCGTTGCCACAAGGGCCTCAATGAGCCCATCGGGCAGCTGATCGAGTTTGATATTGGTTCGGTTCTCGGAAAAAAAGCGGCCAATGATGCTTCCATTGTCGGAAAGCACCAGGGAAGCCGAGTGATTTCTGAAATCCTTCAACTCCTTGTTAGAGTATATATGTCCGAAAAGTCCGAGGTAGACCGACCCGATGAACAGGGTCAGAAGCAGCAGCCCAAAAGCCGTCAGCTTTAAAATAAATACAAGAATTCGTTTTGTCATGATGATCCCCTAAGGCATTTTCTCTTTCTAGTAACAATTGATCGTTAAAACCGAAGAACAGGAGGGATCAGTTCTTCATAACCACCATGGTGGCAATGTATCCGGTAAGTATATTCCATTCTCTGGAGGCAAGCAGGTTGCCATTGTCGTCAAATACTTTGAATTCAGCCGTGTTTGGTCCGGAAGAGCCCTGATTGAGAGCCTCGATGTCAATTCGATTGAATCCTTCTCTGAGGTCTATGTCTATAATGTAATATCCTCCTTCCAGGGTTATGCTTCTGCGGATAACCTGCTCATTGACGTAGAGCTTTACCCGGTCTCCATCCACGTAGCTGTGGTCCCGGCATACAATTCTGATGCGAGAGGTGCTGGTCTCATATCTTCCAAGCTCGAGGGAGGTCTTGAACTTGTTCTCATTCACATCCTTGCCGTTCCAATATTGCTTCACAAGCACATCCTTGTCAACATTCGAACGACTCGTCATTCCCCGGTTGTTTTTTTGGGGAATCACACTGTAAGCGGGAAAATTATCTGCAATGTCTTTCAAACTTCCGAAAAGGGTCAGATAATCAGCCTTGATGTCAATGCCTTCGGCTTCCATCGGAATCATCTGCTCCTTCTCCTGCTCGTTGGGCTGATATTGAAAGACGTCTTCACCTTCGATCCCACGATTGTCAATCTGAGCTCGAACCGCACCGTGAATTCCGCAAAAAGCACAGGTCAATAACAAGTATAAAAGACGAATATTCAATTTTAATAAAACAATTTTTTTCGTGGCGAAATTACGAATTATCACCTACTATTTTATTAAAACTTTACTAAAACTCTCGCTTACAACCGATCAGGGAGTGCCTTTTTCATAGTTCCTTTGAATCTTGCGGATCGCGTTGTCTATCGACTTGTCAGGCTCTATCACGTTGCGTTCTCCCCAGAATTTCGGATCTGAAAAACCTGAGGCCTGATCGTTCAGAATAACGCTCCTGCGCATGCGTTCACGGCTCTTAACAACCTTCTTGTCTTCATTGACCTCCCAGTCGGTGACAGCCATTTCAATGGAAATGTTGTAGATGGAGTTAAACAGCTTCTTGTCCCATTTGACTTTAAAGCTCAGCTCGATCCTGCTGTAGTTAAAGTGCCATTTGCCATCTTGCTCCCGGTAATCAACAATGTATTTGGTGTCCAGCGGAATGACATCGGCATTGATCGGTTTTTTCTTCACGAAGAATTTCTTGGCCTTGACCATGTTGTCCAGATTCAGACTGAATTCGGTCTTGACCAGAGAATAAGTATCGGCATCGATATAGAGCTTCCCCTTGTAGAAAGGCTCTACAATGGACCGCTTCTGCTCAAAATCTATGACATAGACATTTTTATTGTTCATGTTGACCATCTTGTCGAATTTGAAATTGTAGATGTCAAACATGTCATACGAAAAGAAAAGGTCCCTGTTTCGAACCATGTCCATGCCTATGTTGTTGTAGGGCCCTCCCTGCAATTTAATCACGAGGGTGTCGATCTTCTTGTAATCTGTGCTCTTTCTGGCTCTGTCAAGAGTTACATAGTCTTTGGCCTCGGAAGAGAAAGGTGACCTGTAAATGTCGACGACCGCCTCAGACAGCGATGCATAGGTCCTTCTTTTCTTAATCGATTCCCGATAAAAGGCCTTGACGATAAGGGGTTCCTTGAGGGAATTCTTTCCCCGGTTCTCCATGGCTTTTCTCATTACGACATAGGCATCCACATCGGCAATGTTCACGTCCGGAAGCTTTTCAAAAGCCTCTACCATTTCAATCTTGTTGCCCTCCTCAGTGAATTGAGACAAGGGCATCCTCAGGGTATTGTAGCCCAAATAACTGACCACCACATTCTCTCCAAGGCTTTCCAGAGGAACTTTTAGAGAAAATTCTCCGTCGAGGTTCGATACCGACGAGATGTTCGTATTGGAAACCGAGAGAGTCGCAAACTCCAGCGTCTTCTTTGACCGGGCATTCATTACAACTCCTTTGAATTCCTTGAAATTTTCTGTTTCCTGCGCCTGTGCTTGCTCCAATCCGGCTGCCGAGAGAAACAAAAACACCAATACGCTGGAAATTGCATTGAAAACGTAACTTCTTTCTTTATATAAACTATTCATAATCAATCATTTTAAACATTACCCTTTAAGGGAAATCAACTATTAAAAATACGAATTCTAGCTCATATAGGAAAGAACTTTAAATAAAATGAGATCGGGCTTAATCAGGGTCCAACAGAATCCTTCGTTTCGGACTTCAGGAAATCTTGTGTATGACAGGGTTGAAGGCTTTTGAGGCAATCAAAACTCGATCTCCCACTTCCATGCCCTCTACTTCACTGTCATTTGCAACCACCTTGACCAGTTCCCTGCCTACCAGCACCGTGACGATGACAATGAAGTCCTGTCTTGTCATTTTCATCACCTCACCCGTAAATTGAAACTTTGCATTGAGCTTTTCATGAGTGAAGATCTCACCCGGAGTAGCCTTTCGTATGACTCGACCAAGTTCCATTTCCATGACATAGTCAGACATTTTGATGATCTCGGTGACATCGTGGCTGATGAGCAGCGTCGTCAGGCCGTATTCGCGGTGGACCTGCAGGATATACTGCTGCAGCTTCCCACGCATGTCCTGATCGAGGGCTGAAAGGGGCTCGTCCAGAAGGAGCAGACTCGGTTTGTTCACGAGTGCCCTTGCCAGCGCCACACGCTGCTTCTGACCTCCGGATAGCGTGTCTGGTTTTCGATTTCTCAAATCTTTCAGGTCCATGATCTCGATCAGATGCTCTCTTTCGTCGTCCTTCTGACCTTTGCGCATGGCATAGGTCAGGTTTTCCAAAACTGTCATGTTTGGAAAAAGCGCGTATTCCTGGAATACCAGCCCTACATTGCGTTCCTGGGGTCTTCTCCAAATACCCTTTTCCGTGTCAGTCCAAGTCTGTCCGTCTACGCGGATAAACCCCCGGTCCGGGCGCATAAGACCAGCAAGAAGCATGAGCAGGCTCGTCTTGCCGGCTCCGGATTTGCCGTAAAGAGTTACAATGTCTCCTTTGCCCACTGACAATTCAATGTCAAGCAGCATGGTGCCCCCGGAGGACCGCAACTCTTTCTGTATGCCGAGCTCAATCATCTCCTGATCCTTTTGAAATAGCCCCCATTGAGTAGATACACCGAGAGAAGAATGATGAAAGTCAAAGCGAAAAGGATCAGCGAATAAGCATTGGCAACGTCGTAGTTCAAGGATTCCACCTGATCGTAAATCGCAATTGAAGCCACCCGGGTCTTACCTGAAATATTGCCTCCGATCATAAGCACGACTCCAAATTCTCCGATAGTATGTGCAAACGCGAGAACGATGCCGGTAAGCAGAGAGGTCTTGATATTAGGGAGCAAAACGCGATTGAGCGTCGTCAGTCGTGACTTTCCCATTACGTAAGAGGCCCGTTTCAAATCCGGTGAAAGGTTCGAAAAACCAGCCTGAATCGGCTGCACCATGAAGGGCAGGCTATAAATCACCGATCCGAGCACAAGACCTTCGAAAGAGAAAACCAATCTCAGTCCGATCCAGTCTTCAAGCCAACCGCCAAAGGCATTCGACGGGCTGAAGGCCAAAAGCATATAGAACCCGATCACGGTGGGAGGAAGCACCAGAGGCATGCTCACCAAAGCCTCTATCACCGGCTTTAGTTTGCTCTTGCTGTAAGCCAGCCAATAAGCTACGGGAACAGACACGAAAAACAGGATGATGGTTGTGACCACCGCCAGCTTAAAGGTCAGCACTAAAGGGTTCAAATCTATCATTTTGACAAAATCAGCTCATTGGTTTTGATCATGGCGGTCACTTCGGTTCCTACTTTTACACCCAATTCCTGGACAGCATTCGAGGTTATGATTGAGGTAATCTCTCCCACCGGGGTGTCAATGGCCAGTTTGCTCAAAAGGATATCCGAATCAATTCGAACCACCTTTCCCCTGAATTTGTTCCTCAGGCTGATGCCCTTCGTTTCACCGGTCGCGATGATCACTTCGGTCTCCTTGAATATGACCTTCACCTCGGCTCCCCGCATCAAATAATCAGCTGTTTCAGGGGTGTCGATGACTATGCAGGACAGCAGATGATCCTTCACTTCCACACGAACGATTGACAGCTCGCCATTCACGCGAACCTCTGCTATATTTCCCTTGAGCACATTCATTCTTTATTCTCTAAACCATATCCAAACTTATGCAAAATATCAATGGCAGTCTGTGACCGGAGAAAATCATCAAAGGCCAATGACCATTTCTCTTTTTCAGGGTCCGTGTTTTTCAGGTGAACCAGGCCCTGTGCAATGGGTTCGTACAGGGCCTGATCCGCTTCCTTCCATTGTCCCTTTCCTTCGGCTTCGGGAGCAGAAACCACAGAACGGGCCGTCAAACCGAGTTCTGCAGTGCCCGACAGGATAAACTGATTTGTCTGTGCGACGCTCTCTCCAAAGACCAGTTTGGATTTAATGCTTTCGTATATCCCCATTCCTTTGAGCAGGTCCTCCGCCGCCCTCCCATAAGGAGCCGTTTCCGGATTGGCCATGGCTATATGTCTCACCTCTTCGCTTAGCATTCCCTCACTGGTCAGTTCGAGGCCCTCGTCAAGACTCCAGAATACGAGATATCCATAGGCATAGATTCGAGGAGGCCTCGACGAAAGTCCTTTCTTGTGAATCTCTTGCGGGTACTTCATGTCTGCGGAAAAAAACATGTCAAACGGAGCCCCTTCTACAATTTGCGCGGTCAACTTGCCGGAAGAGCCCACTATCAGCTCGCAGGAAATCCCGGACTCCTCCGTGAATCTCGCGATCAGATCCTCCATGGCATATTGCATGTTGGCCGAGGCCGCTATTGTAAGGGAATCCCGCGAAACATCCTCACATCCCGTTTGGTAAAAGAACATGCCGATCAGGATCGGCATGCCAAACAATATATAAGCTCTTTTTCTTGTCAATCAACTCCGTTTTAGTACTGGGGTATATTCTTCAGTCAGCAGTCTCAGGAGAGAGGTATTTGTAAACCAGTCCGGCCAAAATGGCTCCAACTATGGGCGCCACCCAGAAAAGCCACAGCTG
>CBDUAY010000133.1:0-6797 GCA_965365245.1 uncultured Flavobacteriaceae bacterium | reverse complement strand
ACGGGGCTGTGGTGATCGATGTCAGCATTGACAACGGGGGCTGTTTCGAGACCTCGGAAATCACAACGCACAGCAATCCAACCATGGTCAAACACGGCGTCATCCATTACTGTGTGCCCAATGTGCCCTCTCGCTATTCCCGAACTGCATCGGTATCAATCAGCAATATCTTCACCCCCTACTTGTTGAATATCGGAGAAATGGGAGGAATCGAAAATGCCGCCCGGTTCGACAAAAGCCTTCAAAAGGGAATGTACTATTACCACGGGATTCTGACCAATAAGAATATTGCTGACTGGTTCAATTTGCCCCTTACCGACATTAATCTGCTTATCCTGTAGCAATGGAAGATATGCGACAGCGATTCACCCTTTACGGGATTGGTTTTGCCATGGGAATAGTGATGGTTTTTTTCTTCCTTGGAGGCAAAAGAGCTTCGTGCAACTGGCTGCCGAACGATCGCATTCTCAATATCATCCAAAGAAAACAGCTTCTCTATGGAGAGCAGATCGAGCAGGATCTCAAAGAAGCCCAGGCCGATAGCCTGGATATTCGTGCCATCCTTAAAAATGGTGATATCGATTTTTCAAAAAGCCGGGTAAAGAACGACCCCTGCAGGCTGTATTGGATTCAAGGACAGGGAAAGCAGAGCCCGCTGATGATCAGCGTTGAGCTCTGCGATTCTGTTGCTACGGTAAGCTCCCTGGAACGCATTGGTGATCAATAGGTGCTTACGTTCCCGGACCCGCTAACTTTGACGTCTTCAATCCTCGGATTGCCCTTGTATTTTATGTTGCCCGAGCCTGAAATCCTTGCCACAAGCTCATTGGCTACATTGGCATGAATGGTTCCCGATCCTGAAATCTTCAATTCGGCGGTTTCCGATTTGAGTTCATAGGCCTTGATGTCGCCGCTTCCTGCCACCGCAGCACCAAAGGATTTGCTCATTCCACTTAATTCGATGTCTCCTGACCCGGAAACTGCTGCATTGGTTTCCTCAGCGTCAAGCTCAAGTCGAATATCCCCCGAGCCAGCCACTGCAATGTCCAGCTCATCTGTTGTTATCGGGTTACGGGAGATGATGTCTCCGGATCCCGAGAGCGCCACCCCATTGAGAACATCAAAATGAACCGTGACTTTTGTATTCTTCGTGGTCCGCACGTTGCTGCCTTTTTTCCACCTTACCTTAAGAGTTCCATTTTGAACTTCAGTCACCAAATAGGGCTCAAGATTTTCTTCGACGTTCACGATGACCTTTCCCTCCTGGCCCTTGACCAAAAAAACATCGAAGGATCCTGATACGCCCAGGGCTTTAAAATCGCCAACCTGGCGTGTTTTCTCGATCAACTTTCCGTTTCCCTTGACGCGTTGAGCCTTTACGTTGGTCGTAAAACAGAGCAACAGGGCAAAGAGTGACAGTGTTCTCAATAGAGTAGTTTTCATTTTATTCAATTTTAGGTTTAGATTGTAATTTATTTGTTGTAAAGCTTCACTCCACCATAGTCTGAGACGATGTCAATAACCGAACCCGAGTTATCCTGGTTGACATAACCCTGATAGAATTTGGAGGACGATTTGACAATTTTCTTAAGATAATTGATGTTCTCGCCATCGTAGTCGAACCCTCCATAGCTTAGCTTCGCTGTGAAATTGAAGGAAATGCCCTCTTCCAATCCCATCTTGATTCCTGTGTAGTCTGAACGGACACTCACCAGGTCGAAGCCTTTCATCAGCTTGTCAATCTTTAGGCTGCCGTAGTCGGCCTCTATGGTAAGGTTCTTGTAGACATTGTCAAACCTCATGGTCAGGTAATCTCCGTGACCATCTACGGTGTTGGCTCTTCCCACCTCTATCTTGCCGTAGTCACACACAAAATTGAGATCCTCGATGTTTTCGATTTTCGTATCGGTGTAGTCTGCATTGAGCTGAATGCTCTTGGATTTTTCCACAGTCAATTGGGAGTAATCCGCGTTGATCTTTCCCGCATTCATGAATTCGATCACTGAGTTTGACGTATAGTCAATGTTGATCTCATTGTCTTCGTGAAAAAGGCTTCCGATCAATATTTTCCCATAGTCACAGTTAATTCGGGCTGAGCCTTTGATCTCATTGAGCGAAATGCTGCCGTAATCGTTGGTCAGATTCACACTGTTGGTGACGGGCACCTTGATCTTGTAGTCTATCTGGTAGTTCATTTTGCTCCCGGAGTTCCACCATCCCGAAGAGCTTTCGATAACCGTCTTGGCAGACACCTCACTGGGGCTGTTATTGAACTTGACGTCAATCTGCTGCAATCGGGAATCCACTTTGGACTCACTGTTGCCGGAGACTGTAATGGTCACTTCGATCTCAACCCGGTTCTGGTCCCAGGAAATGGCTTCGACGTTCCCATACTTATTATTAATTCGCAAAAGAGCATCCGAATTCACGCTGAATTCCTTCTTGATGGTCTTGCTCTTCTCGTGTGCCCATCGCTTTTCTACTGGGTCTGCATTCACCGCAGCAGGAAAGACCAAAAGTGCAATGAAGAGAATTGTTATTTTTTTAATCATGGCTTCTAAATTTTAATTCGCATATTGTTTAAATTCTGTTTTCCTCGGAAGACATGTTTTCCAGCTCCTCGAGTCGATCCATCAAATTCTCCAAAACGAACAACCTGTTCTGAAAATTCGTGATCATTGCGTGTATGACGCGCTTATCAGCACCGCTTTCCTTGAGCTCTAAGGTCAGCTCCTGATAATTTTTTTCAAGGATCTCCAGTTGCCTGAAGGCATCATCTATGATCCTTGTGTTTTCTTGTGTTCTTTTACCGCTTATTGCTTCCATTTCCTTGCGGATGGTGGAAACGTAGAAATTTTGGGTCTCTTCCATCTGAGGAGAGACATCGGCGAGTTCAATGCCTTTGTTCGAATTGAAATTTCCCAGCCAATAACCGAATACCAGGAGGACGGATGCTGCAATGGCCATCAGATAGTATGAAAAGCTGCTTCTTCCACCTGCATTTTTATCCTGGCTTTCCAATCTTGCCCGGAATCGCTCAAAATGACCTTCATTCGGCTCGTACGCATCGAACATTTCTTTGTTCTTGTCGAAATAATGTTCCAAATTCATTTTCATCTCTTTTAATTTACCACCGATGTATCCATCAGTATTTTTCTCAATCGGGCTTTGGCCCTCGATATAGTGGTTCTGCAGTTTTCATTGCTTATCTGCAGGATTTTTGTTATTTCCTCGTTGTCATATCCCTCGATCAAACTCAGGTTCAAAATTACCCTGTAACTGTCTTTGAGCTTGTCCATGGCGTGCAGAACTTCCTGCACTTTGGCATGGGTGAGATCCAATTGACTCATTCCTTCTTCCCCACTTTCATCCTCCAATTTGTAATCGACCACCTCAAGATTCGTTTCATTCAGTCGGCTTTTCTTCTTCAGGTGAGTCAAACTCCTGTTTATTACAATCCTTTTCAACCAGGCACCGAATGCGACTTCCCCTTTGAAAGTCTCAAGTTTCGTAAAGGCGCTCAAAAAAGCCTCCTGCATGACATCTTCTGCTTCAAAGCTGTTTTGAACTATCCGCAGGGAGGTATTGAACATGGCCTTGTAGTAGAGCTGATACACCTCAAACTGGGCGCTCTGACTACCCTTCTTACACGATTCAATCAACTGATCTATATGTGCGCTTCTTACTTGCAATACTCAACTTCTGATAAAAAGACAATTCATTTGCCCGGGTGTTACACTTGCTTAAATAAAAATACGATTTTTTAAAGGCCTCAATAAGAAATCCCGAATTGAGGAATTGGCATGGGAATTGAAATACACATAGCACAACGAGAATTGACTAGCGACTAAACCCTTGTTAAATAATAGTTTATAAAATATTGCGCATTTGAATCGCACATTACGAACCGTGTAAGGAATGCCAAAATGACTGAAAAAGAACATGAGCAGAACAAAATTTATGAATATTGACAATTTGTCACTGCAGCACATGCTTGATGAGGATGCCGAATTGATCCCACTTATGACCCCGGAAGATGAAGAGGAAATGAAAAAAGAAGACGTTCCGGAAGTCTTGCCGCTGTTGCCCCTTAGAAATACCGTATTGTTTCCCGGGGTGGTCATACCGATTACAGCAGGCAGAGACCAATCGATCAAATTGATCAAAGAGGCCAATAAAGGAAGTAAAACCATTGGAGTTGTCGCCCAGATCAACGAGGCAACCGAGAATCCAGGTGTTGACGACATTTACATGTCAGGAACTGTAGCCCGGATTTTAAAGATTCTCAAAATGCCCGATGGAAACACAATGGTCGTTCTTCAGGGCAAAAAAAGATTCAAGGTCCAGGAACTTGTTCAACAAGAGCCCTACATGACCGCAAAAGTCATCGAATTGAAGGAGAAAATGCCAACCAAAGAAGACAGCGAATTCAAGGCGATCATTGATTCCATAAAAGACATAGCCCTTAAAATAATTCGGGAAAACCCGAATCTCCCAACAGAGGCTTCCTTTGCAATCAAGAATATACAGAGTGACTCCTTCCTGGTAAATTTCGTCTCCTCAAACCTTAATCTTGAAATTAAAGAAAAACAAGAGATATTAGAGATTGATAGCCTCAAAAAGAGAGCTTTACTTACTCTTAAAAAGATGAATATCGAACTGCAAAGACTCGAGCTTAGCAATGATATTCAATCTAAGGTGAGAGAGGATATGGACCAGCAACAAAGGGAGTACTACCTGCATCAACAGATGAAAACCATCCAGGAAGAGCTCGGAGGCGTTTCCCATGATGAGGAGATCGAGGAGATGAAGGAGTTGGCCAAGACCAAAAAATGGAGTGAGGAAGTCGCCAAAACCTTTGACAAGGAAATCGGAAGGCTTCAGCGCATGAACCCTCAGGTGGCAGAGTATTCAGTTCAGAGAAATTACCTGGATCTGCTTCTCGAATTGCCATGGGGGGAATACTCGACGGACAATTTCGATTTAAAGAGGGCTCAAAAGATCCTGGACAGGGATCATTTTGGGCTTGAAAAGGTCAAAAAAAGGATCATTGAGCACCTAGCGGTACTCAAGCTCAAGGGAGACATGAAATCCCCCATTATTTGCCTTTATGGCCCTCCGGGCGTTGGAAAAACCTCACTCGGCAAATCCATTGCCGAGTCGCTGGGTCGAAAATACGTGCGGATGTCACTCGGGGGACTGCGTGACGAGGCTGAGATCAGGGGGCATCGCAAGACCTATATCGGTGCACTTCCCGGGCGAATTGTGCAGAGCATTAAAAAAGCAGAAACTTCTAACCCGGTGTTTGTCCTGGATGAAATTGACAAGCTGGGCTCAAGTCATTCGGGAGATCCTTCATCAGCTATGCTCGAAGTTCTGGATCCGGAGCAGAATCAGGACTTCTATGACAACTACCTCGAAGTAGGCTACGATTTGTCGAATGTCATGTTCATCGCAACGGCGAACAGTTTGAGCACGATTCCCTGGGCGCTAAGGGATCGCATGGAGATCATTGAAGTGAGCGGTTACACCGTAGAGGAAAAAATTGAAATTGGAAAAAGACATTTGCTGCCCAAGCTTTTGAGGGAGCACGGAATGACTTCTCAGAACCTGAAACTGAGCAAAAAAGGCTTTGAAAAAGTGGTGACCGGATACACACGTGAATCCGGGGTGAGAGGACTGGAGAAGAAATTGGCCGAACTGGTTCGTTTTGCGGCCAAGTCACTCGCCATGGATGAGGAGTATTCGGTAAAGCCGACTGAAAGCGAGATTGAGGCAATCCTTGGTCCTTCCCATCTGGAGAGAGACAAATACGAGAGCAATGACATTCCAGGAGTGGTTACAGGACTGGCCTGGACGAGCGTAGGTGGCGACATCCTGTTTATCGAATCTATTCTTTCCAGGGGCAAAGGAGCATTGACCATAACGGGAAACCTGGGAAAGGTCATGAAGGAATCTGCCACGATTGCTCTTGAGTTCATCAAAGCCCACGCTGATGAGCTTCACATTGATTTCAAGACGATCAGTCAGAACAATGTGCACATACATGTTCCTGAAGGGGCCACGCCGAAAGACGGGCCCAGTGCGGGAATTACCATGCTGACCTCCCTTGTTTCCTCTTTCACGCGCCGAAAAGTCAAATCTAGATTGGCGATGACCGGTGAAATCACGTTGCGAGGCAAGGTCCTCCCCGTCGGAGGCATCAAGGAGAAAATCCTGGCAGCCAAACGAGCAAACATCAAGGAGATCATTCTCAGCGCCGACAACCGCAAGGATGTGGAAGACATCAAACCGGAATACCTGAAAGGTCTGAACTTTCAATATGTAACCGATATGATGGAAGTCATTGACCTGGCACTGTTGAAGCAAAAAGCTCCAAAGACAAAATAAAATTTGATTTTCTCATAACAATCATGAAAGTCGCCCGATTTGGGCGACTTTTTTTATAATCTCAATTTTGCTATGTTTACTTTCATCATTCATGCTGACGATTAACGTCATATGCTCGAATTTATACTCAAACTCTCTTTTTGGCAGGGGCTGTTTTTGACTACCTCATCGATTGCGTTGATCGGCATAGCTGTGATCCTGTTGGTGAAGAAATACGTGGGTCCCCGTCTAAAAAAACAACATGAAAAGGTAGGTCGTTTGCTGTTCAGAGTCATCGCAGGCCTGATTGCCCTTCTTATTTCGCTGAGCTATGCCAATGAGCGGGTTGCGCAGGGCAAGATCATTGACGCTTCGGAGGAAGAAGCCTCATTACTTGTGAACACGTCATTCGTTTTGACCCTTTTTGA
>CBDUAY010000132.1:0-6886 GCA_965365245.1 uncultured Flavobacteriaceae bacterium | reverse complement strand
CAATACCTACTCGTTTCTTTTCGATACGGGGGCGCCTAATTTGATCACTAGAGAGTTGAGTGACAAGATCCGTTCCAGACCGTTGAATATGATTAATGTTCGGGATGCCAATGACAGCAGCCGGAAGCTCGAAGTCATATCAATTCCCACGCTTTCTATAGGATCGGCTCAATTTGAAGATACGCCCACCATCGTAAACGATGCAGACAGCAACTTCATCCTTGGTTGCTTCGGTGTGGACGGAATTATCGGGAGCAACATGGTGCGAAAGTCGGTGGTTCATATTGACTCAGAAAATCAAATTCTGTCAGTTTCGAATGACCCCGAACATTTCAATATTTCTGGTTTGGAAGCGATAGAGCTGAGTCTTTCGAATGGACAAAGCAGTCCTTACATGTGGATTGGTTTGAAAGGTGAAGGAAAGGCCGCTGAATACGTTCTTTTCGATACGGGGATGCAGGGCTTTTACGATATGTCGGTGGAGAATTATGACAAATTGAAGGAAATGGGGGCTTTTAACGAGAGTGAGTCGGGTAAGGGCACGAAAAGCATCGGACTGTTTGATAGCTCTGAATCCCGCACCCATTACCGCGTTACCGTTCCTCAAATTGACATCGGGGCTTATGATTTTCGAAATGTCAAGACGGTTACGATGAGCGCAGACCGATCCAGGATAGGCTCGGAAATATTGAAATACGGCAAAGTGACGATTGACTATAAGAATTCCAAGCTCTACTTTGAGCCTTTTGAGGAGCCTCGAGATCTGTCAGAAAAGTCATTGGGTTTCAGTCCGACGATTCGCGACGGTGAGATCATTGTCGGCATTGTATGGTCAGAGGAGCTCCCTGATAAATTGAATTACGGAGACAAAATACTAAGTGTTAACGACAGGAAAATCGACGGGGAGGACCCCTGTGAATTCGTGAGCAAGCCATCGCCATTTGATTCTGGTGAAGTTTATACCATCCGGTTTCTCGACGAGGAGACCAATGAGGAATTTGAGCTGCAAATGAGCAAGGAGTGATTACTTGTTATAGACCTCGCGAACCTTTTTGTAGAGGTTGGACGAGTAGACAAAGTCGGTTACGGCTTGGTTGTCTGTCTTGAAAATGGTCTTGTAGGACCCTTCCCATTCTTTGATACCAGATTTCAGAAAAATGATCTTTTCACCGATTTCCATTACCGAATTCATGTCGTGGGAGTTGATCACCGTGATCATTTGATACTCATCCGTGATTTCCTGGATCAGGTTGTCGATCACAATTGCGGTTTGAGGATCCAGGCCCGAGTTGGGCTCATCGCAGAAGAGGTATTTCGGATTCATCACAATGGCGCGGGCAATGGCAACCCGCTTTTGCATCCCACCGGACAATTCCGCAGGAAATTTTTGATTCACATTTTCAAGTTTTACCCGTTTGAGGACGAAGTTGACGCGATCCAGCATCTCTTCCTCGGTCTGATTGGTGAACATTTTCAACGGGAACTTGATGTTGTCTTCAATGGTCTGTGAGTCGAAGAGCGCTCCTCCCTGGAAAACCATGCCCATTTCTTTCCTCAGGTCTCTTCTCTCGGATAAACTCATATTCCTGTAATGTCTGTCATCGTAACAGATATCTCCCGAATCGGGGGCGAAAAGACCCAGCAGGCACTTTAAGAACACTGTTTTTCCTGACCCGCTCGATCCGATGATCATGCTGGTCTCACCTTTGTGAAATGTGGTTGAAACCCCCTTTAGGACCTCCTGTTCGCCAAAAGACTTATGTATGTCGATTACCTCTATCATTTATCCAAGCAGCATTTGTGTTAAGAAATAGTTCAGGAGGATGATGACAATGCTCGTCCAAACCACGGATTGGGTGCTTGCCCGACCCACTTCCAGGGATCCTCCCTTGACATAAAATCCAAAGTACGAGGGGACGGTTGCAATTACAAAGGCAAAAACCATGGTTTTGATCAAGGCGTAGCGGATAAGGTAGGGATAAAAATCCATGCGTATTCCCGTTATGAAATCATCCGAAGAGAACAGGCCCGTCATAAAACCTGCGGCCCATCCTCCGAAAATGCCTAGAAACATAGCCAGCAGCACAATGAAGGGATAAAAGAAGACCGCTGCCACAACCTTAGGCAAAACCAGGTAATTCAGGGCATTGACCCCCATGACTTCGAGGGCGTCAATTTGCTCGGTTACTCGCATGGTTCCAATGCTGGATGTGATGTAAGAGCCCACTTTCCCGGCC
This sequence comes from uncultured Flavobacteriaceae bacterium, assembly GCA_965365245.1. Taxonomy (GTDB): domain Bacteria; phylum Bacteroidota; class Bacteroidia; order Flavobacteriales; family Flavobacteriaceae; genus Lutimonas. Next base: position 4,649 of record CBDUAY010000132.1, on the reverse strand, counting down.
AGAATTATCGACATGAAGGTAGGTGCGAATTCCAGGATGATCGACCTTTTGGTCGCAAAACCTATGAGATATTTGGGAATCCAGGGACTGTCTACGTTCAGTGCCGTCTGAATTGCGACAACGCCACCGACGAAGAATGAGATAAAAGCGACGATTCCAAGTGATTTGAGGCCCAGCTCCTCGACTTCCTTGAACAGACTCTCCCTGAAGACAGATAATTTTTGAGGTTTTTTGAAAACCTGCCCGAGCATCAAAAAATAGACGCCTATGTTGGAGAAGTATTTCATAGTGGTTGATCTGTGCTAAAATATTAAAAATTGACCGACATATCCTCAGGCGAATCCTTAAATTTGAAACAAAAACCGGATATGAAAAAATTGATACTTCTCTTTTCGATTTTTATCATGGGTGCCTGGCACCCCGTTCAATCACAATACAAAGTCGACCGCCCCAAGCTGGTTGTCGGAATCGTAGTTGACCAAATGCGATACGATTATCTCACCCGATTCTACCCAAAATACGGAGAAGGGGGGTTCAAAAGACTGTTGAATGAGGGTTTCAGCTGCGAGAATTCCCACTACAACTACATTCCGACCTACACAGCTGTCGGGCATGCCTCTATCTATACCGGGACTACGGGCAGCACACATGGTATCATAAGCAACTACTGGTACGACAAGTTTGAAAGGAAATCCATCTATTGCGTGGACGACTTCAATTACCCGGCAGTCGGCACGACTTCGACCGCGGAGCAGAAATCTCCTTATCGAATGCTCACCACAACGGTGACCGATGAGCTAAGATTGTCTCAGAACATGAATGGCAAGACCATCGCCGTTGGTCTTAAGGATCGTTCTGCCGTGCTCCCGGGAGGGCACAGCTCAAACGGCTCCTACTGGTTTCACGGGATGGAGGAAGGCAATTTTGTGACCAGTGCCTACTACATGGATGCTTTGCCGAAGTGGGTAAATCAATTCAATGAATCCGGTTTGAAAGAAAGCTATATCGGGATGAAATGGGAAACTCTCTATCCGATTAAAGAATACACAGAAAGCATTGAAGATGACAATGTTTATGAAAATCCATTTGAAGGAGAAGTTAAACCTGTATTTCCACATGACCTCCCTGAGTTGAAGGATTTCAATGGAGGGTACGACCTGATCAAAACCACTCCTTTTGGGAACACCCTGGTCATGGAATTTGCCAAGGCAGCCATTGAGGGAGAGAAATTGGGGGCGAGGGGATATACGGATTTTCTTGCCTTAAGCTTTTCGAGCCCGGATCTCATCGGACATCGTTTTGGGGTCGACTCCAAGGAGATTCAGGACACTTACCTGCGTTTGGACCGGGACCTGGCTGAGTTGCTCAACTTCCTGGATCAAAAAGTGGGCAAGGGTGAATACACGGTCTTTCTGACCGCAGATCATGCTGCGGTGCAGGTGCCTGCTTACCTTAAATCCAAAAAGATTCCGGCAGGATATTTTGACGAGGCTGCGTTTGGGAATTTCATTCGCGAGCATTGCGCCAGCAAATGGGGGAGTTCTGAAATTATTGAATACATGTCGAATTTTCAGATTTTTTTGAGGCCTGAAAAATTAAACGAGCTCAAACTGTCTAAAGAGGAGGTTTCAAATGATCTGGTCGAATTGATAATCAATTACGAAGGGGTAAACAAGGCTCTGACAGCCATGACCTTGCAGCGAACCGAATTTTCCCATGGGATGCTTTCCAGGCTTCAGAAAGGATACAATCAGAAGTTGTCAGGTGATGTTCTTTGGATCCCTGATCCGGCTGTCACTTCATATTCTCATCATGGATCCACCCACGGATCAGGCTACTCGTATGATACCCATGTACCAGTCATTTTTTTCGGAAAAGGAATTAAGAGAGGGGTTACTCATGAGAAGGTGGAGATCATTGACATTGCTCCAACCATAAGCTCTTTGCTGAAGATTAGCTTCCCAAACGGAAGCAGTGGCAGAGTGATTGAAAGTGTCTTGAAGTAGGTCGAGAAAGTACCAGGGAGCCGGTTCAATTTGAGTAGAATGCCAAATCAAAAAACCCTTCGAATCCGAAGGGTTTTTCTTCTTTAACAATAACAATTTTCCCTAGTTTTAAAATAAAAAAACTAATGAGTATTTAGAACGAACATTGTTTTCTAATATTGTTCGATTCAAAAAAATAATGTAAAAATTTATCTAATCTATTACTTGAAGTAGAGTTCATTTAAATATTGGGTTCTAATTATTTTAATTGCATAAAAAAACTCTCCAAATCTTTGGAGAGTTTTTCTCTTTAACAATAACAATTTTCCCTAGTTTAAAAAAAAACTAATGAGATTATTTAACGGTAATCCAAAGAGTATATTGCGGGATGGATCAAAAAAAAATCCGCGAGTTGCGAATTTGGATTTAATGCTTCAGGTGAGTTGTTGCAAATGCAATGCGTTTGGCTCACTTTCTACTTTTTTTTCGGGGGTCGCCTTTTGGGTTTTTTGTACTTCTTTTTGATCTCTCTCTTGTAGGAGCCACCCAAGTTAACCTTCTTGTTCTTGTCTTTTTTCTCGTGGAATGCCGGACCCGGCTTGTGAATGTCTTTTTCGGGTCGGCTGATCTCCTTGTCCTTTGAATGATCCTTCTCTTCCGGCATCAGAACTTTAGAGATCTCGATATCCTCCGGAAGTTCTGTTTGGGGAACCTCCTTGAGCATCAAAATTTCAATCTCGAGCAACATTTCTTCTTCAGCTCGCGTGAAAAGAGAAATTGCTTTTCCGTGTTGCCTGGCTCTTCCTGTTCGTCCTATTCGGTGAATGTACTGCTCCGCATTTTTCGGCAGGTCAAAATTGATCACATGCGACACGCCAGGGATATCCATGCCCCTGGAGACGACATCGGTCGCTATGAGTATGCGATTTGAGCCGGTGGCGAACCCTTGAACAGATTGGAAACGGTAATTCTGGGTTTTGTTCGAATGAATGACATCCATTTCGCCCTCGAAAGACCCGTTGAGGTCTTCGTAGAGTCGGTCGGCTATTTTTTTGTTCTTGACAAAGACAAGAACTTTTTCCATCTCGGGCTCTTTCAGTGCGCTTAGCAGATAGTTTACCTTGGTTTTGTAATTGGGTACGGAGATGGCCAATTGCTCAATTTTTTCGAGTGGCGTCCCTGCTGGTACAATCTCAATCTTTCTAGGGCGAAGAAAATATGTGTTTATCAAGTCTTCCACCTCCTCGGGAAGGGTGGCCGAAAACATGATGTTTTGTCGCCTTGAGGGCAGGATATCCAAGATGTTCATCAGTTGAGGCCTGAACCCGATCAGGAGCATTTCATCAACTTCGTCGAGGACAATTTTCTGAATGGAAGAAAGGCGCAGAATGCCTGAAGCCGCCAGATCGAATAATCTTCCTGGGGTGGCTATCACGACATCGAGCCCGTCGTGTATGCGTTCCTTTTGACGATTGATATTGGAGTCTCCATAAACCCCGGCAATCCTGACATTTTGATATTTAGTCAGGGTTTCTGACACTCCGACAACCTGTTCAACGAGTTCCCGTGTGGGTACGACAATCAGAATTCTGGGATGCTTTTGATCTGAAAAAGCCAGGGATTTGAAAATGGGAAGGAGGTAGGCAAGTGTTTTGCCTGTTCCCGTTTGTGCCAACCCGACTATGTCCTGTCCTGAAAGTATGGCGGGTATCGCTTTTTCCTGAATGGGGGTGGGAGTGCTAATCTCCAGGTCATCAAGCGCCTTCAGCTGGGGCTTGTTCAACTTGAGCTGTTCAAATGACTTCATGGCCCTACTGAAATTTGTAAAATAAGTTATACATTTCGCAAGATAAACATTCGAATGTAATTTCCGTCATATGAGAGGGTGTAGGTTGATTTGGATTTGTAGTTTTTTGATTGTCTTTTCGATGCTGGCCGGTTGTTCGGATGAAGAGGTAGATCCTACTTTTGTCGAGAGCGAGTTCCGATTGGATGAAGCGCTTTACAAAATTGAATCCAACTTGTACTGGGAGCGAGCAGGGGAGGCAGGAGAGGAGGATCAGATTCGATTGGTCCAGGAGGTTTCTGAAGACGGAGAAAAGGATATGATTGTTTTAATACCCGTCTTGGGAAGCGGTGGTCTGGAAGGCTCTTATATATTCAGTAAAACTGGAGATATAAGAACTTATAATGTTGTTTATGTGAGAGATATAGAAAATGAAAAAAGTTTCGAATGGATCACAAACGGCAACTTTGGCAGCCCTCTTAGCATAGTCAGGGCAGGTTCTGAAAACGGGGTACCCATCTACACGGTGCAGATAGAAGACTTTGAGTTGAACTACGGGTTCTATGATTTCCTGGGTGACAAATGGGTTTCCCTGGGCGTCAAGAAATTCAGTTTTCAATACCAGGGTGTCATCGAACGGCTTCGATGACAGTTTTGAGCTTGTCTCGAATCTCTTGAGCCAAAGCTCCCAATTCCGGATTTTCAATGGCTTGCATCGAGGCAATCGGGTCGACCGCCGAAATTTCTATTTCCCCGGGATTTCTTTCCTGAACAATGACATTGCAGGGTAGCATTGTGCCTATCTTGTTTTCGGCCATCAATGCTTTGTGTGCATAGGGCGGATTGCAAGCGCCCAGAATTCTGTAATTGTAAAAGTC
>CBDUAY010000131.1:0-6898 GCA_965365245.1 uncultured Flavobacteriaceae bacterium | reverse complement strand
TAGAACTTCCAAACCTCATGGGCGACGTTTCTTCCCAGTTCCAGTCCGGCGATGTTGTCCGACTGAATGTGGTAACCACCCAAAACCCGAGATATTCCGGCCATTTCAGCAGCTTCCGTGAAGGTTGGAAATACAAGAGTTATAGTATCACCCAAATTATCCGGTTCAGTCATGGCCCCGGCTACCAATTGAGATTCAGATCCGAATTCATCGCTTCCGGTCCACAGTTTCAAGGCTTCACCACAACCCCCGCTGATAGTGCTGTGCCCAGAAACATAGCTTGGAAACGGCGGGCATAAGAAAGTCTCAGGCGAATAAGGTCTCCACTGACTACCGTCTATTTCCATCATTCCCTTGCCTTCTCCCCCCCAGGCTTTAATCTTCTGGTCTTTGTAGTATTCATGGACCAGGGCATAGGGCCGGGCATAGTCGTAAAACATCTTCGAATCCCAGGAGGCGATAAAGGCGTCCATCGCGACCACCTGATTGTAGAAGTACATCTTCACGTCCTGGTCCAGCGTGTGATTGTCCCTGCGCGAGACATCCTGGGCAAACTTTAACCAATGCCCAGCCTGTTGCACCGATTGCGGACCGTCGCGCATGAATTCGACCAGGGCTTTTTGATAGTCGGTCAAATTTGCCTGTAACTCGATCACCTCTTTGACCTCTTTTTCCAATTGCTCAGAGCCGATAAGGGGTGGAGGTCCGGGTCTGAACTGGTCACCTGATTTCAGGGCAATGGGTCTCACCTTATCCCAGTAGGGAGTGAGACAACCCGGGGCGAACTTTCCACCTTGTCCGTCAGCAAAATATTTGGGTTGCCAGCGATTGGCATCCACATTCTTGTCAGCCGAGTTGACAGGCTCATATCCCACATAGTTAAAATAGGGTTCTCCGTTTGATCCTTCTTCTTCACCATACTGATTTGCTCCATCTCCTTTGCGCGCTTCAATGACCGCTTTGGCTGCCAAATTTCCAATACCTTCCGGGGTGCTTGGGTCCAGGCTTGCATTCGCAGGATCGAGTCCCAGCTCTTTCATGAATTCCTCGAAAAGTGCCTTGTCGGAGTAATAGTATTCACTCATGGCCCCGTAGGCTGCATAGCTGATGGCAATTTCCTTATTCTTCAACAAACGCTCATTATCCGGCCTTCTTTCAACGTCTGAAAGATATACGGGAATGGCTTTCTCGTCATAGCGAGACCAGGCGTCGAAAACGGCTACGAATATGAGTCCGAGATATCTGGAAGTAACCGTGGGTCTGGGTTGAAAGCGTTCTGTGTCATTGGCTGTAGCAGTTAACGCCATCTGCCCCCATTTGTAGGCCACATTGTCAACCCCTGTAGGTTCCTTTTCAAGACTTGCAATTTGACCCTCTTCTTTTTTGTTAGTTTCCTTGCATCCGACTACGAAAATCATCAATGCTATCAGGAAAAGTCGGCTGAGATTCTTTTTGTCCAATTTGATTGTATTTTGGTGGAGAAACATTGTTTTTTCTCAACACAAAATTAGCCATCCGGAAGAGATGGCCAAGGGATATTCTCATGTTTTTGAAAAGTGACTAAGAACCGGTGAAATCGTCCAATCACTTCAACCTAATGCCCTCCGTTTTGAAGGAAAGTCCTTGCTGACCGGAAGTGGAAATCATCACAGCTTCGAAAAAGGGTTCGTTGGAATCGGGTTCGATCATCCATTCGAAGATGAAATTGGCACCGGTTCCGCCTTCCCGATCGTGTTCGTCGATGATTATTTCGGCAGTGGCCATGGGAGGAATGAATATGGTTTTCCTGAAATAAGTTCGTATAGGGTTCCCGTGCGTATCGAAATACTCAGCCTTGCCTATATAAATCGTGTCCTTAGCATTCGTATTTCTAAGACTGACTGTTGCAGTCAAGTCATGGGTTCTGCTTTCAGTCTGGCTGTATATTTGCGAATACACAGAAAGGTAGGTCGTGCCTTTTGTCAGGGAATCCTTGAATTTGGGTTCAATGAATCTCTTTTCCCAATTCACCTCATTGATGGAGCTCGTCTCGGCTTTTTCCTGACAGGACTGCAGCAAGAGGGCGATAAGAAGCATTTTCAGCAGGGTTTTCATGGCACAGTAATAATTAAGAGTATAAACATCTACGAATATACTGATCCGATGCACACGATGAAAGCATTGGATCGAGTATTAATCCAAAGCGGATAAAACGTCGTATTTGAACATGTACTTTTCATCCTGCTTTTTGATCTTGTTGCGAATCACCTCAACGTCAATTGCTACGCTGGCCGGGGTTCCCAATTCCTTCAAAATGAGGTCATGATTGTTCAATTCTCCGAACTGCAATACCTTCAAAAAAAGCTCCGGGGAGTTGTAGATCATGTCAAACAGGGTTTCATTGCTCGCTTTGTAAAACTCGAAATCGTCCTCACAGCTTTCATCAAAGATGCAAAGGAAATCCTGTACCTGCTCAAAATTCAACGCAGAGAGGTTTTCACGGGTCATCTGGACAATTTCCATGTCACATTTCTCGCATGAGGGGGCGTTCTGTGCGAACCCGATCTGGAACGAGAGAAACAATATCATCAGGGGTCTCATGAGATCTGTTTCTGTAAAAATAATAATTCAGTTCCTTTTGTCAAAGTGATTGCTAATGGGTCCTGAGAATGAAACAATCAGGTGAAAGAAGGGGCTGCACCAAAATCTTCTCCATTTCATATTCTATTCCATCAAAATCATTTCCCCTGGTTTCCAGGTCTTGTCAAACCAGGGTTCCAGCGGGCCATAAATTCTGAGGATAATAAACCAGCCCTTTTTTTCGACCGTCTGAATCCAATTTTTCTCTTTGCCTTCAGGAGGAGCAGGCCCGAAATACAGATCAACAGACCCGTCGCTGTTTTTATCCAAATCGCTTAGCTCGCTATTGACACTTGGGTACGGATTATCTGTCTCCAGCATGCTTCGGGTTTGTGGGTCATATACAACCACAGACCAGAAATCTTTTACCGGAGGATTAGCTGGAATATTCAATTTATAGGATTTGGAACCGTCCAAATACCGACCTGCGCTGTCTTTGTAAAGTGCGCCGTATTGTGAGCCCACTCCGACCATCTTGATTTCCATGGCAGGGGTGACAGCCGTGGCTATATAATGAAAGAGCGTTCGCCCATCTATTTCACGGGCATTTCCGGAAAGGAATTGATAACCGCCTAAAAAGGCAATGGTCCAGTAACTTTCAGGGTACATGTAGACCTTCTCATCTCGCGGGCTGAAAGATATGGCTCTCGCTGTTGCATTTCCTACTTTTACGGCATCTTCCAGGATGGCTCTCATCCGGTCATCCGGGTTAAAAGGCTTGCCCTTTTCTATCCCGATGGATTTGAACAGACCCAGGATCTGAGGTTCAAAAGCCTCCGAGGGCTCATACTGGATCACTTCGTTCAATTCTTCATAAAACTTGAAATCATTGGCATGAACGGTATTGAATCTCTTGCCCGTCCAATTGATAAACACCGGTTCAGGGGGGTTGTCAGCCTGACTCAGCAAATACATGTTTGTGTTCGACTTGATGCTTTCCACGGCAGGTTTCGGATCTCCTTCTTGCAAGAAGCCTCTCCAGAATATGATGTTTTGATAGGTGAGAGGCTTTACGATGAAATACCCTTCGGGAACTTCACCTTCATAATCAGGAGGCAGCACCAGGTACTTCCCACCCTGACCTTTGTCCGGTCCGGCATTCCCCAAATCCGCAACGTACCTGAAAAACATGTCGTTTATCATGCCCAGTGTGTTGGGAGGGCTTTCGACCACAATGGGGCCATCTTTCAAATCGAAAATGTTGATAGTATAAACCGATTCGGTGTTGGGTGTGAGAAAAATCGATTTGGAGTCCATCAGGTTTTCAAATATTCCGAACTCTTGAAGCTTTGTTATGCCCGCCCCCTTGAATCCTTCCATAAGAGCCTGCATAGAGGCCGCAGGAATTCCGTTTAGAAAAGATTCAACACCCCGGTTGAAATCAAGCTGATCGTATAATTTATCCACCGTTTCCTCAGAGGGATAGCCATCAAAATAACTAAGGGTGCCCAACCTTTCAGACTCCACCCTCGCAGGGGTCACAATATGCTTTTTTATGGGTTCAACTGTTGAAGTTTCTTCGTTTGACGAAGTCTGTGCTTCCGGGTCTTTGCAGGAAAATAAAACCCCGATCAAAAGGAGCGTTGTCAGATAGGTTAATTGGTTAGTCATGGGTTTTTATTTTAGAATTAATCTAATCCGGCCTCGGATCAGAGGAGAATTTCAGGAAGCCCCTGTAGGCTCCAATGTATATGCTGTTCTTTGGGCCAAAGGTGTAGGTCGCCCAAATATTGTTGAATACTTTTTCATCGTAATTCTTCAGTCCCATCGAAAAGGATTTCATCATGAAGAAAATGTTGTCCTTGAATTCTTTCTTTCCGAACTCGGGTCGAATGTAGAAGACCTTTCTTCCTGTCTCATAATCGATCGCTGTGAGCTGCCAGTCATGATGACCGTCATCCGATTCCTCCTGTCGGTTGTAGACATAGATCACTCCGGATGCCGTTGACATTTTTGGCGTGGCTGTCTTGGCGTCCACGTGCTCGGCTGGCCAGTTCTCCACCTTTTCAAATTTCCCCGTTGCCGGATTCAGGTCGTAGCGATCGATTCCTCCCGGCGTGTCATTGAAATCAAAAGGATCAATGTAGTTGTAGGTGTTCCCTATAAAAAGACTGTTTCTATAAGCCACAATAGAGTTTTCGCAGGCACTGGCGTCTTTTTCGAAAACAGGCAATCGGTTGACCAGGTGACCGTCCTCCTGGGAATAGATGTTCATATTGATCTGACCCTGGTCGTTGTCAGCAATGATCACGAACCGATCGTCCATTAAGGTCGGAGTGGTTCCGCTGCCATCATTGAGATGGCCTTTCTTTTGTGTTCCGTCATTCGGATAGATCAAATCGCCACTCTCCTGGAAGGTCTCTGACCATTTCGGGTCCAGTTCAATCTGTTTGGTTTTGTCGTTAAACCTAAATTTGTAAAGTGCGATGTTCGAGACGATATAGACACCATCCGGGCCTACAGCAAATGAATTTTGGATTTCTTCACGCGTTTCAGGATCCAGCATGAAATACTCCCGAAACTCCTTTCTGTACTCGACATCCGTCATTCCCTCTTTGTAGAATTCAACATCTTCCAGTCGATCGTACTTCTTGCCAAAGTAGTGTTCAATCTTTCTCAACAGGCCAAATCCGCCGATATAGAAGGAATACGTTTTGGGGCAGAGATCTTTATCCTGATAGTCGCCTTTTTTGAAATTTTGCAAATCGATCACCCCAATGACTCCCATTTTGGAGGTATACCAGATATTGCCCTGGGCATCGGGCATGACCGCTGTTAGTTTATTGCGCCCTTCCTTGGCTTTTAATCCTTCGACCAGCAGGTCTCCTTTTTCAATTTCCTCGAGGATGTCGTATTGAACCATTCTACCTTTCTCAAATTCCCTATCCTTGATCGGGATGTAGAAAATGCTGTATTCGGGTCCGGGAATTATTACCTCATTGTCTTTGGAAAGAAAGAAATAAGCGCCTCCTGAAGTATTTCGAAACAGGGCCATTCTTGCCTTTTTGCCGGCCAGTTCCATCGCTGAGTGGCCACGCCCCGGAATCTTTATCGCGTCAAGGACCTTTATTTCGTCTTCGATATCGAGGAGGAGGAGTGTTGTGTTTGTCCGGCCAAAGGACAAGGTCACCATGGTATTCTCGTCAACAAAGGCAAACGAGGGGCACATGCCTGAGAATTCCTTCCCTTTTTCACGCACCTGGAAATATTGCACGGTGGCATTCTCCGGAACCGGCCCTTGCATGTTGCTGATGTCTGACGCGTAGGAATCTTCGTGCATCGCGCTGGGCAGATTGTCTTTCATGAATGGATGATCCCACTTTTCCAAAGGGGGCAACAGATCCGGATAGAGCGCCTCCCCTTCTCTGTATTCCCGCCAACCGGGATACCAGTCCACGTTCACTTTTACGTGGCGGGTCTCCGATTGAAAATCGGTCTCTTCAAGTTCAAAAGGATTGCAGTACTGACCAAAAAGGTTGCCTGGCATCATAAAGGCGAGCAGACCGAGGGTTATGATCAAAGATCTAATCATAGCATGAGGGTGATATAAATTGAGATCAAGCCTTTCTTCATTCAAAAGGACTACACGCAATGAAGAGGGGCGATCTCTACAAGGTATTAAAGGTATGAATGATGAGCGATCTCTAACATGATCAAAGTCATCGTAAAGATTGATTTTGGTCAATTGAAAATTCAAAAAATTAACTAAAAACAGAGGAATTTTGAAAAAAGGATGGTAACTTTATTAGACACTTAAATTGATGATGATGCGGTTCGAAAGAGATAAACTACAGGAAATCCTTGTTGCCCTGGATTCGGTGATTGGCAGGATGCATGAATTTGAAAATGATCACAAAGCTCAACTCGACAGGGTACATCCGAAATACTCCCAAAGTGCGAAGAACCTGGTGCACTATTTGGCCATGCGTTCTTTCAATATGAACATTTTTCAGGATAAACTTGAGGAGATTGGCCTGCCTTTTAATCTGGAATCTCACAACAATATTCTGTCTGGAATGCTGAATCTCAGAGCCGTGATTTACAGTTTGATGGAACTTGAATTGGCTGATGAAGAACATGAGTGTGTGAATAACAAGAAGGTCAAAGAAATTCTGAAAGAAAATCACCAGGCAGTTTTTGGAGAAATAAGAAATAAGCGAAAAACAGCCATTATGGTCACCCAACCCCGGGAAGCCGCAGACAATGAAGAATTGATAGAATCACTTTTAAAACAAGGAATGGACTGCGCGAGGGTAAACTGTGCACATGATGATGAAAT
>CBDUAY010000130.1:0-6909 GCA_965365245.1 uncultured Flavobacteriaceae bacterium | reverse complement strand
TCCCTGAAGGGAAATTTGCATTGTGAAGCCTGCAATGCGAAGTCAGCTTGTGGAGTGTCAGATTCCGATACGAAAGAAATCGAAATCGAGACTCCTGCGCAAAAGTTGGAATTGAATGAAAATGTGGAAGTCTTTCTCAAGAAGGACCTGGGACTGAAGGCGGTCTTCTGGGCTTATGTGTTTCCGTTCATTCTGTTGTTTGCCGTTTTATTGATAGCTTCTACTCTATACCCGGAGTGGTTGGCCGGTTTGCTTGCCATCGGAGTCCTGATTCCTTATTATTTATTGCTCTATGTTTTAAAGAATTCGTTTAAAAGTGCTTTTAAAGTATCCGTCTCAAAATTATACTGAACATGATCTCATCAATCATCTATAGTGCCGTTTTACTGTCTTCCATAGGAACTGTGGCCGCAGTGATCCTGTTTATCGTTTCGAAAAAATTCTATGTTTTTGAAGACCCATTGATCGCTGAAGTCGAAGACATACTGCCAGCGGCCAACTGCGCCGGTTGCGGTTCTCCCGGATGCAAGGCTTTTGCCGAGAAGTTGGTGGCCACTGATGACATTTCAGAGTTGTTTTGTCCGGTCGGGGGAAACGATGTGATGAAGCAGGTTGCTGAGATACTGGGCAAAGAAGTTGCAGAAAAGGATCCCACTGTTGCTGTTCTGCGCTGCCAGGGTAGTTGCGATGTCAGGCCGAAAACTACGGAGTATCAAGGTCCTAAGTCTTGCGCTATCTCAGCTTTGATATACAGCGGTGAAACCGACTGTCAATATGGATGTCTGGGTGATGGGGATTGTGTTGATGTGTGCCAGTTTGATGCCATGTACATGGATGAAAGCACAGGGATACCTGTGGTAATCACTGATAAATGCACCTCGTGTGGGGCATGTGTGGACGCCTGCCCGAGGGACATTATAGAAATGCGGCCACGCAACAAACGTGATTTGAAGATCTACGTGGGTTGTTTAAACGAAGACAAGGGTGGAATTGCGAAGAAAGCCTGCCAGGTGGCCTGCATCGGTTGTTCCAAATGCGAGGACGTTTGCCCCAAGGACGCGGTCATAATGACCGATACGCTTGCATATATCGATCCTGAATTGTGCACGCTTTGCAGAAAATGTGTCGAGGTTTGCCCGACCCATTCGATCATTGAAACCAACTTCCCTCCAAAAAAAGTCAAGAAGCCCAAGAAGGCAGAGAAACCTGTCAAGGCTAAGGCCGCCACGCCGGAAAAACAAGTAAAGGTGGAGGCTAAAGTTGTGGAAGCAAGTGTAAAAGAAGCAATTGTCAAACCGGTAAAACCAAGTCCAAATGCTTAAAACATTTCCAAAAGGAGGCATTCACCCGGAGGAGAATAAAATAACCTCGGCGAAGGCCATCAAGAGGATGTCTGTGCCCAAGGTTGTGTATGTCCCTATTGCTCAGCACATTGGAATCCCTTCTGAGATTGTCGTTGACAGAAAGGACAAGGTGGTCATTGGTCAGGTTATCGCGAAATCCGGTGGCTTTGTTTCGACCAACATCCATTCTCCCGTTGCCGGAACAGTTACCAAACTTGATAAAATAGTTGACAGCAGCGGGTATAAAAAACAATGCATTGTTATTCGAACCGATCAAAAGGATGAATCGAATTTTCGTGAAGTCGAGTATACCTTGCTCGAGGAAATTCTGATGTCTCCTAAAGACATACTTCAGCGGATTTCTGATTTTGGCATAGTGGGTCTGGGTGGCGCAACCTTCCCGTCTCATGTGAAATTGACGGTGAAAGAAGACAAGAAAATTGACTGCCTGATCATCAATGGGGTGGAGTGCGAGCCCTATCTGACCGCCGACCACAGGCTGATGCTCGAAAAAGCAGACGAGATCATCGTCGGGATCCGAATCCTGATGAAGGCCCTGAATGTTGAGAAAGCCGTGATCGGAATAGAGAACAACAAGAAAGATGCAATTTATGCCTTGAGGAAAGCAGCCCGGTCGGATGAACGCATTCAGGTAGCTGCGCTCCAGGTGAAATATCCTCAGGGAAGTGAAAAACAGCTAATAAAGGCGATTTTAAAAAGGGAAGTGCCTAAAAACGGCCTGCCACTCGACGTTGGCGTCATTGTACATAATGTAGGTACTATCTACGCGATTTATCAAGCCGTACAGCACGATCAGCCTTTGATCGAGCGGGTTGTCACGGTTACCGGAAAAAAATTGGAAGAACCTTCCAACTTTTGGGTGAAAATCGGAACCCCTGTGAAAGATCTGGTCGCCGAGGTGGGAGGCATTCCCGAAGGGACAAGGAAGATCGTCAATGGAGGACCCATGATGGGAAAGGCCATTAAAAACACGGATGTGCCCATTACCAAGGGGACTTCCGGCATACTCGTCATTTCTGAAGAAGAAGCGAGCCGAAAAGAACCTAAAAACTGCATCCGATGCGGGGAATGTGTTTTTGTCTGCCCGATGGGCCTCGAGCCTCATTTGCTCATGAATCTAACCGAAAAGGGCCTCTATGAGAGAGCTGCAAGTGAAGACGTTATGACCTGCATTGAATGTGGTTCTTGCAGCTATGTATGTCCTTCACACCGACCTTTGTTGGATTATATACGATTTGGAAAAAGCATTGTCAAAAAATTAGAAACTACAAGGAATTAATATGTCTGATCAAACCATAGTTATATCAGCCTCGCCGCACATTCATTCCGACAGAACCTCAAAAAAACTCATGTATGACGTGCTGATCGCATTGACTCCTGCGTTTTTAGTGTCATTATATCTATTTGGAATAAGCGCCCTGGTGCTTACCTCGGTAGCTGTGGCCTCGTGTTTGCTTTTCGAGTACCTCATCCAAAAATATCTGCTCAAGACGGAGGTTACGACGAGTGACGGATCCGCCTTGCTGACCGGAATTTTGCTGGCCTTCAACCTGCCGGCCAGCCTCCCGTTATGGATGGTCGTGGTGGGTAGCCTGGTCGCCATCGGCGTGGCAAAACTGTCTTTCGGCGGACTCGGCAACAACATCTTCAATCCTGCCCTGGTGGGACGTGTGTTCTTAATGGTTTCTTTCCCGGTGCAAATGACGACCTGGCCCCTTCCGGTTGAGAATATGACCTCCCTGGCAGATGCTACGACCGGTGCGACTACCCTTGGGATCATCAAAGAGGAATTGATGTATGGCAGCACCATGTCTGCCATCAGCTCGAAAATCCCATCTACGGCAGATCTTTTGTTGGGAATATCGGGGGGATCAATTGGTGAAATGTCGGCCCTGGCACTTCTTCTGGGAGGAATCTACATGTTGGCCCGAAGGGTGATCACCTGGCATATACCCGTAACAGTATTGCTGAGCCTGGGAGCATTCACCGGCCTGTTCTGGTTGATCAACCCGGAGCAATATGCCAATCCTGTGATTCATTTGCTGGCAGGAGGGGCGATTCTCGGAGCCTTTTACATGGCCACAGATTTAGTGACAAGCCCGATGACTAAAAAAGGCATGGTCATATTTGCCGTGGGCATCGGAATCATAACTGCAGTTATTCGGCTTTTTGGAGCATATCCTGAAGGTATTTCATTTGCCATATTAATCATGAACGCCTTTGTGCCACTTATCGACACCTATTTTAAACCGAGGCGTTTCGGGAACCCGATCAAATCAAAAATTGTGCAATGATGAGCAAAAAGAAATCTTCATTCTTCAACATGACAATTACGCTCTTTGTGATCACCCTGGTGGCCGGGGTATCCCTGGGATTTGTCAATGACCTGACCATTGGCCCCAAGGCAAAAGCAAAATTGGAGCGAAAGGTAAATGCCTTGAAGGAGGTCCTTTCGGAATTTGACAATAATCCGGTGGATGACGTCATCAAGATTAAGTCAGACAGGGCAAAAGACAGCATTGAGGTTTACCCTGCCTTTTTAGGAGAGAACACTGCAGGAACAGCCGTAGTCGGTTCTTCAGAAAATGGGTACAGCGGACTGGTTAAGATCATGGTTGGATTCAATCCTGATAAAACTATTCAGAATATCGTCGTCCTGGAGCAAAAAGAAACTCCCGGTCTCGGAACCAAAATGAAAGATGACAAGTTCATTCGACAATTCAGAGGCCAGGACCCTTCATCTTTCAATCTGACGGTTGCCAAGGATGGGGGAGATGTGGATGCTCTGACCGGAGCGACAATCACCACACGCGCCTTTTGTGAAGCCGCCCAGCTGGCGTATGACGTATTTCTTGAAGAGAGCATCGATAAAGTTGAATCCGGAAACGAATAGCAATGGCCGAGAAACTAAATCAAAAGCAAAACTTCCTCAAGGGAATCATCAAGGACAATCCTGTTTTTGTCATGTTGTTGGGTATGTGCCCGACACTTGGGGTGACTTCATCGGCATTCAACGGTTTGGGAATGGGAATAGCAACACTCTTTGTATTGCTCATGTCGAACATCGTTGTTTCGATCATCAAGTCGCAGATTCCAAGTAAAGTGCGTATTCCGGCCTTTATTATCATAATTGCGTCTTTTGTGACGATTGTCGAGATGGTCCTGGAAGCCTATATCCCCTTTTTGTTCGAGCAGTTGGGCATTTTCATCCCACTGATCGTCGTAAACTGTTTGATTTTGGGGCGGGCCGAATCCTTTGCATCCAAGAACAATATCCTGTCCTCAGTGGTGGATGCCCTGGGCATGGGAATAGGCTTTACAATTGCCCTCACGCTCTTGGGTGCAGGGAGAGAAATTTTAGGAAGCGGAAGCATTTTTAATTTCAGGTTTGTGTCTGAAGATGCCAATACATTTATTCTCTTCATTTTGCCCCCGGGTGCCTTTATCGCTTTGGCCTACCTGACTTATTTATTCAATCGGATTTCCGCGAAAACGAACTGAAAATGGAATATATCTTAATACTCATAGCCGCCGTTTTTGTCAACAATATTGTGCTCTCGCAATTCCTTGGGATATGCCCCTTTTTAGGCGTTTCGAATAAAGTGTCTACCTCGGTGGGCATGTCGGGTGCGGTGCTTTTTGTCATGACCCTGGCGACCCTGGCTACTTATTTGCTTTACCAGTTCGTGCTCGTGCCTTCCGGATTGGATTATTTGCGGACTATTACATTTATCCTGGTAATCGCCTCTTTGGTGCAAATGGTGGAAATCGTCTTGAAGAAAGTGAGCCCTCCATTATACCAGGCCCTGGGAGTATTCTTACCATTGATAACTACCAATTGCGCCGTTTTGGGTGTGGCTATTTTGGCATTGGGCTTAGAAAACGGAAGCATGCTCAAAGCGGTTTTCTTTGCTGTGGCCAACTCAGCGGGCTTTGCATTGGCTCTAATTGTATTCGCAAGCATACGTGAGCGTTTGGAACTGGTCGATCTACCCAAAGGGATGCAGGGGGTACCGATCAATATGCTGGTGGCCGGATTGCTTTCACTCGCCTTTTTGGGTTTTACCGGCTTGGTTTAGCAAATCAAAAAGTTTTGATAATACGCAGAACCCCGGAACCATCTGTTCCGCTGTCGGAAATCCTTGGACCCACACCCATCTGGAAAGAGAATCCCTTTTCTAATTCATAATGTAGTTGGGGTAAAACGAGCAACTCCATCTCGTTGTCATCGATTCTTTGAAACATGGCATTGGTATTGTTCAATTCCACTCCAACGACGATACGTTCATTTATATCGGCAAAAACAGAAGCATTCAGTATGATGGTATAATTCTTTTCGGCAGAATCGGAACCAAATTCAAACATTACCCCAAACAGACCTATGGCACTCCAAACCTCGTTGAACCTGTAAGCGGGTACATAAAGGAGATTCAATTCAGTGATATCATCATGGATATACATTTCGCCAAGCACCTGGATCCCATGGATGAATTTCTTGTTTTCGGAGGATCCAATCGTCCATTGAATTGCCGTTTTAAAGGCCTCCAGTTCAAAATTGTTCATAGGAAATTCGAGCTCAACCGCAAAATTATTGAAGAGGGCGTATTCTATTTCCGGAGCCCAGTCTACGCCCCGGTCGCTTCCATTGTTCAACGGAAATTCTGCGAGTGCGTTGATTTCCAGTTCACCTTGCCGGGCACCCAAACCCCTTACCAGGTCGAACATCAAGGGCTCCGGAATGCTCACGATCTCGTAAACAGTTTTTTCCTGCCCCCAATTCGATTGAGAGAGAAGCAATAAAATTATTGTCATAGCTGATACCTTCAAACAATGTCGGGCATATCTCGCTTTTGAATTTAAGATCCTCATTAAATCATATTATTTAAAGATCACAGGGCTAACAGTTGCAGAACAAAATGTAAATATAATCCGAAAAATCGTTTACTCTCATTTAACAAAAGCGAATAGCTTTTTTCTAACCGCAAGTGGCAGAGGTTTCCATTTCAAACTGATCGATTATAGACCTACATCGTCTTACGTGCTCAATATCTTTCTGTAAGGATATACCCGAGAAATTTGTATTTTGGAAAACCGAATTACTTGGATTTAGATATTGTTTCATGAATGGCTTATGAATCACGGGCAATGAGTCATTTGTGTATGTAGGAGTCAATCCTTTCCAAGAATTATTCTGAGCTTCATGTTAAAATGAATCAAAATTGATACAGAGAACAAGACTCGTCAAACCAAAAATTCACGCCGGTTATGTCGGGAGAAGAAAACTGTTTCTAACTCTCGAAGAAAATTGGCAAAAGCCTTTTCACCAAATTGTGGCTCCAGCCGGGTATGGCAAATCAACCTTGATGAGCCTTTGGCTTGATCGACAAAATAATTCTTTCTCCTGGTTTACCATAGATGATGATTGCAACGATATGAGAGTTTTCCTTTCATATTTGGGCGAATTTCTTCAATTGGAAAAGAAATCAAGCCGTTCTGACCTATTAGAAGTAGTTGAAGCACTTGAACTTCCCGCATTGAATTTTAT
>CBDUAY010000129.1:0-6925 GCA_965365245.1 uncultured Flavobacteriaceae bacterium | reverse complement strand
TTTCATGATTGTTCAAATTATCAAACTGAAATCGGACCTTCCAGAGGAAGAGCTTGTCAAAAGAGCCCGTGAACGTGAGCCACGATTCAAGGCTTTGCCAGGCTTGATTCAAAAGTATTATGTGAAAAGAGATGAACCCGGTCACTACGCAGGAATCTATGTTTGGGATTCAATGGAATCCATGCAGGCCTTTCGTCAAACTGAGCTTGCCGCCAGCATTCCGAAAGCCTATGAAATTGTTGAACCTCCCCAGGTCGAAACCCTCGACATGCTTTTTAAACTTCGCGATTGAGGCAGCTTAACTCAAAGACCATGTCAACTGTACGCATCCAGGGAATCGAATATGATGAAAAGTCCTCTTTCCAGCAAGGGCCTCGATTGGCTCCGCCTCTTATACGTGAAGCATTTTATTGCCCTTCGGCCAATCTGTCTGCCGAGAATGGTGTGCCTATTGATGTCTCGAGGATTCAGGATCAGGGAGATTTTAAGATTGCCGACTATTTCGAAATTGAAAACATCACACGAAATCACCTGGCCGATGATTCAAAGCTTCTAACCCTTGGCGGGGACCATTCTATAACATTTCCAATCATAAAGGCTCACCATGAGCGCTATCCAAAATTAGACATTCTTCAGATCGACGCCCATTCAGACCTCTATGATGAGTTTGAAGGCGACCGATTCTCTCATGCCTGCCCTTTCACACGCATTATGGAAAATAGCCTGGCAGTGCGGTTGGTGCAAGTCGGAATTCGCACACTGAATCCTCATCAGAAAGAGCAGGCAGAAAGATTCGGGGTTGAAATTCACCAGATGAAGGATTTGGATCTGGGAACCATTGGAGGATTTGAAAACCCGCTTTACATCTCATTGGATCTTGATGGAATTGATCCGGCATATGCCCCCGGAGTCTCCCATCACGAACCCGGTGGATTGTCGAGCAGGCAGGTCATCGATCTCATCCAAAGCATCGATGCAGAGATCATTGGTGCCGACATTGTCGAATACAACCCGGAGCGAGATTTCAAAGGCATGACCGGTTACCTGGCGGCCAAACTGATGAAGGAGATTCTCAGTAAAATGATGAGGCAATGAAAAACGACGCAGTACTCGAAAAGTTCTATTCCTCGTTTCAAAACGGCGATGCCAGCGGAATGTCTGCCTGCTATCATGATTCGGTCACATTCACCGATCCGGCCTTTGGTCGACTGACAGGAAAAGAAGTAGGCGCCATGTGGTCGATGCTGCTTTCGAAGAAAGAGAGCGAATTGAAAATTGAATATTCTGGAATTGCTGCTGACGAAACATCAGGAAAGGGCCATTGGATCGCAACTTATAAATACGGCCCTCAAAAAAGAAAAGTGGTGAACAAAATCAATTCCCACTTTGTTTTCCGTGCGAACAAGATCGTCGAGCAGGTAGATGATTTCGACCTGTGGAGCTGGTCACGTCAGGCTTTGGGTCCCATCGGGCTTCTTTTGGGCTGGACACCCTTCCTTCGAAAGAAAATACAGGAGATGGCGCGCAAGGCCTTGAAGGAATATATGAATCAACAGAACAACTATAAGAATCCGAATTAATTCCTTTTTTCTGGCTAAATTTAATACTCTTATTTCATACGATGGCACGATCATTTTTTTCGCTAATTGTCAACCAAGCAGTTAATATTGACAAGGAAGTTATTTTTATTGGCATCCCAAAAACAGGAACTACCACAGTAAGAGATCAATTATTGCAACGAGGAAAACCATTGGTTTCGAATCCCCACTTGGATATTGTCCAAATTCGCGATTTGATCTATTTGTATTTGCTTAAAAAAAACCTGGGAACGAATAAAATTTTTCCCAATTCCAATCATCCTAAAGATTTGGATTTAAGAAAACAAGCTGAGAAAATGTTCAACTCTTTTTTCAAGTTTTCAGCGGTTAGAAATCCCTGGGCACGAACAGTTTCCATGTACTTTCGGAGTGAAGGCCTCCTATTGAAGAAAAAAATGAGTTTTGATGAGTTTTGTGAGAATCATATGTATGCCAGTGATACTTGCAAACACCCAACTCGCCATAGAAATCAATACGACTGGTTATGTTCCGAGGGTGGAAAAATCATAGTTGACTACATCTACAAAGTAGAGGATTTCGAAAATGCGATAGTTGACATATCCAAACTCACTCATGGCCGGTTGGTTTTAAAAAACGAAATACGAAATCAAAACCCAAAATCTAAATCCTCCGATTATCGCAGCATGTATAATGACAGAACAAGGAAAATTATTGAAAAAAGATTTGAAAAAGACATTGATTATTTCAAGTACACCTTTTAACGGAATTTATAAAGTAATTTCAATCAAAAAAGAAAAACAAGCTGGTCATATATGGGTATCTATGATAAATATTTCAGAAAAAAAATCTTTGTAAGTAGGATTGACAAAGTTGACAATGACTTGAACCCGGACTATCTGAAGGCAGTGATTTCTTACAACATGTATGGAGCCTATTGTGTTCCAATTTCTGCTCAACACAGAACACTGGGCCAAAAGATACTTCGTGGAGATGTTTTTGAACCCGATACCATTGCTTACATGAGGTCAAATATAAAAGATGGTGACATCATTCATGCCGGGACATTTTTTGGTGATTTCTTGCCAGGCTTGTCAAAGTCTTTAGCCCCTGATGCTAAAATTTGGGCCTTTGAACCGAACAAGGAAAACTTTCAATGTGCAGAAGTGACTTTGATGTTGAACAACATTAACAATGTGAATTTGTACCCCTACGGCCTGGGAGAGAATAAATCAAAGGCAGTCTTAAAAACCAAGAATAAAAAGGGTATGGCTTTAGGTGGGTCGAGCACAATTATTGAGACATCCGATAATGAAGATAGTTATGAAGAAGTCAATATCGTAACTATCGATGGCCATATCCCAGAAGACAGAAATATAAACATTCTTCAATTGGACGTCGAAGGGTTTGAAGAAAACGCATTAAAAGGGGCACTAAAAACCATACAAAGGTGTCGTCCTATTATCATTCTTGAGGACGATAAGGGAGTTACTCGTAGTCAATGGTTTGAAAAGAATGTCTTGAGCTTGGATTACAAAGTCTCGGACAAACTGCATTACAATAGAATTGTTATGCCTATAGAAGTTAGAAATAAATGAATCCAATCTCAGAAAACTTGATCAGTTCGTGACAAAGGTTTTGAATTCTTCAAATCATGATTAAACCCTTTTCAGCACTCCAGTTATTCTTCTTCTCAATATTTATCCATTGTGTCCAAGCGCAAGAGGTTAACTACTCGCAATATCATAAGCAGATTATGAATGCTGAAAAGCTGATCGGCAGCGAGAATTTCCATGGAGCCCTGAAAGTTTATAATATAGTGTTCAGTGATTTTGATTTTGTTTTTCTGAGGGACTGTAAAATTGCAACCCAGCTGGCACTCTTTCTCAACAACAACGAGCTTTCTTTTGAGTTGCTCCGGCGTGGAGCTTCAGCAGGATGGGACATGAAGGACATCCGCAAGACCCGTTCTTTAAAAAAGTTGCAAGAGCTTCCCGAGTGGCAAGACTTTGAAAACGAATATCCTGTATTATATGCTGACTATGAGTCGTCAGTCAATCAAGAACTTCGCTCTCGCGTGAGAAAAATGTTCTCCAAAGATCAGAAAAAAGCGCTTGGAGCCCTTTTTCGAATCGGATCAAACAGCCAGGACAAATATGCCGAGAAGAAGTTTGCACCACAAAGTGAGCAACAACTGAGAGAATTGATTCAGATTATGTCGGAATTTGGTTACCCCGGTGAAAAGCTGGTGGGAAATGATTATTGGGCCTCGACAATCCTTAGTCATCACAATTCAATTTCTCAGGCTTATGCCAGGAAGGACACAATCTATCCCTTTATGAAACCCCAATTGACAAAAGCCCTGGAACGCGGAGAAGTCTCCCCCTTCGAGCTTGCATTGATTGATGAATGGCATAAATCTACTCTGGCTCAAGGTCCTTACGTAGGTTACGGTATCCTTAACCCTCCTTCTCAATCTAACTTGGAAAATGTCAATGAGCTTCGAGACGATCTCCATCTAAGGACTGTTGAAACACGCAACGCACTCATTGACGTTCAAGACAAGACACAAATGGATTTCTACCTGCCGGGAAAAGGATGGATAGATGGCAAAATCGAGGTGACCCAGAATTGAAGATAATTTGGCACCCGTATAATCCTTATCTTTAACAGAAAATCAAAACACATGAAAGTAAATGCATACGCAGCCCAAGAGTCCAATGGAAATCTAGAGAAATTTACCTACGAATTGGGCGAGATCGGATCCGAAGAAGTCGATATCAAAGTGTCTTATTGTGGAATTTGCCACTCCGACCTGAGCATGATCAAAAACGAATGGGGAATGACTCAATACCCCATCGTTCCAGGCCATGAAATCGTCGGGGAAGTCGTTGCCGCAGGATCAGCGGTAAAAAATGTCAAGGTTGGAGATCGTGTGGGTCTGGGATGGTTTTCGGCTTCCTGCATGAGCTGCGATCAGTGCATGGATGGTTCCCATCATTTGTGTTCAAAAGGCGAGGCGACTATAGTGGGACGGCACGGAGGTTTTGCTGATTATGTGCGAGGTCATTGGTCGTGGGCGATTCCGCTTCCTGAAAAGATTGACATGAGTAAGGCCGGACCGCTTCTTTGCGGAGGCATCACAGTTTTCAACCCGATCATTCTCGCCGACGTGAAACCAACCGACACAGTTGGCGTCATCGGTATTGGAGGTCTCGGTCATATGGCCCTGAAATTTCTCAAACACTGGGGCTGCGAGGTAATTGCCTTCAGTTCCAACCCGGATAAGAAACAGCAGATTCTTGATATGGGAGCAACCCGGGTCGTCAATTCAAGGTCACCCGAAGAACTTGAAGGCATCGCAGGCAAACTGGATTTCATCCTCAATACGACCAACGTCTCACTGGACTGGAACTCTTATTTGACGACCTTGGCTCCGAAGGGAACCTTGCACACTGTGGGTGCTGTTTTGGAACCCATGGCAATTCCGGCGTTCAGCCTCATAGGAGGCGAGAAATCTGTGGCAGGAAGCCCATTGGGCAGCCCGGCTTTGACCCGAACCATGCTGGAGTTCTGTGTGAGGCATGATATCTATCCAACAGTGGAGGAATTCCCGATGAGCGAAGTAAACGAGGCATTGGGCCATCTCGAGGAAGGAAAAGCCAGGTACAGAATCGTACTAAAGAACTGATTTGATCTTAACAAATAATTTCTATATATTTCCATTCCAAATACATAAACACAAATCCATTTAACCCCGAATTACCCATGAAATCGAATTTTTTAAAAGTGATTTTTCTTTTGACAATGTTCCTGAGCATGAACGCTATTGCACAAAACCCGGCTCGTGACCTGCAGAATATCGTAGGTGAAAGAGGCAGTTACGCAGAAATGGACCTTGAGAAACAAGGCTACGTCCACATCAACACTTCAAAGTCAGGATATGACGTTTATTCCAACTGGTGGAGTCCAAGTAAGAAAAAATGTGTAACCTATCATCTCGCTGATGGCAGCGTCCAATCGGTAGTGGATGTTCCTCCATCTGACTGCAATAAGTCTTCCGGGGCCGGATACAGCAGCAATTCATCTTACAACCACTACTCGCATCATCACAACAACAATACCCATTATAGCAATCAGGACCATGACCAGGCCTTTGAAAGAGGTCATAATGATGGACTGTACAACAAGGCTTATCACAATATTTATGGGGATAGCGCTTTGAAATCTGCTTATTCTGATGGTTATCAGTCAGGTGTAAACCAAAGAGGCAGTAACACCAGATATCATTCCGGGCGAGGAGGTTACCAATCTCATTCAAGGGTAGATGATGTTATTGGCTTGTCGGCAGTCTCATCGGCCGAAAAAATGGGTTCAAAAGGCTTTACGCAAGTAGATAAATACGAAAAGAATGATCATGACCATCGAGTTTTTTACAACAGGAATACTCGACAATGTGTTGTTCTTGCATTCAGACATGGGAAAGTAAATACCGTGGAGAATTCAAATCGTTGTAGTCGATAAGTTTTAAAAATCCCAATGCGCTGAATCACGGGGATTACTTCGTGATCCCATCCTGACCACGACTGCAACTAAAATCCCAATGTGCTAATGCACGGGGATTACTGCGTGATCCCGTCCTGACCACGACTGCAACTAAAATCCCAATGTGCTAACGCACATTAAGGGATTTTTTGTTTTCGAACCTCTTTTGAGCGAGCTCAACAAAGTTCGAAAACAAAAAATCCCGATGAACTTCGTTCATCGGGATTTTGATTGATGTGGGCAATGAGGGATTCGAACCCCCGACCCCCTGGGTGTAAACCAGGTGCTCTGAACCAACTGAGCTAATTGCCCTATGGCGCCCCCTTGCGGTAAGCAGGTGCAAATATAATTCAGTTTTTTATTCTGGCCAATATTTTTTCTTCAAATTTTAGTGCGTTTGCAGTGGGTCCAAACAGGTTCAGGACTATCCGGTCAAAGCGGCATTTCTGCGACGACAAAAGTACTGCCCCCAACATAGATAAGGTCCTTTGATCCTGCATTTTCAAGGGCAGCCATATAGGCTTCCTTAACTCCTGCGTAATAAGATCCTACTAATCCGTAAACCGTAGCTTTTTCCTGAAGCTGCTTTGCATCCAGGCCCCTGGGGATATCGGGCCTGCAAAAATAATAGATCGCTTTTTTTGGAAAGAGTGGCAATACCGTTTCGAGGTCCTTGTCATTCACAAACCCGAGCACAAAATGAAGCGTCTCAGCACCTTCTTTCATGACCTGTTTCAAAACCAATTCCAGTCCCTCCCGATTGTGCGCCGTATCACAGATTGTTTTGGGGTTTTCTCCAAGCACCTGGTAACGACCCTTCAGGC
>CBDUAY010000128.1:0-6934 GCA_965365245.1 uncultured Flavobacteriaceae bacterium | reverse complement strand
GGAGCCTCTTAAAATCGGTTATCTCCGTCGAGAAGGTCACCTAAACCTCCCAGAATACTTCCTTCACCTCGGCTTTTGCCTCCTGATTTAGGAGCATAGGCCAGCACCCTGTTTGCCAACCGACTGAAAGGCAGAGATTGAATCGCAACCGTTCCGGGACCTCTCAGGGTAGCGAAGAACATGCCTTCACCACCGAAGATGGTATTTCTTATTCCACCTACGAATTCTATGTCATAGTCAACTGTTCGACTGAACCCGACCAGACATCCCGTATCGACGCGCAGCATCTCACCAGCTTTCAATTCTCGTTTGACAACGGTACCACTGGCGTGCAGGAAGGCGAGTCCGTCCCCCTGAACTTTTTGCATGATAAAGCCCTCTCCGCCGAAGAGGCCACGACCTATTTTCTTGGAGAACTCTATGCTTATGGAAACCCCTTTGGCAGCGCATAAAAAAGCGTCTTTCTGGCAAATGAACTCTCCGTTGAAGTCAGTGAGGTGAACCGGAATGATTTTGCCGGGGTAGGGGGAGGCAAAGGAAATTTTTCGTTTTTGACCTGAGGCGTTGGTAAACACCGTCATAAAGAGGCTTTCACCGGTCAATAGTCTTTTGCCGGCTGAGAAGAGACTCCCCAGGATGTCTTTGGACTGTCCTGAGCCGTCCCCGAAGATGGTGTCCATGGTAATGTTGTCATCCATCATCATGAAGCTGCCCGACTCTGCGACGACTCCCTCATGTGGATCAAGCTCAATCTCGACGAATTGCATTTCTTCTCCATGGATCTCATAGTCGATTTCGTGTGCTTTCATAACTATTCGTTTTTAGAATTGTATTCAGATATTCTAATAAGTCTTCAATTGAATGAAAAAGTTTCAAAGGATGCTAAGATTTCACCTTGATGCTCCAGGTAAATTCAAATGCGGAGACTTTTTCATACTCCTCGTTGAACCCCTCGGCCTGCAGCAGAAAGGTCTGTCCTTCACCGGTTTCTAAAGTTCGTTGTATTGCCTCGTCTATCCGGTTGCCCTGATCGCAACTAAACGTGATCAGCCCTGTTGCTTTTTTGAAAAAATCACCCTCCTGATGAACTACCAGCATCGAGATTTTCTTTTTGGATTCCTTGATTTTCTTCATTACCAGAAGGCCGGTGACCAATTCCGCAGCCATGCCTTGCGTCGCCCAGTACAAAGATTTAAAAGGGTTCTGGTTGATCCATTTATGGCGTACTGAAGCCATGGCTTCAGTGTTTGAAATACTGGTAACCCGTATGCCCGAGAAGTATGCGGAAGGTAGTTTTAGGGCTAAGAATCGGTTTAGGTTAGAAACGCTGAATTTGGTCATAATCTGCTGTTAGACCTCTAAATTACGACAATTTAGGTGATTTCAAGACTGAATTTAAATGTTAAAAATATGTTAAAATATAGTACTGTGTATTGCATAGTATTGTCTTTTGTATATATATTTGCATAAGAAAGTATTATATACATTTAATTATGTCAACGAAGAACGATAACAACACGGCTTTTTTAATTCACCTTTCCGCTTTTTTCGGGTATGTGATTCCCTTTGGGGCCATTGTAGGTCCGTTGGTGATTTGGGAGATCAACAAGGAAAAAAGCGAATTCGTGGACAAGAGCGGCAAGGAGGCCATCAATTTTAACCTGAGCTATTTGTTGTATACTTTTCTGTTGGGCCTTTCAGTCGTTCCCTTTATCATTCGCACCGTGATGTCAGGATTCCATCATCTCGACCTGTTTGGTATAATCACCGCAGGTTCGCTTATAGGAGTCCTGGTCGTCGTAAAATTTGTTTTGATCATTCTCGCAGCCGTTTCGGCAAATAGAGGTGAGGTGTATCATTATCCCCTAACAATCAAATTCATCAAATAAAGTCAATATCATGATCGATCTAATAGTGTCCATCGTCATATACATCGTCAATACATTGCCCTCCATACTGTTTTAAATTGTGGAGTTAGAGTATAGTATTAAAGAATAAAAAGAAAAACATGAAGATAGAAAACACAAAAGCGCAGATGCGAAAAGGGGTTCTCGAGTTTTGCATACTCTCGATTCTTTCGAAGGGGGATGCATATACTTCAGAAATTCTTTCCCAGTTGAAGGACGCGAAGCTGCTTGTGGTGGAAGGAACGGTATATCCCTTATTGACCCGGCTTAAGAATGCGGGTCTTCTCAACTACAGATGGGAAGAGTCCACTTCGGGCCCGCCTCGCAAATACTACGGTCTGACCGAGACAGGAAAAATTTTCCTTTCCGGACTGAACACAACCTGGAACGAGCTCGTAGCGGCTGTCCAGATAGTCACAAAGAATAACGAATCAAAATCAACGAAAAAATGAACAAGACAATCAATATAAACCTGGGTGGCGTATTTTTTCACATCGATGAAATCGCTTATCAAAAGCTGAAAGGATATCTGGACGCGATTCGAAGGTCATTGAGTGATGACCCTCAGGGCAGGGATGAGATCATTACTGATATTGAGACGCGAATCGGAGAATTGTTGTCTGAAAAAGTGAAGGACGTTCGCCAGGTTGTCAACGAATCGGATATTGACGAGGTGATCGAAGTCATGGGAAAACCTGAAGACTATATGGTCGACGACGAGATTTTCAGCGACGAGAGATACACAGGATACGGCAAAAGAAAAACCAAAAAGCTATACCGTGACGGAAGCGACAAGTTTCTCGGTGGAGTTTCTTCAGGGATCGCGCACTACCTCAACGTGGATGTGATCTGGATTCGATTGGGATGGCTGGTTGCCGCATTTGGCTTCGGATTTGGTTTCATCGTTTATCCGTTGCTGTGGATCCTCCTTCCGGAGGCTACCACGACAGCAGAAAAGCTGGAAATGGAAGGTGAGCCGGTCAACATCAGCAACATTGAAAAAAAAATTCGTGACGAGATCTCACAAGCTTCGTCCCGTGTGAAAGACGGGATCGAGGATGTGTCAGAGAAAGTCAAGAATGTAGACTACAAAAGCTATGGCGAGAAGGCCAAATCGGGATCCCAGGATTTTATAGAGACCCTTGGCAAAATCTTTGTTACGGTCTTCATGATCATAGGAAAGTTCATAGGCGTTTTATTGGTCATCATTGCTGTGGTGACCATTCTCGCTCTTCTGATAAGCCTTTTCACCATAGGATCGATGGACTTCATCCATCACGAATGGTTCAGTTATGACGCCTTTTTCTACAATTCGTCAGGTCTTCCGGTTTGGGTGATCTCCATCCTTACGTTCCTTTTGGTGGGAATACCTTTCTTTTTCCTGTTTGCCCTGGGTCTTCGGATCTTGTCGAACAACACCAAAACAGTTGGAAAAACGGCTAAGCTGACGCTATTGGGCATCTGGCTTATGGCACTCCTGACAGCAATTTTCTTCGGAACCCGGCAGTATATGATGACCGCCTATGACGGTTCGGTCACTGTCAGAACGGAAGTCCCATACAGCACATTGGACACCCTTCGTTTGAGTGTCGAAAGTGACAATGACATTGTTGACAAACGAGAGCTTCGTCATAGCTGGGACCGGGAGATTGTCATAGATGAGAATGATATTGAAAAGATCTATTCCAACAATATTCGCTTAAACATCTACCCAGCCACAGACACCCTGGTCTATGTCAAAACCCGAAAGCGGTCAAAAGGACAGAGTCGCAAAGACGCGCGCGAAAATGCGAGGCTTATCGAACATGAAGTGGTTCTGACCGATGATGAGCTCAAGGTTCCCGGGTATTTTTTGTCTGACATCGGAAATCGATTTGGAGACCAGCGGGTTTATGTTGATGTGTATCTTCCTGACAATCAAGTAGTATACCTTGAAGAATCGTCAAGAACCTTCCTTTACGAGGTTGACAATATCCAGGGGGTTTACGACAACGACATGGCCGGGCATCACTTTAAGATGACGCAAGACGGACTGGATTGCCTGGATTGCGAAGAATTCGAGATCAATAAGTCGGCACCCGAATCCGACCCGGAATCCTTTAATATGAAAATCGACGAGAAAGGTGTCCACATTGAGATCAAAGATGAAGACAGTGAGAAGGCCGAAGTGAGGATTGATGAAAATGGCGTACTCGTTAGAAGTTCAAAGGACTCCATTTAAAATGTAACATTTGACTATTGCATGGAGTCTAATATATGATTCATAGCCGGTGCAACATGTAGTTGCAAGGCGGCGAATCACCTTGAAAACTTTAAAATCATACAACAATGAAAACCTTCTTTAAACTATCGGCCCTTTTGTTTTTGCTAATTGGAACCACTTCCTGTTTCATGGATGGCGTAAAAGGGGATGGCAATGTCATTACCAAAAATCGCAAGATTTCGAATGACTTCTCCCGAATTGAAGTAAGCCGTGGATTGGATCTCTATTTGACCAAAAGCAAAAACGTATCTCTGGAAGTGGAAGCCGATGAGAATTTGCACGAACTGATTGAAACGGAGGTCAGAGATGGTGTGCTGAGGATTACTTCCTCAAGAAATATCTGGAGTGCCAGCTCCAAGAAAATTCACCTTCATGTGGATCATCTCAATGCAATAACAATAAACAGCGGGGCAGAAGTCCTGACTCGAAACACGTTTGAAAGCGATGAGCTTCGATTGAGTGTCTCGAGCGGAGCCTCCGCAGATATGGAGTTGAAAGTTGAAGACCTCTCCTGTGACATCTCAAGCGGTGCGGATATCAAACTCGCAGGCCAGGCTGAGAACTTCACGGTATCGTCTTCCAGTGGAAGTGACGTCAAAGCCTACGAGCTACAGGCCAGAAACTGCAACGCAGATGCGAGCAGTGGCTCCGACATAAAGTTGACGGCCATCGAAACCATTGAAGCAAGAGCAACCAGCGGTGCAGACATCAAATACAAGGGCAATCCGAGAGTTCTTCAACAGGAAGACAACTCTGGAGGAAGTGTCAGAAATATAGGAGCCTGATTCATTCGGGCGATCTGCGGCACTTCAAGCCTGCTCAGGCATTCAGGATCACATCTTTTGCGTGATTGACGTATTTCCGACCAATGGGAATGCGTTTTCCTTTTAAAAGCACAGAGTTACCTTCAAGGGCATCAATCTTATCCAGGGAGACCGTAAAAGACCTGTGAATTCTCAAGAATTTGCTTTTCGGAAGCTCCTCCGTGATGCTGGTCAGAGATTTATGAGCCAGAAAATCACCTTCGCTGGTAAATACTTTGATATAGTCCTTAAGGCTTTCAATAAAATGGATGTCATCATACTTGATCCTTACCAGCTTTTTGTCGACTTTGAGGAAGATGAACGATTTTTCAGCTGACTCATGGGCATTTTCGATCGATCTGTCGGCATTGGACTTCAGGGAGAGCTTATTTATCGACTTGAGAAATCTATTGAAAGGAATGGGCTTGACAAGGTAATCCAGCACGTCCAGGTCGTAGCTTTCCACAGCATATTCGCGGTAGGCGGTAGTAATGACAAAGGATGGTTTGGCTTCGATGCTCCTGATGAACTCCAGGCCGTTCATCTTGGGCATGTTAATGTCGATGAATACGGCTTCAATTTCCCCTGATTCAATGAGCTCCAAAGCCTCCAAAGGGTTGGTAAAGCTTCCTACGTGCTCCACATTTGAAAACTCCTTCAGGTAGTTTTCAATGACCTCTGCTGCCAGGGGTTCATCGTCTATAATGATGCATTTGATTTTCATAGGGGCAATTTCAAAGACACCTTGAACATTTCATCCGTAGCGCTTGTATTCAACTTGTATTTCTTTCCGTATAAGAGGTCCAGTCGGCGTTTCACATTCTCGATGCCAATGCCGTGCCTGGGTGCTGAATCTTTGTGCTCATCCAGGGAATTCTCCACGCTAAAGTACAGAAATTTGTCTCGAACGGCAAAGTTGATATTCACTTTTATGTCTCCCTGTTCTTTAACTCCGTGCTTGAAACAATTCTCCACAAAAGGCAGGAAAATAAGGGGTGGAATCTCCACTTCATCTATGTCTCCCTCGATGTTGATCTCCGATTTGACACGCTCTCCGTAGCGCAATTTTTCCAGCTCGAGATAACTGTGCAGATAATTGATTGCTTTGAGCAGGCTGATGCGTGGCTCCTTGACTTCATAGAGCACGTATTGCATGATCTCCGAAAGCTTCATCACCACGTCAGGCGCATTAGGAGATTGTTTGATTACAAGTGCATAGAGGTTGTTCAGGGTATTGAAAAAGAAATGAGGTTGTATCTGGGATTTCAGAAAATCCAGCTCCGTCTGAAGCTGAATGCGCTGCAATTCGTCATTTTTTCGTTTCTCATTGATCCAGTCATACGCAAGTTTGATGGCTGACACCAGTGCAACTACATAAATTGTTCCGACCATCACCTCGACGATGTGAATCACCGTGAAGGGCTCCTGGTAGCCCTGGGCCTCGGGCCAGAGTTCCTTTGAAACCAACAGGTAGTTCAATCCACTTCGGATGACATAGAAAACGAACAGACTGACCGCGAAATACAAGAAGAACTGAAGGTACTTTTTCTTCAGCACAAACCGGGGAATCAAAAAATAGATGGTAAAATAGGTGATGATTATGTTGAGAGGGAACTCAACCAGGTTTGATTTGAGCGAGTACCAGTAATCCTTGTTAATGCTGGCAAAACGGAAGAAATTGAAAACGAAATAGACGATCCAGAAGAGAATGTGAAATCTCACCGGAATCCTGAACTCAGAGAACAATTTCTTAAACATGGTCAAATGGTTTCAAACCTAGGAGCCTTTGCCAATGCGGATGAACTGCAGGTACTCGTCATTTTTGGCTGCGATCAGGTAATCCGCATTCTTGATGCGGATTACGGCCATGTCTTTGGTGTCCCCACGTACATACAGACCGCTTTCACGGGCTGGAACAGGGGAGAAGCCACCCTTGCCATCGCCTTTCAGGTACAAGCCAA
>CBDUAY010000127.1:0-7137 GCA_965365245.1 uncultured Flavobacteriaceae bacterium | reverse complement strand
ACGGGGCTGTCCTGGATCAAGGCTACTCTTACTGTCATTACTTAAAGGCAGGTATGCCCGTAATATCCATTCCTGTGATCAGCAGATGTATGTCATGCGTGCCTTCATAGGTGATGACCGATTCCAGGTTCATCATATGTCTCATGATCGAATAGTCTCCCGTGATTCCCATGGCCCCCAGAACTTGTCTTGCCTCGCGGGCGATATTGAGCGCCATTTCAACATTGTTGCGCTTGGCCATAGAAATCTGAGCCGTTGTGGCTCTGCCTTCATTGCGAAGGACCCCAAGCCGCCAGGTCAGAAGTTGGGCTTTGGTGATTTCAGTGATCATCTCGGCCAGTTTCTTCTGTTGCAGCTGAAAGCTGGCAATCGGTTTTCCAAACTGGATTCTCTCCTTGGAATATCTCAGGGCAGTGTCGTAGCAGTCCATGGCCGAACCGATTACGCCCCAGGCAATGCCGTATCGCGCAGAATCCAGGCAGCCCAAAGGAGCCCCCAAACCGCTTTTATTTGGCAGCAGATTTTCTTTAGGAACTTTTACATTGTCGAAAATGAGCTCCCCAGTCGCTGATGCGCGAAGTGACCATTTGTGATGGGTCTCGGGGGTTGAGAAGCCTTCCATGCCTCTTTCGACGATGAGTCCGTGAATTCGGTCTTCTTCATTTTTGGCCCAAACCACGGCAATGTCCGCGAACGGAGAGTTAGAGATCCAAAGCTTGGCTCCGTTTAGCAGGTAATGGTCTCCCATATCCTTGTAACGGGTTTCCATGCCGCCCGGGTTCGATCCGTGATTCGGTTCAGTCAGTCCAAAACAGCCAATAAGCTCTCCACTGGCAAGTTTAGGAAGGTATTTTTGTCGCTGTTCCTCGGTTCCGTATTTGAAAATCGGGTACATCACCAGGGAGGATTGCACGGACGCCGTC
Organism: uncultured Flavobacteriaceae bacterium; assembly: GCA_965365245.1. Lineage (GTDB taxonomy): Bacteria > Bacteroidota > Bacteroidia > Flavobacteriales > Flavobacteriaceae > Lutimonas. The sequence goes on along the minus strand of CBDUAY010000127.1, from coordinate 6,214 downwards.
GAGCGGATACCCGAATCTCCTCGTTCGATCTCCTGCATGATCAATCCATAGGAAATCTGATCCAGGCCTGCTCCGCCGTATTCTTCGGGAATGTAAGGGCCAAAGGCTCCTATTTCGGCAAGTCCGGACAACAGCTGATTGGGGAATTTTGCATCCTGGGCAGCGTCTTCAATGATGGGTGAAACTTCCCTCTTGACCCATTCTCTGGTAGCTTCTCTGACTAATTTATGCTCTTCGGTCAGCAGGTCGTCAAGGTTATAATAATCGGGTGATTGGAATAAATCGACTGACATAGAAATTTGTTGAGATGTTAACAAAGCAAATTTACAATTAATGAAATGATAATACCACTGCTGTGAAACTTTTAAATTGATAATTTTTATTGTTTACATTTGCAACAATGCGTCAAACCTTCAACAAACTGGAGAGGCTGAAAAGCAAAAAGAGGATTGAGCAGTTGTTCACTGAAGGAAAATCCCTCAACGCCTTTCCCCTTAAATTGGTCTTCTTGCAATTGGAACACGATTCACCTGCTTTGATCCAGGCTGGAGTATCCGTTTCAAAACGAAATTTCAAAAGCGCTGTTCACAGGAACAGAATCAAACGTTTGATGCGCGAAGCCTACAGAAAGAACAAGGAAATTGTCTATTCCTCTGAGAATACTAAAAAGCATATATTTATGTTTATATATCAGGGAAAGAAAGAACCGAATTACCAACTTATCGAGGATAGAATGAAGGAGCTTCTCAGCAAGTTTCTCAAAAAACAATAAAAAAATACCGGGATGAAAGAAGTTCAGAAGATTTTTAAACGAATGAAGAAAGGGCTGGTGCTGGTCGGGGTGGTCGTCCTTAGTACCGGATTGTTTGCCTTCAAGTCGGATTTCTTTGAAGTGGCCAAGCAGATGGAGATTTACACGACTCTTTTCAAGGAGCTCAACATGTATTACATCGATGAGATCAACCCGGCTCAGCTTACCGAGAGTGCTATCAACAACATGCTGGAGGAACTGGACCCTTACACCCGATTTTATGACGAACAAGGCGTTGAAGAAGTTCGGATCAACAGTTCCGGAGAATACAGTGGCATAGGTGCTGAATCCAGGTACTACGACAAAAAGCTGGTCATTGCAGAGGTATATGAAGGCTATTCGGCTGAAGAGGAAGGAATCAAGGTAGGAGACCAGGTTTTGAAAATCGATGACGTAGAGGTATCCGACTACGACAGCGACCAGGTTATCAATCTTCTCATGGGCGTCCCGGGCACCAAGGTGAACCTCCTGATCAACAGGAACGGAATCCAGAAGAACTTTACGATTACAAGGGAAAAGATACTGGTGGACCCGGTTCCGCATTACCAGATGATATCCGATCAAATCGGTTACATAGCTTTTGACCGCTTCAACAACAAGGCTTCCTCTTCTGTGAAAAATGCCTTTGTGGACCTGAAAACCCAGGGTATGAGCAAATTGATCCTCGATCTCCGCGGAAATCCGGGGGGGTTGCTCAATGAGGCAATTGACATCACGAACTTTTTCGTTCCCAAAAACGAGACTGTGGTAAGCACCAAGGCGAAACTCAAAAAATGGAGCGAGGTCTACCGAACGAAATACGAGCCCATCGACCTGGAGATTCCAGTTGTGGTTTTGATAGACGGAAGGTCGGCGTCGGCCTCAGAGATCGTTGCGGGATCGCTTCAGGATCTCGACCGGGCTGTCATTGTGGGAGAAAGGTCGTTTGGAAAGGGACTCGTTCAGCGTTATCGCAACCTAACCTACGGAACCAAACTCAAGCTGACGATTTCAAAGTATTATACGCCAAGTGGGCGCAATATCCAGGAACTGGATTACACGCATAGGGACGGGGCAGACATTCCAAAATTTTCGGACGCCACCCGCAATGCCTTTAAGACGAAGAGCGGGCGGATTGTTTACGACGGGGGTGGAATTGAGCCAGACGTTGCCGTGGATAAAACCAAAGCGACAGAGGCCACCAAGGCACTGATGAAATCGGATGCCATTTTCAATTTTGCAAATGCTTTCTATTACAAGAACGATCAAATTCCTCAACCCCAGGAGTATGTTCTCGGAGACAGGGAGTACAATGAATTCATTGCTTATTTGCAGGCAGGAAAGAGCAATTTCAGAACGAAAAGCGAGGATAAATTTGAAAAGGCCTTTAAAACCTCCAGGGAAGAGGACCTGTCTTCAGGCATTTCGGATTCCTATGATCGTCTTCTCAAAGAGCTTGAGCAGGAGAAAATCTCAGAACTCGGAAAGAACGAGGATCGGATCAAGGAAAAACTCAGTGATGAGATCCTGAACCGCTACTACTTCAAGAAGGGGGAATACCAGAATCACATCGCTCACAGCCCTTATATAAAAGAGGCTGTTTCCATCTTAGAGGATGAGAACAGGTATCACAGCATACTGTCCAATGAAAAGCATTAAGAGAACCAAAGCACAGATTTCCACCACCGCGATTGAGCGGATTTACATTACGATGCGCCACCTTTTTATCCGGGGTTTTTACAAGCCCATGGGGATTTCCGGCCAGGCGCTGATCAACGAACTGCTAATTCTACAGCCCGAGATTTATGGAAGCATGGGCGAGGAGGGGGCGGAGCTCCAGGGTCTTCTCTACATTATTGACAGGCTTCCCGAAGGAATTGCCGAATGCAGATACATTCATTTGACAGCTGATGAAGGACTGGCCCATTCGAATTTCACGAAGATCATCCCGGCAAAGCGCCGAAGAAATTGTTACCGGATCGATCGGGACCAGGTGAACATTGAGATTACCAGGGGGCGTTCAGACGTTTATGACATCCTCACCCATTTGACCTTCATGTTCATAGAGTCAGAGAAGATCGCTAAAAAGGTGATGATCAATGATGAGGGGGAGACCACTCGCGAATGGAAACACCTCGAAAAGGTGGTTTTGAATAACACCCACCTCGAAGGGGAAGAAAGAGAAGTTTTGATAGCCCACCTGTCGAGCATTTTAGGAAGAACCTTCGAAGAGACGCTCAAGGCGGATTCGAGCTTTGCAACTGAAAAGAAGCCTGACCGGCTTTTTGAGGTGATCTACTGGATGGGCAAACTCGCCCTGAACGAAATACTGGAAGACAAAAAACACGAGATCACTTTCAGCTCAATTTTGCGTGAACGGATAGGTCATCACAGCTACGGAGACATCTGGGCCCACAATATCAAAAACAAGCTGTTTGAGAAGAACCTGCTCGACAGGCCCCTGCATATCATCAGCGCGAATATGCACAGTGTGATGAATTCCATATACGGCCCGATGCTGCTGCCTGATTTGGCTGAGAAGCACAAGAGCACAGAGTTATTTGAGCTCATCGGTGAGAGGTCGAACAAGGATTTGAGAAAGAAGATAAAAAAGGGCGCTCCGAAGCACGGTCTCACGTTCATCAAAGATTCAACGGGTGCCAATATTGACGTACAAATCATTGACACTCAAAAGATCGATTTTGAGAAAACCCGATTCACAACGACGAAAGCAGGCAAAGACATGCCCGTGATCATCGTTATGGATTATGCCTTCGGAGAACAGGCCTATGAAACCCTTGATGAATTGTTGAAACCCTTTGAAAACTCCACGGGGGAAAAGAAACACCTGAAGGTAGAATCGGTTTCTGTAATGGGGAAAGCAGGAATTTTGGACGGCGACAAAGGGGACATCATGATCCCGAACGCGCATATTTTTGAAGGAACCGCTGACAACTATCCTTTTGAGAACCAACTCTCGACAAGTGATCTTGAGAACCACGGGATCAGAGTATTTAAGGGCTCCATGGTGACGGTTTTAGGCACCTCGCTTCAAAACAAAGACCTACTCGAATTCTTTCACAAGTCTACATGGGGGGTGATCGGCCTGGAAATGGAAGGTGCCCATTATCAAAAAGCCATTCAATCGGCCTCGCGAATCCGTGGAAATATCAGTCCGGATGTCAAGGTTCGATACGCCTACTACGCATCTGACAACCCGCTTAAGACAGGAAGCACCCTGGCATCCGGAGGACTCGGTTCTACAGGGATCAGGCCCACCTACATGATCACCCGGAAGATCCTGGAACAGATCTTTTGAATCGTTTGTTTTTTGAGTACTTTTACGGCAAAACCTGAAAAATGAACATTCTTGTAATCGGTTCCGGGGGCAGGGAATGCACCTTCGCATGGAAGCTCTCCCAAAGTGAAAAATGTGAGAATCTTTACATCGCACCCGGGAATGCCGGGACAACGGCATACGGGGAGAACATCGCCATAAATCCCAATGATTTTGACCAGCTTAAAAGCCACGTGTTGGATAAAAATATCGGTCTTGTCGTTGTAGGACCCGAAGATCCGCTTGTAAATGGTCTGCACGACTATTTTCTGGGAGATGAAGACCTTAAGGACATTCCTGTCATAGGGCCCCAGAAGCTTGCTGCCCAGTTGGAGGGCTCCAAGGAGTTCGCCAAGGAGTTTATGTCCCGTCACGGGATTCCCACGGCCCAATACAAGAGTTTTACCCGTGAAACACTTGAGGAGGGTCTCGAATTTCTCCAGGAAATGAAACCGCCCTATGTTTTGAAAGCCGACGGACTCGCTGCCGGCAAGGGGGTTTTGATTTTGGAGGATCTTGACGAAGCGAAAAAAGAGCTTAAGGAGATGCTCGGGAACCGTAAATTCGGGGATGCGAGCTCAAAGGTAGTCATCGAGGAATTTCTCGATGGAATTGAGATGAGCTCTTTTGTGCTCACCGACGGGAGTGACTATGTGATCCTGCCGAATGCGAAAGATTACAAGCGAATTGGAGAAGGGGACAAGGGCCTGAATACCGGGGGAATGGGAGCCATATCGCCAGTGCCTTTCGCCGACGAATCCTTTCTGAACAAAGTGGAGGAGCGCATAATCAGGCCGACGGTTGAGGGCCTGAAAAAAGATGGAATTGCCTATGTCGGCTTCATTTTCATCGGACTGATCAAAGTGGGAGACGATCCTTTTGTGATCGAATACAATGTGAGAATGGGCGATCCGGAGACCGAAGTGGTTCTTCCAAGGGTAAAAACGGACCTCGTGGATTTGTTTGCAGCCGTAGCCGATAAAAAACTCAGTGATTTTGAACTGGAACTCGACGAACGAAGTGCCACAACGGTGGTCCTGGTGTCGGGCGGATATCCGGAAGCCTATGAAAAAGGAAAGGAAATTCATGGCCTGGAAGAGGTTTCGGATTCCCTGGTTTTTCATGCAGGAACAGAATTGAAAGACGGGAAAATTCTCACAAGCGGAGGAAGGGTTCTCGCCATTACTTCTTTTGGAGACGACTTCAAAAAAGCGCTCAAATCGTCTTACTCCAATATTGACAAGATCTGTTTTGACAAGATGAATTTCAGAAAGGACATAGGTTTTGACCTTTAGGATTTTGTTTTGAGCCGCAGCAGGGTAATCATTGTATCTCCTTTGAATTGGGGACTTGGGCATGCCACCAGGTGCATCCCGCTTGTCAGTGCCCTGCTCAAAGAAGAATTCGAGCCTGTGCTTGCCGGTGATGGGGCATCTCTCAGTCTACTGGCATCTGAATTCCCTGCCCTTCGTACCTATGAACTTCCTTCTTATGACATAAGATATGCAAAGTCACCTCAGTTTCTTAAACTCAATTTGTTGAGCCAACTTCCGCGAATTCAAAAGACAGTCTCCGAGGAGCACAGACGGGTGCAGGAAATTGTTGACAAAGAAAAAGCCACAGGAATCATTTCAGACAATCGGTTTGGCGTTTGGTCAAACGAGGTTCCTTCTGTGTATCTGACACACCAGCTTCGGGTAAGGGCCGGCTTGTTATCCAGTCTGTCTTCATCCTGGCATCAAAGGATAATCTCAAAGTTTCAAAGGTGCTGGGTATGTGACTTCAAGGGCGAGGCAAGCCTGGCCGGTGAACTCTCATCAAATGGCGGGAATTTGAACAACCTGGATTGGATTGGTCCGCTCAGCAGGTTCTCTAAAGTGGAGCATCAGCCCGCGAATGCCATGGATCAGTCGACAAAAACAATCGATATAGGCGTGGTTTTAAGCGGACCCGAACCTTCGCGAAGCCAGTTTGAGGAAAAGGTGATTCAAGTGCTGAAAGGTCGCAAGGAGAAAGTTGTTATCGTTCGCGGAGTAACCGACACTCAGGCATGCTTGACCCAACAGAACCTGACGATTCACAACTAT
>CBDUAY010000126.1:0-7141 GCA_965365245.1 uncultured Flavobacteriaceae bacterium | reverse complement strand
CCCTGCTTAAAATACAAATTTAACTTTTTCAAAAGAATAATCCTCCTCAGATTTTCATTACTTTTGTTTTTGAGTCTGTCAACGGCAGCAACACAAAAGCAACCTTTTTCAAGGGCCTCGAATCGTATAAAAATTAAGATAATTAGCAGGGATCATGTTCTTAGAAAACACATTCAATCAGGAGGAGAAATTCGGATGGATTGAAGTCATTTGCGGATCCATGTTCTCGGGCAAGACAGAAGAGTTGATTCGCAGGCTCAGAAGAGCGCAGTTTGCCAAGCAAAAAGTAGAGATTTTCAAACCCGTTGTGGATACGAGATATTCCGATGAGCTGGTCGTTTCCCACGACGAGAACGAGATTCTATGCACCCCGGTTCCTTCTTCAGCCAACATCCGCTTGCTCGCCAATGGGATTGATGTCGTCGGCATAGATGAGGCCCAGTTTTTTGATGAGGAAATCGTTCATGTTTGCAACGACCTGGCCAATAAAGGCGTACGGGTTATTGTAGCCGGGCTCGACATGGATTTCAAAGGTCAGCCCTTCGGTCCGATGCCAGCCCTTATGGCGACCGCAGAATACGTGACGAAAGTCCACGCCGTTTGCACCAAAACAGGAAATCTCGCGCATTTCAGCCACAGAACCATCCCGGATGAGAGACTCGTTCTTCTGGGTGAGGTGAGTGAGTACGAACCTCTGAGTCGGGCTGCTTACTTCAAGGAGATGCAGAAAGACAAGGAAGCAAAACTTCAGAGAGAAGAGAGGAATCGTAAGGAGAAAGAAGAGAAGGAACAGAAAATCACGGATACTCCCAATGAGTCATAGTCCTACTGTTTTGGAAATCAGCCTGAGCGCTGTCGAGCACAACTTCAACTATTTCAAGTCGATAATTTCCGGGGATACAAAGATGCTTGCCGTAGTCAAGGCTTCAGGGTACGGGAGTGACTCTGTCGCAGTGGCAAAGCTACTTGAGGAAAAGGGGATCGATTACTTTGCAGTCGCATATGCAGATGAGGGAATCATACTGAGAAATGAGGGGGTTACAACACCCATTCTCGTTTTGCATCCTCAATTCCAGAACCTGGAACTCATGAGCTCCCACTCCTTGGAGCCCAACCTCTACAGTGAGAAGCTGCTCCATGAGTTTGTTCGAGTTTCCAAATTACAGGGGCTTGCTTCTTACCCGGTCCATTTGAAGTTCAATACCGGACTCAATCGCCTGGGTTTTCGAGCAGAAAGTCTTGAAAAGGTTTACTCCCTCCTGAGAAATGAGAAATCTCTTTATGTCAAATCGATATTCTCTCACATGGTGGCCTCAGAGGATGAGGAATCGCGCGAGTTCACCATGAAACAGATAAACGAATTTGACGCCATTGCCAGAAAATTTGAAAATCTCTGGGGATACAAGCCAATTCGGCACATGACCAATACCTCGGGAGTCCTGAATTACCCTGAGGCTCATTTTGACATGGTTCGTGTGGGATTGGGGCTCTATGGCTTTGCCAATGACTTCTCCCAGGAATCTAAGCTGCGCAATGTGCTGACCCTGAAAAGTGTGATTTCACAAATTCATGTGGTTCAGGCAGGTGAAACCGTGGGATACAATATGGGTTACACCGCTAATGCGCCTCTTCGCACGGCCACTATCCCAATCGGACATGCCGATGGAATTTTTCGATCGCTGGGCCAGGGTAAAATATCCGTAAAGATCAATGGTAAAAAGGCTCCGGTGATCGGAAATATCTGCATGGACATGATCATGGCAGATGTGACTGGAATCGATTGCAAGGAAGGTGACGAGGTGATCCTTTTCGACTGTCGGGAAGACATCTCGCGGATGGCTCAACAGGCTCATACGATCAGCTACGAAATTCTGACAGCACTTGGGCCCCGCATAAGAAGGAAAATCATTTAGTTTTTCTTATTTTTAACACACCTAATCAAATTGATTCGAATATGTTAAAAGAATTTAAAGAGTTTGCGCTCAAGGGAAACTTGCTTGATATAGCGGTAGGTTTTGTGATGGGGGCGGCATTCAAGAGTGTTGTCACGTCATTTACAGGAGGAATCGTATCACCTCTGATCGGTCTGGTTTTAAAAACGGATTTCAAGGAAATGAAATGGATCGTACAACAAGGCACTGCCAATGCAGAAGGCGTTGTGGAAGGTGAAATCGCCATTCTCTACGGTGACTTCCTAACGAACGTGATTGACTTCATTATCGTTGCTTTTGTGATGTTCCTTATCGTTAAGGCCGTCAACAAGTTCAAGAAAAAGGAGGAAGAAGCTGCACCGGCACCCAGCGGACCCAGCCAGGAAGAACTCCTTACTGAGATAAGGGATCTTCTCTCTAAAAAGTAGGCTTTTCAAACAAAGATTTACAAGTGGATCTGGGTTATGCCGGATCCACTTTTTTATGGAATCGATTTAAGCTCATCAGCAATTTTTCGATCGTTGGACAATCGCGGAAGCTTGTTCTGTCCTCCCAGCTTTCCCACTGACCTCATATACTGATCAAATCCATTCTTTACGACTCTTGTAATTACGAGCCTTCTCAGGATTTTTCCCTGTATTAGATCGTAATAATAGCTGTTTTGCTTTTGCATTTCCTGGTCAATTCGATGCGCAAAATCATCCATGTCATCAGGTTCCTTTTCAAATTCAATGAACCACTCGTGATAAGGAAGTTCCTCGTTCTTCGGGTTGACCTCGGGCGCCACGGTGAATTCCTTTACCTTGGCCTGGGTGCCTCTCATCGCCAATTGCAAAGCCTGCTCTACCTCTTTTCCGATAACGTGCTCCCCAAAGGCGGAAATGAAATGCTTGATTCTTCCCGTCACAATCACCCGATACGGGTCGAGACTCGTGAATGCTATGGTATCTCCAATGTTATAGGCCCAGAGGCCCGCGTTGGTCGATATGATCAACACGTAATTCACTCCGAGCTCGACATCTTTCAATTGGAGCCGCCTTGGGTTATCCTCAAAGAACTTATCCGCTTCGATGAACTCGTAGAAGATTCCGCTGTTGAGCAGCAAAAGCATGCCCGGGGAACCCTCATCCAATCCTGTATGGCGATCCTGGTAGGCAAAAAAACCTTCGGATGCCGGAAACAACTCTATGGAATCAACCTTTCGTCCGATCAGGTCCTCCATATTCTGCCTGTACGGTTCGTAGTTCACGCCCCCGTAAACGAAAAGGTTGAAATTTGGGAAAATATCACCCACTTTCTTTCCTTCACGATTGATCAGTTTCTCAAAATACATCTGCACCCAGGAGGGAATGCCGCTGATAAGGCGCATGTCTTCGTTCACAGTCTCCTCGACAATTTGGTCTACCTTGGTCTCCCAGTCATCGATGCAGTTTGTTTCCCAGGAAGGTAGCCGGTTCGACTGCAGATACTTCGGAACATAATGGGCCACAATCCCTGAGAGCCGCCCAGTTTTGACGCCATTCGTGTCTTCTATCTCAGGCGAACCTTGCAAAAAGATCATTTTGCCCCCTACAAATCCTGCATTGCCGGTTTCGGCGATATACAAAAGGAGAGCCTCCTTGGCCGCTTCGATGTGATAGGGCATGGATTCCTTGGAGATCGGAATGTATTTGGCCCCCGATGTAGTACCCGAGGTTTTTGCAAAATAAAGAGGTTTTCCTTTCCAAAGGACATCATTCTCGCCCTTGCGGATCCTATCCACATAATCCTTCAATCCCTCATAGTCCCTGACGGGTACACGTGAAACATAGTCCTGGTAGGTTGAAATATTGGAGAAGTCATGGTCCTTGCCAAAGGCAGTTTCGCGAGCTCCTTCAATCAGGCTCCTGAATACTGCTTCCTGGGTTTCATGGGGTCTGGCAGCCCATTTATAAACCTTGTGAGCAATTCTTTTGGCGTAAATTCGAGCAAAAAACGATTTGATCACGGTTCTCAATTGAAATTGATGTAATTGGCAGGATTCACCGGGTACCCGTCATTCCAGAGTTCAAAGTGAAGGTGTGAGGCCGTTGAGAGATTTCCTGTTGAGCCCGCACTTGCGATCACTTCACCTGATTTGACAAGGTCTCCCTGCTCCTTGAAAATCGTCGAATTGTGCTTATATACGGATATGAAACCCTGGTTGTGCTCGATTACGATAACGTAGCCCGTATCCGCAGTAAAACCCCTGAAAATTACCGTGCCATCAGCTACAGCCTTCACGGGTGTGTCCTTTTCAACAGCAATGTCGATGGCAAAGTGCTTATCACGGTCATTGTAGTTTTCGGTCACTTCGCCTTTGATCGGAGCGGTGAAAACAATGTCCGTATTTCGAGTGGCTTCTTCAAATACGCTATACCGGTCTTGCTGCTCCACTTCAGCCCGGAAGGCAGAATCTACCGGGGACGGCGCAAAGTCGATCTCATCGATCTTGAATTGATTGAGCACAGAATCCTTGTTAAAGGAAACCCTTTTAATCTCTCCTTTCAGGACCTGCTGAATATTCTCTATGTAGAGGTCATTCACCGACAGCACCTGGTTGAGGGAATCTACTTTGTACACCAGTTCACTGGCCTCCTTTTTCAATTCTGTCGACGAATAGCCCTGGATATACTCCTTCAGGGGCGTGAAAACGATAAACAGAATCGTAAGAGTAATGAGAAGAACGGAGAATATTCCGCCGAGAACAAAGGCATTCAGTCGATTGAGCTTGAATGAAAACCGCTCCTCGAAGGTATCCTCATTCAAAACCACGAAGCGGTATTTGAAGGTCAGCTTCTCTTTCAGTTTGCTTGTTTTCTTCGGTTCCATAAAGAAGTATTCAGAACAAATATACGGACCCTATTTGTAAAAGTTCATTTCATCCATGTACTTCCAGGCTTTGTACGGCATTAGTGCCCTGATGTCCTTGCGGTCCTTGACCGCCTTTCGAATGAATGTAGAAGATATCTCGACAATTGGCGCATCGATCATATGCACGTTCTCATGATCCAGGAGTTCTGGTTGGTCCTTCTTCTCGCTCACCCGCGGATACACGTATATCTCGTAATCTCTCAAAATGACCTCGCTGTTCTTCCACTTTGGAAAGGTATGGAGGTTGTCGAGGCCCATGATCAGGTTAAAATGGTGCTCGGGGTGCTTTTCAGCCAGGTGAACCAAGGTGTTGATGGTATAGCTCGGCTGAGGAAGTCCGAACTCGATGTTGGACGGTTTCAGCTTTTCATAGTCGTCAGTTGTCTCTGAGACCAATCTAAACCTGTGGTGATCGGCAAGCAGGCTGCTTTTGACTTTGAAAGGATTGTGAGGGGTCACCACGAACCAAACCTCTTCAAGGTCGGTGAACTCGGCCATGTGGTTGGCAATGATCAAATGCCCCACATGAATCGGGTTAAACGTTCCAAAAAACAATCCAATTTTCATTCTTCAGCCATCTTTAAGATCCAGGAGTATGTTCTAGACTTATCGCAGTTGGGGCTTATTCCTGTGTAAATTTCCTAACCAGCTCCACCGCTTCGGCTTTTGCTTTCTCGAGATCATCATTTACAAGGATGACGTCAAAGCGGGGAGCAAACCCCATTTCTTTTTCGGCCTTCGCCACCCTTTCCTTTATTTTCTCCTCCGAATCGGTCTTTCTGGCCCTCAAACGTCTCTCCATCTCCTCGATTGAAGGTGTCTTCACAAAAACGGCCAGTGTTCGTTCGGGAAACTTCTCCTTTACGCGCAGGCCGCCCACAACATCTATGTCAAAAACAGCGTGCTTTCCTTTTTTCCAGATTCGCTCCACTTCGGATTTGAGCGTCCCGTAATAATTATTCGCATAGACCTCTTCCCATTCTACAAATTCGTCTTTCTCTATGTGGTCTCTGAACTCTTCAGGACTTATAAAGTAGTAGTCCTTGCCGTGTTCTTCTTTTCCCCTGCTGGCCCTTGATGTAGCTGAAATTGAAAAGTCCAGATTGAGTCCGTCCTGATCCAGGAGATGTCTGACAATTGTTGTTTTACCCGATCCGGAAGGGGCTGAAAAGACAATGAGTTTTCCTTGTTCAGAATCCCGCATCACAGCACGTTTAAAAGTTGTTCCTTGATTTTTTCCAATTCGTCCTTCATCTCGACGACAACTTTCTGCATGGGAGCAAAATTTGCCTTGGACCCGATGGTGTTGATCTCTCTCCCCATCTCCTGCGAGATAAAGCCCAGCTTCTTACCATTGGAATCTTTTTCATTCAGGGAGTACAGGAAGTATGACAAATGTTTGTTCAGTCTCACCTTCTCTTCGGTGATGTCGAGTTTCTCGAGGTAATAAATGAGCTCCTGCTCGAAACGGTTCTCATCCACATCAGTTTTCAAGTCTTGAATGGACTTGTCCAAACGGGCCCGAACAGCATCCAAACGATCCGGATCAATCGAAATTACTTCCTTGAGCTTTTCCTCAAGTACCGCAATCCTGTGTTCAAAATCACGCTTGAGCTCATTGCCCTCCGAAGACCTGAACTCGTTCAGCTGCTTTATAGCTTCAGTGATGCCGTTTTCAATCTTTTGCCATTCCTCTTCATCAAGCTCCTCTCTCTCTGTTTTCAAGACATCAGGCAGCCTCATCGCAATCGAAAGAATATCGGCTTCTTTGCGGATGCCTTCCAACTGCTCCAGGTAGCTCTCGACGACTCCTTTGTTGATGCGGGTATAGGTTTCCTCACCCGTCGTCTCCACGAAAAGCACCAAATCTATCTTGCCGCGTAGCAACTCGCCCGAAAGCCATTTTCTGACTTCCATCTCCTTCTCCTTGTAGAGGGTTGGGAAGCGCGCGTTGATGTCCAGATTTTTGCTGTTCAGGGACCTTATCTCAATGGTCACCTTTTTGTTCTCCAACTGGACTTCCGCCTTGCCATACCCGGTCATTGATTGTATCATGCTGCTGTTTGCTAAGTTTGTCACAAATGTACTAAATCTAGCCTTCAAAGAAGTCCTTCTGTGCGCTACGCTGGCCTGGGCTTATGGGTAACCAGGAAAACCCCGGTGAAGATCAAAAGTGTAGACATCAATTGAATCAGGTTCAGGCTGTCACTTCCCATGAGCAGGGCGTAGCTGGTCGCAATCACGGGTTGCAGGTAAATGAAGATACTCAGGGTTGTAGGCAAGAGTTTCCGAATGGCGAAGAGATTGAGCAAATAGGT
>CBDUAY010000125.1:0-7144 GCA_965365245.1 uncultured Flavobacteriaceae bacterium | reverse complement strand
ATGCTGTTTTCAGGCAATGACAATCACATTGCGGGAATGGGCCTTCAAGGGGAGACCCATGAAGAATTTGGCTATGAAGGCCACCTCACGGATCGCATTGTAACCATTCCACAGGTTTTGAGAGGAGCAGGGTATCATACCTACATGGCAGGCAAATGGCACCTCGGCTTGGAACCTGAGAACAATCCGCACAGGAAAGGGTTCGATCGTTCCTTCGTGTTGCTCAGGGGCGCAGGAAATCATTATGACGACCAGGGACTCTTTGAGGAAACACCAATCTCTCTTTACACCGAAAACGGCAGTCCGGCCAGCTGGCCCAAAGGAAGCTATTCGACAGATCTTTACACCACCAAACTCATCCAGTACATCGAAGAGAACCGGGAAGACAACCGCCCTTTTTTCGCCTTAGCCACCTTCACTTCCCCTCACTGGCCGCTTCAGGTGGACCAGAGGTTTTGGAAAAAATACGAAAACAGATATGATCAGGGATATGAGGACCTGAGGAAAAAGCGAATGAAAAGCCTAAAACGGGCAGGGATGATTCCTCAGGATGCGGTCATGCCTAACTGGCACCCCCGGGTCAAACCCTGGGATTCCCTCACCTCTGAAGAGCAGAGAAGAGAAGCGCGAAAAATGGAGTTGTACGCCGGTATGGTCGACAACCTGGATTACAACATCGGGCGGCTGATCGATTATCTCAAGGACATCGGTGAATATGAAAACACGCTCATCGTCTTTATGTCTGACAATGGTGCTGCCGCAGAAGATTTCTACCACAATTCCCATTACGGGCCGTTCATACGTGCCCATTTCAATGAAGACTATGAGGGCATGGGTGATGCCGACTCTTTCATTTCCTACGGGCCGCAATGGGCCGAAGCAGGCTCGGCGCCTTTTTCCTACTTCAAAGGTTATGCGACAGAAGGTGGAATGATAGCACCGATGATCATGAGCGGACCTGGCGTGCGACGCAGCAATGAGATTCACCACGGGTTTTTGACCCTTGTGGACCTGGCTCCTACCTTTTATGAGATTGCCGGGACAAGATACCCGGATCGTTTCCTCGGGCGACGGACGTATCCCCTGAAAGGAAAATCCCTTGTTCCATTTTTAGAAGGGTCCACGGGTCGGGTTCACGATGAAAACTATGTCTTCGCCCTGGAGCATGGGAATATGGCCATGCTCAGAAAAGGCGATTGGAAACTCACCAATATCCAACGACCGCTTGACGCCAGCAATTTTAAACTCTTCAACATCTCTACCGATCTGGGGGAGCAAAATGATCTGAAGGAACAGGAACCTGAGATCTATGCAGAGCTCCTTGCAGAATGGGAGGCCTATGCAAAACAGGCAAGGGTTCAGGTTCCTCCTCCCGGAATGGAATAATCCAGGGCGGTATCGTATGACATCCTTTTCTTATCTTTACCCGAACTACAAACCGGTTCAAAAATCTCAATAATCTGATGCACAGAAGAAAAGCTTTAAAGAACCTCGGGCTGCTTTCAGGTAGTTTGATGCTCTTTCCCTCTTGCGACTTTTCGAAAGAGAATGTGAGCAGGGTCATGAACAATCTGCAGGTTACCGAAACCCAGGAATCACTTTTGAAGAGTCTGGTGGAAACGCTAATCCCTAAGACGGATACCCCGGGCGGTTTGGACCTGAAACTTGATGAATTCGTTTGGGTGATGGTGGACGACTGCCTCCCAAAGGATGAACAAGACTCATTCATGAATGGGCTATCAGCTTTTGAATCGACCTACAAGAAATTTAGCGGCAATAGCTTCCAGGGGTCGGAGCAAGAGCAAAGAGCTCTGATCATGAGCCAGATGGCAGATGAAAACTCAAACAAAGAATTGCCTCAGGACGTAATTCGCTTTATCGAAATATCAAAATCATATGCCGTTCTCGGGTTTATGAGATCGGAGTACCTGATGACTGAAGTCATGCCCTATTCCCTGGTTCCCGGCAAATATCCTTCGTGCAGAACCGTAGATCCCAACGGCAAAATAAATATCTATGCCTAATTTCAATATTGACAGCCAGAAGGACCAAACCTTCGACGCGATTGTGATTGGCTCCGGAATGAGCGGAGGCTGGGCTGCCAAAGAGCTCTGTGAAAAAGGGCTTAAAACCTTGGTTCTGGAACGAGGACGCGAGGTTAAGCACAACCGGGATTATCCGACCACGAATATGAACCCATGGGAATTCAAGCACCGGGGAGCCCTCACCGAAAAGATGAAGCAGGAGAATCCCATTGCTAGTCGATGCTATGTTTTCCGCGAAGATGCGACTCATTTCGTTGTCAAAGACAAGGAGCATCCTTACGTTCAGGAAAAGCCGTTTGACTGGATCAGAGGTTATCAAACCGGGGGGAAGTCACTGCTTTGGGCGAGAAGAACCCAGCGCTGGAGCAACCTGGATTTTGAAGGACCGGCCCGTGATGGATTTGCCGTAGACTGGCCTATCCGTTACCCGGATCTGGACAAATGGTACGGTCATGTGGAGCGCTTCGTGGGAATCTCGGGCAGTCGGGACGGACTGCCCCAACTTCCGGATGGTGACTTTTTACCGCCTATGGAGATGAATTGCATGGAGACGCATTTCAAAGGTGCGGTGGAGAGCAATTTTCCCGGGCGCCATGTGATCAACGGCAGGAGCGCTCATATCACGGAAGCTCGCGAAATTTACGCGAAACAGGGCAGGGCAACGTGCCAGGCGCGAAACCTGTGTCAACGAGGGTGCCCCTTTGGAGGCTATTTCAGCAGCAATTCGAGTACCCTGCCCTGGGCAGAAAAGACGGGTAACCTGACCATGGTACACCACGCAGTGGTGGAATCCCTGATCTATGACGAAGAACAGCAAAAGGCGACAGGGGTACGGGTGATTGACGCTAATACCAAAGAAACCACGGAATACTTTGCAAGGGTGATCTTTGTCAATGCCAGCACCATGAACACCAACCTGATCCTGTTGAATTCAAAGTCTTCGCGTTTTCCAAACGGACTTGGCAATGACAACGGGCTTCTTGGCAAATACATTGCATTTCACAACTACCGCGGAGTCATTTCGGGAGAGTACGAGGGTCTCGAAGACAAGGCTATCAACTTTAGGCAGCCGATAAGCTCCTACATGCCAAGATTCAGAAATCTTTACCGGCAGGATACTGACTTCCTGAGAGGCTATGCGGCGGAAGTTTCTGCAGCGCGAATGGTTGACCTCAATACAGAAGGATTTGGAGCTGAGCTGAAGAGCTATCTACTCAATCCTAAATTCGGCAACTGGATAATTCGGGCTCAAATGATGGGTGAAACCATCCCCAAGGAAAGCAACCGGGTATCGCTCGATCCCGTGAAAAAAGACCAATGGGGCATCCCGCTGCTATCGGTTCACGTGGAATACGATGACAATGACGAACGGATGGTCAGGGACTTCGAGGAACAGTTTACTGACATGTTTGAGAAAGCCGGTTTTGTCAACATCAGGATGGAGGATGACAAGCGCGCGCCTGGGTTAGACATTCACGAGATGGGAGGCGTTCGCATGGGAAAAGACCCAAAGACCTCGCTATTGAACGAATGGAACCAGATGCATGCTTGCAAAAATGTGTACGTGACCGACGGAGCCTGCATGACATCCACAGCGACACAAAACCCATCACTGACTTATATGGCTCTCACGGCCAGGGCCTGTGATCACGCCATCCGCGAATCAAAAAAATCATGAATCAACTTAAATCAAATTTACCATGAGATTATTTCTACTCACTATCTGCTTATTTTCTTTGAATTTGCTCTGGGCTCAAACCCCCGAGAAACGACTTGAAGAGCTCGGAATCGAACTGCCAGAATTCAGCAAGCCATCTGCCAACTATGTGAAATGGAGAAAGGTCGGCAACCTGCTCTTTCTCGCCGGTGACGGCTCCGACATGAAGGGCAAGCTGGGCAAGGACCTGACCATTGAAGAAGGCTACCAGGCAGCGCGAATGACTGGTGTCGACATACTTGCAACCCTGAAAGCGGCTTGCGGAGATCTGAGCAAAATCAAGCAGTTTGTAAAAGTGAAAGGCATGGTGAATTCGGCACCTGACTTTTACGACCAGCCTAAGGTGATCAATGGCTTTTCAGACTTGATGGTCGAAGTTTTTGGCGAAAAGGGAAAGCATGCCCGAGCCGCTGTTGGAATGGTTTCGTTGCCCTCGAACATTGCTGTCGAGATCGAAGTCATTGTGGAGCTTGAGGAATAGCAGTGTCCAGGATTTTTTTACCTTTAAGAATACTACCTTATGAAAAAATTGCTTTGCTTATTTTGCCTTTTGACCTTTAATCAGGCCATAGGACAGAACACCGAGGTTAAATTGGGAGCCGACATCTGGCCTCCATTTACCGACGTCAAGGAAAACAAATCCATTTTGACGGTTCTGGTTCAGGAAGCCTTGTATCGCAGGAATATCAATTCAGACATTGAATTCGACGAGTGGAAGGATGTGATGAGAAAGATTGATGAAGGCAAACTGGATGGAAGCCTGGCCCTTTGGGAATCGCCGGAGCGAAAGGAGAGATTCTTTTTCTCTAAACCTTACCTGTACAGCCAGCTGGTCCTGGTCGGGAGAAAGGGCAGTGACGTCAGCGCAACTTCTTTCAGGGATTTAGAAGGAAAAAAGATTGGTGTGGTTCAGGACTACGCCTATGGTGCTTTTGAAGGAAGAGATAAGGTTGAGCTCATAGACGGAAAAGGAAATCAGAAGAATTTGGAAAAGCTCTTGTCTGGAGATATCGACTACATGCTTGTTGACGCACTTATCATTCAATACATGTTGAAATACCAGTTGAATGACGTAACAGCCCATTTGGCTATTGGACAAAGGCCATTATTGACCAAGTCCCTTCATTTGGGCTTGCGAAAAGACCTTGAGAATGCGGAGTTTATTCTCAAGGAATTCGATGAAGAGATTGCAGAAATGATCGCTGACGAGACGTTCAATGAGATTCTTGAACTCAACTGGATCAAGGCGGATATTGATGGTGACGGTGTTGTCGAATTGGTGTTGGGAGGAGATTCGGCAGGAACATCTGCGCCCCAGAACATCTATGGATTGATGATGGACGACTCATACAGGCAAAAAAATGGCCCTCAACGCTACTATATCGACGGTAAAATGTATGAGAGCTGGGACGATGTCCCGAAAAGTTACAAGCTCGATCTTCCGAAGGACAATATCCCGAGTGAAGAAGACGCCAAAGTGAAACTAAAGTTCTGATTTTATCACAATAATTAAATGCGAAAAATCTTAGCACAGATCGTCTTTGTGGCAGTGATTGTCATTGGTTTTGGAACTGGGGATGCCAGGGCGCAAATCGATGAAGATCAAACAGGTGCCTGGTACATGTACTTTTGGAATGTACAGGTCAAAGAAGGATCCTGGGGCTTCCAGGGAGACCTCCAATACCGTAACTGGAACCTCATGGGAGATCTGGAGCAACTTCTTCTTCGAGGAGGCCTGACCTATAAACCAAAAAATGCCCTCATACTGTTTACCCTTGGGTACGGACATATTACAACGGGTGCCTTTGATTCTTCAGAGATTCTCAACACCGAAAACAGAATCTACCAGGAGGCCTTATTCCCTCAAAAAATTGGCAGCATATTTTACCTGAGGCATCGATTCAGATACGAGCAGCGTTGGGTGGAAGATCAGGATTTCAGAACCCGTTATCGATACAATTTGTTTATTGACGTTCCTCTCAACAGCAAAGTCATCGATAAAAAGACCCTCTATTTCGCTTTCTACAACGAATTGTTCATCAATGGCCAGCGTGACATTGGGGATGACAGATCAGTGGAGCTCTTTGACCGAAACCGAACCTACGGTGCCCTTGGCTATGCGATCAGGAAGAACCTGAGAGTCCAGCTGGGGGTCATGCGCCAAATCACCGATAACTGGGCCAAGACCCAGATGCAGTTGAGCCTGCACCACAACTGGTAACACTAAAACGAGCTCTATGAGTCGACCAAGGAATTATTCTGTCGCTTTGACCTTTCTAATACTTAGCATGACAATGGCAACTGGCCAACAAAATGATAAGGCTTCAAAGATACCCGTCATTCTGGATACAGACGCCAACAATGAGATCGATGATCAGCACGCCATGGCCTATCTGTTTCTCAATCAGGAAGTCTTTGACATATTGGGAATTACTGTTAATGCAACATATAATGGCGGGGCGATTGACAAGCAGTACCAGGAGGCTAAAAGAATCGTAAATCTGTTCGATTTGGATCCCAAAGTTCCCTTGCTCAAAGGAGCAGATTTGAATTTCGATGCAATTCGACCTTATCTGGACCAGAATAAATATGATGGTTATGAGGCGGTTGATCTCATTCTTGAAAAGGCCCTGGAACCAAGGGATCAACCCTTGGTCTTACTTGCGGTTGGCAAACTTACCAATATTGCTCTTGCACATATGAGGAATCCCGAGATTGAGAATAGCGTACGTCTCGTTTGGTTGGGATCGAATTATCCCGAACCGGGAGAATACAATTTGGAAAATGACATCCCTGCCATGAACTACCTTTTGGAGACCGGGATGCCCTTTGAAATAGTGACGGTAAGATATGGTAATCCAACAGGCACATGGGCTGTTTCTGTAACCAAGGGAGATGCCGAAATGAATATCGCCGGTAAAGGGCCCTTATCAAGGCACACGATTTCCGGGCGACATGGAGGACAGTTCAATCGATTCGGTGATTATGCCTGGGATCTGTATCAGCACATTGACTATTACGGTGACCCTCCCTCCAGATCCCTTTACGATATGGCGGCAGTCGCCATTGTCAAAAATCCGGATTGGGCAAAATCAAAAGTGTTGAAAGGGATTCGCATGGACAATGAAAAGTGGACCATGGACGAAGCGAGTCAAAGAGAAGTTCTTCTGTGGGAGAATTTTGACAAAGAGGCAATATTGCAAGACTTTTATTTCGCACTAAAAGCATCAAGTGAGTAAATCCTTCTTTCATGAAGATGAGAATGTCTCTTGAAAAGGAATTGCCCTGGGTACTTAGAGTATTATAGCACGTCCATCCGATATCATTCGAGCATATTTTTGACGATCAAACTCATATAACCATGCGCCTTTTTTAGATCCGG
>CBDUAY010000124.1:0-7171 GCA_965365245.1 uncultured Flavobacteriaceae bacterium | reverse complement strand
CGGGCGTTGATCTTTTGTGACTGGCCGATCATTTCCTCAACGCTGCGGAAGCCTAGTGAAGCCATGATCTCGCGCAACTCTTCAGCCACGAAGTACATGAAGTTGATCACATGCTCGGGGGTACCTTTAAAATTCTTTCTCAGTTCAGGATCCTGGGTGGCGATTCCCACAGGGCAGGTGTTCAGGTGACATTTGCGCATCATGATGCAGCCCGAGGCCACAAGTGGAGCCGTTGCAAAGCCAAATTCCTCTGCCCCAAGCAGGCAGGCGATGGCTACGTCACGCCCGGTTTTGAGCTGACCGTCGCACTCGAGAACGATTCTTCCTCTCAGGTCATTCAGCACCAGGGTCTGCTGGGCCTCTGCGATTCCGAGCTCCCAGGGAAGTCCGGCGTGTTTCAAAGAGGTTAGCGGAGAGGCTCCTGTTCCACCGTCATAGCCGGAGATGAGAATGACGTCAGCCTTGGCCTTGGCGACCCCCGCGGCGATAGTTCCAACTCCGACCTCAGAAACGAGTTTTACATTGATACGCGCTTCCCGATTGGCATTCTTCAGGTCAAAGATCAATTGGGATAAATCCTCAATGGAGTAAATGTCGTGATGTGGAGGTGGTGATATCAGCCCTACATACGGCGTGGAGTTTCTCACCTCGGCGATCCAGGGGAATACTTTTTCACCGGGCAGCTGACCTCCTTCTCCGGGTTTCGCCCCCTGGGCCATTTTAATCTGAATTTCACTGGCATTGGTCAGATAGTGACTCGATACCCCAAATCGGCCCGAAGCTACCTGTTTGATGGCGCTGTTCCTGCTGTCTCCGTTGAGATCCTTTCGGAAACGGCTCTGGTCTTCTCCTCCTTCACCCGAGTTGCTCTTCCCTCCGATCCGGTTCATGGCAATGGCCAGGTTCTCATGAGCCTCCTTGCTGATCGATCCATAAGACATGGCTCCTGTTTTGAACCGCTTGACAATCTCAGTCCAGGGTTCTACCTCATCGATTGGTATCGGATCGAGATTCTGGAATTCAAAAAGGCCCCGAAGAGTCATAAGGTTCTCACTCTGTTCATTGATCATTTTAGAATACTCGTGATAGCTTTTGACGCTGCTGCTTCTGACTGCCTGTTGAAGCTTGGCCACCGTGGTCGGATTGAACATGTGTTTCTCACCGTTTCTTCTCCAACGGTAGTCACCGCCGATGTCGAGCTTCAGGTTTTGGTCGATCTTATTGTTGAAGAAAGCGTCCTTGTGCCTTTTCGAGATCTCTCTTTCGATCTCATAGAGGCCGATACCCTCGATTCTCGATGCAGTTTTTGGGAAGTATTTCTCGGTAAAGGTTGAATTCAAGCCGAGAATTTCAAAAATTTGAGAGGCTCTGTAGGAGTGAAGCGTCGAGATCCCGATTTTATTCATGATCTTCAAGATTCCCTTGCCTATCGCCTTGTTGAAATTTTGAACAGCCGTTTCGGAATCGATGCCTGTGATGGATCCGTTTCTCACCTTTTCCCGAATGATCTCATTGACCATATAAGGGTTAATGGCGCTCGCACCATAACCAAAAAGAGTGGCGAAGTGATGTGGCTCGCGTGGTTCAGCTGATTCTATGATGATTCCAAATTTGGAACGTTTTTGGGCATTGTTCAGAGAATGGTGAAGGTAAGAGCAGGCGAGAAGGGCGGGAATGGGCCCATTGGCCTTGTCAGCACCACGGTCACTCAAAATGATGATGTTGCATCCCTGGTCCACAGCCTTTTCGGCTAAGAGGATGATATTGTTCAGAGACTTCTCCAGGGCGTTCAATCCACGCTTGATGTCGTAAAGCATCGGAATAACCTCAGCCTTGTAATCAGGGTGCTCTATGTTCTTGATCTTGTCAAGGTCATCATTGGAGATTACCGGATTCTGTATCTTCAGCTTTTTGCAATGCTCGGGGCTGATCTCGAAAATGTTTCTGTCTTCACCTATGGCCAGACTGATGTCTGTGATTATTTCCTCCCGGATTCCGTCCAGAGGTGGGTTTGTAACCTGGGCGAACAACTGCTTGAAATAATTGTAGAGCAATTGGTTGCGTTCCGAAAGCACTGCAAGAGGCGTGTCGGTACCCATGGAGCCTATGGCTTCTTTGCCCGTCTTTGACATGGGGGTGATAATCGTGTCAATGTCCTCCATGGTATAGCCAAACATGCGTTGCCTTGTCTTGTATGGGGTGAGTTCCACGGGGCATTGATTCCCCGTGTAGGGAACCTTTGCAAGAGGCAGCAAATTTTTATCGAGCCATTTGCGATAGGGGTGCTTCTTGGTCACATTGTTCTTGACCTCTTCATCTTCCACGATTCTGCCTTCATTCATGTCGACGAGGAATATCTTCCCGGGCTCCAGCCTTCCGTGGCGCACAACGTCTTCAGGCTTGATTTCAAGAACGCCAATCTCAGAAGACATGATCACATATCCCTGCTTGGTAACCGTGAAACGCGACGGTCGGAGGCCATTTCGGTCAAGGAGGGCGCCGATGAAATTGCCGTCTGTGAAAGGCACTGAAGCCGGGCCGTCCCAGGGTTCCATGATACAGGAATTGTATTCGTAAAATGCCTTTTTCTCATCGGGCATATTCGGGTCTTTTTCCCAGGCTTCTGGAACGAGCATCATCATGACCTCAGGAAGTGATCGCCCTGTCATCAGCAGGAGCTCGACAGCCATATCCATGGAAGCCGAATCTGATTTGCCGTCAAGAATGATTGGAAACAGTCGATCCACGTCATCCCCGAACAAGTCACTCTTCATAAGTTCCTCGCGAGCCTTCATTCTGCTTACGTTGCCTCTTAGTGTATTGATCTCACCGTTGTGGCACATGAATCGGAATGGCTGGGCCAGGTCCCATGAAGGGGCCGTATTGGTCGAAAAACGCTGATGCACCAGCGCGAGTCGGGTCACCAGGTCAGGATCCGAAAGATCCGCATAATAGTTTCGGATGTCTTCAGGAATCAATAGTCCTTTGTAAATCAAAGTATTGGTCGAAAAACTTGGAATATAGAACTGGGACTGGTGCTTCAGTTTCGAATTGCGTATTTCGTGCTCAGCAATTTTCCGAGCCGCATACATCTTCGCGTTGAACTGAGCCGTGCTCATTTCTTCCTTCTTTCCGACAAAGATCTGACGGATATAAGGTTCTGTCGACTCGGCAATCTCACCCAAATGCTCGGGATTTACAGGGACTTCCCTCCAACCCAGAACTTCCAGGTCCTGGTCTCGGATCTCTCTCTCGAGAACGTCAATGCAATACTTGTGCTGGTTGACTCCTTTGGGCAGGAAGACCATTCCCACACCGTATTCCCGGGGCTCCGGCAGATCAAAGTCGCAGACCTTTTTGAAAAAGGCGTGAGGCACCTCGATCAAAATTCCGGCACCGTCTCCGGTTTTGCCGTCGGCGCTCACTGCACCGCGGTGCTCGAGCTTGATCAGTATCTCCAGCGCATCGTGAATGATGCGATTCGTCTTTTCTCCCGTAAGGCTGCAAATAAAACCTGCACCACAATTATCATGTTCATATTCGGGTAAATACACACCCTGTTTCTCGTACGCCATACTTTAAAGAATTTTCACAAAAATAGTAAAATTGATATTTAATGATCAACGATTTTAACGAATCGATATAAGAAATGCAAACAATGAATTTTAGGACTGCAAAAAGTGTGGATATGCTAATTTGGTCCTCGAATTTTTGTGAAATGAAAAGGGTGCTAATGTTAAAATAGTGCAGAATCGGCTCGATCCTCAGCTGGCCAAAAGATTTTTCAAGGCTGGTTCAAGAGCTGAATATTCGAACTTGTAACCCACGCTCTCAATCTTTTTGGATGAAACCCGGCTACCTTTCAGAACAAGCGACGCCCTTTCACCCAGCAGGGCTTTCAAAACGAATGCAGGCACATTTGGCAACCAAATTCTTTTGTTCAATACTTGAGCCAGGATTCGAGTGAATTCTGCATTGTCGACAGGCGATGGGGAAACTGCATTGTAGGCGCCCGACATGTCGTTATCTGTCAGGGCCTTGAAAAACATCCCGATCAGGTCATCCACATGAATCCAGGGAATAAACTGCTTGCCCGATCCCAGTGGAGAGCCCACCCCCATTCGAATGGGCTGGGCCATCTTTTCAAGTGCGCCTCCTTTTTCCATCAGAACCACACCAATGCGCAGCCTGACCGTGCGGATGCCGAGATCTTCAAAACGCTCGGCGGCCTGTTCCCATAGAAAGCATGTTTTTCCTACGAAGTCATTTGCGGATTTGTCTTTTTCTCTGAAAATTCGATCCGAGGTCACCTGACCGTAATAACCAACGGCAGATGCCGAGATGAAGCCTTTGAGAGGGGTTTTGTTTTGTTTGACCTGATTGTAGAGAAGATCTGTGCTGAGAACCCGGCTCTCGATAATCTCTTTTTTGCGCTTTGAAGTCCAGGCCTTGTCTGCAATGCCTGCTCCCGCCAGGTGAATAATGTATTCACAGGATTTGAGTGCCTTCGGGTCGAGGTAGTTTTCCCCAATGTCCCACCGGTATGTTTTGAAGATTCCGTCATTCTTTTCGGACCGGCTCAAAAGACCCACTTCATGACCTTGCTGATGCAGAAATTTCGCCATCAGCTGACCTATGGAACCCGTTCCTCCGGAAATCAAAACCTTTGCCATATATGTTTTCCTGTTAGTCTTTCAAAAGACCTCTTGAGATCACTATTTTCTGTATCTCCGAGGTGCCTTCATAAATCTGAGTGATTTTTGCATCCCGCATCAGGCGCTCAACGTGATACTCCTTCACAAAACCGTAGCCTCCGTGTATCTGAACGGCTTCAACGGTGTTGCGCATCGCCATTTCTGAGGCATAAAGTTTAGCCATGGCTCCTGACCTGTCGTAGTTTTTCTTTTGATCTTTGTCCCAGGCAGCTCTCAGGCAAAGCAAACGAGCTGTTTCTATTTCCGTGGCCATGTCAGCCAATTTGAAGGCTATGGCCTGGTGTTTGCTGATCTCTTTTCCAAAGGCTTTCCGTTGTTTCGAATATTCCAGGGACAACTCATAGGCTCCCGAAGCTATGCCAAGGGCCTGTGCGGCAATTCCTATTCTGCCTCCTGCAAGTGTTTTCATGGCGAAGGAAAAGCCAAATCCATCTTCACCGATCCGGTTTTCTTTTGGGACCTTCACATTGTTGAACATCAATGAATGAGTATCGGACCCCCGGATGCCCAATTTGTTCTCCTTAGGACCAATTTCGAACCCTTCCATTCCTTTTTCCACGATCAGCGCATTGATCCCTTTGTGACCTTTTTCGGGATCAGTCTGAGCGATCACCAGGTAAACACTTGCGCTGCTGCCGTTGGTGATCCAATTCTTCGTGCCGTTGACCAGGTAATGATCGCCCATGTCTTTGGCGGTAGTTCTTTGTGAGGTCGCATCGCTTCCAGCTTCGGGTTCACTCAGGCAGAAGGCACCGATGATCTCTCCGGTAGCGAGGGGCGTCAAATACTTCTCTTTCTGCTCTTCTGTTCCATAAGTTTCCAGTCCCCAGCAAACCAAAGAGTTGTTCACTGACATGACCACTGAAGCCGAAGCATCGATTTTCGAAATCTCTTCCATGGCAAGAACATAGGAAACGGTATCCATGCCTCCGCCACCGTATTTCGGATCGACCATCATGCCCATGAATCCGAGTTCTCCCATTTTCCTGATCTGCTCTTTGGGAAATTCCTGTTTTTCATCTCTTTCGATGACGCCAGGCAATAGTTCGGTTCGAGCAAAATCCCGGGCCGCGTCCCTGATCATGAGCTGCTCTTCGGTGAAGGTAAAATCCATAAAAAAGTTGGCTTTAATAAATGCGATTCAATTGTTCAAAGATACGGAAATTCTCAGAATCAATTCGTAATTTTACATGATTATGGCGAAGACAAACTGGCATTGCATCGGTCTCATGAGCGGTACTTCTCTCGATGGAGTGGATTTAGCATATGTTAAATTTTCTCTCGATAAAAGCTATAAATTTGAGATATTGCAAACAGAATCAATTCCTTATTCAGAAAAATGGAAAAATCGCCTGCAAAAGGCATTTACCGAAAATGGAGAGAAT
This sequence comes from uncultured Flavobacteriaceae bacterium, assembly GCA_965365245.1. GTDB lineage: Bacteria > Bacteroidota > Bacteroidia > Flavobacteriales > Flavobacteriaceae > Lutimonas. Next base: position 1,071 of record CBDUAY010000124.1, on the reverse strand, counting down.
CTCACTGCCCTTGATGTGGAATACGGACGCTACCTGGCCAAATGCATCCGTGAGTTCAAAGCAAATTTCTCTCTCGAAAAAATTGACTTTGTAGCCTCGCACGGACATACGATTTTTCATCAACCGGAACGTGGAATTACCCTGCAAATCGGTCAGGGAAGTGTTCTGGCAGCTGAAACCGGCCTCAAGGTGATCTGCAACTTCCGGGTTCAGGATGTTGCCCTGGGAGGACAGGGAGCACCTTTGGTGCCGATCGGGGATGAGCTCCTCTTCGCGGAATACGGTTTTTGCCTGAATTTGGGAGGATTCGCCAATGTGTCCTACAGGCAGGGAGGCGTTCGGAAGGCCTACGACATATGCCCGGCCAATATTGTCCTGAATCACTACACGAGAAGGGCCGGATTTGAATATGACGACGGAGGGCGAATGGCTTCTGAAGGCAAGCTCAATCAGGAACTGCTTAGGGAATTGAATCAGTTGCCTTTTTACGCGATGGATCACCCGAAGTCGCTTGGTTACGAATTTGTGGTTGACACCGTGCTGCCCGTTATTGAAAAATATGACATGGACCTCAAGGACATCCTAAACACCTATTGTGAGCACACTGCAATGCAGATTTCAGAGGTTTTGAACAGATCTTTGTTAAATGAGCAGATGGAGTCAGCCAGTGTTCTGGTCACGGGCGGGGGAGCCTTCAATGATTTTTTGATTGATAGAATTGAATTTCACAGCCAGGCAGAGATCGTCCTGCCGGATCGTGAGATCATAGAGTTCAAAGAAGCCCTTATTTTTGCCTTCCTCGGATTGTTGAAGCAGCAGAATCAGGTAAATTGTCTCAAGAGTGTCACCGGTGCGAGAAAAGACCACAGCAGCGGGGTGATCTACCAGACTTGAAATTAAGGCGCTTCCGGAATTGAATCAGGCGTGCATCCTTGATATGAGATAAAGAAATACACAACAGACCATTAACAGACTATAACATGAAAGATCTTTTAAAGAAATACGAAAACAAAGCGCCGGAAATCGTCTTCCATTGGAGGGATCCTGAAACAGAGGCTGAAGGCTGGACCG